>NZ_DDGH01000090.1:58300-58647 GCF_002337565.1 Rhodopirellula sp. UBA1907 | reverse complement strand
AATAGCGAAAACAGAGCAGCAGTCGGTACATCCGAGTTCCTTCCCAAGGGCGATCAAAAGGATGATCGGTTCGCGCGATCGGTACGGTCCTTCGTCCCAAGGGGTGTTTGTAGCGGTCCGGGGGAAACCGCGACAACGTCAATCTGTCGAAGTTGGCTCAAGTCCAAGGTTCGAAATGCCGACACGGGCACCTGCCGCCCGGCGCCATCGCTGGAAATCGAAATTGCCGCCAAATCCGGCTGGGAAGCTCCGAAGCCGTCTTTTCAAGCTTGGCGGATTCGCCTACATTCTCGCCCTCTCGAAATTCACATTTCGATCGGCGGCATAGCTCAGCTGGTTAGAGCAGC
>NZ_DDGH01000090.1:46666-58194 GCF_002337565.1 Rhodopirellula sp. UBA1907 | reverse complement strand
CATAATCCGCGTGTCGGGGGTTCGAGTCCCTCTGCCGCTATCAACGGGCCTGACAGGCCGAGACAATCCAAGCCAAACCCTGAAAAACACGGGGTTTGGCTTTTTTTGTGCGCCGTTTTTCGTGGGTGTTATGCCGTTCTGGCTTTGACTTCGCCTCTTGGGCCGTTCTTGGGAGTGGTGCAAGGGCGGGAGGACGAGCGAGGCCCGTCAAGAGCATCACTCGGTGCCGAGTTCTGCTGACGTCCCGAGCTCCGTCTTGCCCAGCTCTGCCTCGTTCCATCGTTGCAGCAGTTGTTCGGCAATCTCTTGGTGGCCCTGTTCGGTCAAGTGAATTCGATCACTCCGGAATCGTTCTGGATCTTTGGGCTCGTCCTCGTCCTTTCCCCAGGCTGCAGCGACGTCGACCAAATAGGCGGATGAGTTTGCTTCCGTGATCTGCCGTACCACTTCGTTGTATTGACGATGTGTTTGCGGAATGCTGGCAACTTCCTCGGGGCTCATTCCATAGAACTGGCCAAAGAATTCGTATGACCAAGGTGGCACCTTTCCTTCTCGATAGGCCGAAGGCGCGGTGATGAAGATGACTGGAAGGTCTCGTTCATTGGTGCTCGCGAGAATCTCTTGGAGGTTCTCTTGATAATGGGCCAGCGGAACACGGACGGGGGCGTCACGAATTGATTTCAGTGGTGCGAGCTTTGTTCGCAGCGAGTACATGCACCAAAAGATCCGAGACTTGCCCAACCAGGTGCGTGCACGGTCGCTCAAGATTTGACGCTGCATCGTGTCCTGGTCGGTTTGCCCGTTGAGTGACTTCCAGTGGTCGTTCCATCCAAAGTAAACGAGGACGACGTCTGGTTCCCATGGCCACAATGTCTGCAACCGCCGTTCGCCTTGAAAGGATGTGTAGCCCGGGCAACTGGCGTTGGCGACTTCGATTTCACGTCCGGTCGATTCTCGCAAAAGATCAGCGAACCGGGCGGGATAGACCTTTTCGCCGAGAAAGCTGCATGAGTCTCCGATCACTCCGATTCGGTAGACGCCATCATCCTTTGACTTCTGCGATGGAGCAGGCAGACGCAGCCCGTCCGCTCCCGTGAACGGCGTATCGGCGATCGGCTTCCAAAACAGATTGGGATCCGCTTCGAACAGGGGAACGTCCTGATAGAACTCACCTTCCCGCTCAATACCATCGGCGTCAAAGATTGGAATGCCTGTGTCGTATCCAAATCGAAGCACACCGATTGCGGGTGGCTCGCCGATTCTCGCGACACGCAGCACGAGTTCAATCGTTCCAAGCACCCCCACAACAAACACAAAGGAAAACAGGATCTTTTTCCGAACCGATAGCTGTGGTTTGGATGGCGAGGAAGCGGAACGAGGGCTTGGCGAGGGCATGGCTCACTTTGCGATGTTGCGGAGACGGTCTGGCAGGCTTTCCGTGCTGGGACGCCGTGCGATGATGCTACCCCGGCGTAAGCGAAACGTGAACGTAGGAACCTCGCTGATCAAAGGATGCTCGTCGCGACGCTTCATGACTGTGCTGACTATTCTCTTCCATCGAAACAGCTGAAGCACGGCGAACACGTTCGTTTTAGCGTGCCGACGCCAGTTTTCCGAATGAGTCGGTATCATTAATTGGACGCGAATCCCTCCACGATCAAGAAACCACCAATGAAGTTTTCGCCGTTTGTCGCCATCGTTTTGATCCTGGTATCGCTGAACGAATGCCTGGGACAAGCTCCATTGGTTCAGGAGGGAGATGCGAATGCACATTCAGAAAGCGACGCGACGAGTCGACGACCCAATGTCATTGTGATTCTCGCTGACGACTTGGCGGTGGGGGATCTTGCCGGTGGCGATGGTTCTCCGACCAGAACGCCAAATCTGGATCGGCTTGCCAGCGAGTCGATTCAGTTCTCGCAAGCTTACAGTGGATCATGCGTGTGTGCGCCCGCGAGAGCGGCGTTGTTGACGGGACGGTATCCGCATCGCACCGGCGTGGTGACGCTGAACATGAACAAGTACCCGGAGATGACTCGCCTGCGACGTGACGAAACAACGATCGCCAATGTGTTGAAAGATGCTGGCTACGCGACTGGACTGGTCGGAAAGTGGCACACTGGTCGAGGCGACGGGTTTCATCCACTGGATCGCGGTTTCGACGAATTCGAAGGCTTCTTCGGTTCAGACAATGTCGGCTACTTTCGATATCCCTTCTCAGAAAAACGGCAAATCAGCAACGTTGATGAAAGCTATTTGACCGATGATTTAAACCGTCGAGCGATCGAGTTTGTTCGTCGACACCGCGAGCATCCGTTCTTTTTGCATCTCGCACACTACGCTCCTCATCGCCCGTTGGAAGCGCCGCCCGAGATCATTGCTCGGTACCGAGGTCAAGGTTTCGACGAATCCACAGCGACTATCTATGCCATGATCGAAGTGATGGATCGTGGGATCGGTGAGTTGTTGTCGGAGATCGATGATTTGGGATTGTCCGACAACACCATCGTCATCTTCGCGAGCGACAACGGCCCCGATCCGTTGACAGGAGAGCGATTCAATCGAGGTTTGCGAGGCACAAAGTATCAGGTCAACGAGGGCGGCATTCGAGTGCCTTTGTTCGTTCGTTGGCCCAAACGGTTTGCACCTGGGCATCGAGATCAGATGGTCACGTTTGTTGATCTGATGCCCACGATTCTGGATCTTTGTCGAGTCGATCTCGCCACGCTAAACCGACTGGACGGCGAGAGTTTCGCGGCGGTTTTGGAAGACGCCTCGGTCGCCCACTCGACGATGCGATTTTGGCAATGGAATCGAGGCTCGCCGAACTACACACACAACGCGGCAGTCCGACATGGACAATTCAAACTCGTGCGACCCTACGTGACTCGTGGGACGAAGTTGAAAGACTCCACCGAGCCGAGTGTCTTGTTTGATTTGCGAAATGATCCGACGGAATCGCGGGACGTGTCGGAACAGTATCCCGACGTTGCAGAGAGGATGAGTCGCGAACTTGAGCAATGGTCGGCGAGTGTCGAGAAAGACGGGGGTCGTCCCTTGGAAACGCCACGAAGTGTGAGGTGAGCTCTCAGTTGGCCAATGCAACTCGTTCGCTAGCAGAGACGCTCGACTGGTGCGGAATCCGATTGGTTGTGTCGGTTTCTGGTGTTGCGGATTTGCATTACTGTTCATCCGTGAAGTGTCCTGCCTGAAGGAATACGTCCTCGACGAGGACAAACCGCGAATTGCGTGGATTCCCGTTGCGGCTGTCAGCACAAACTGAGCGATGACGAGTTACAATCGCTCCTTTGTTAGGGGATGGCGACCACACCTCGCGGGCTGTTTTGCCTGAGCGGAGCATGACTGTCGGGGTGGTCGACGAATGATTCGTAGTGATGGGGACAGGAATGGCGGGCAAACGAATGGAATTTCAAAAGCCGGACGTATCATCGGGGCAAAAACGACGGTTTCAACCGCGGATGAGTTTGCTCGCTTGGTTGATGGCGGGCGGGCTCCTGACGAGCCTTTGCTTCTCGCGAAATGCCCAAGCGGACTACGCGATTTATCAGATTCCGGGAACGGATGCGGGTTTGTTGTTGGAAGGCGAGACGAACTACAACCCCGGCGGGACGGTCACCTTTCGTCATCCCCGAGGATCGCTGTATTTTAACGCTCGCGATCTGCAAGTGATCAAGACGCCGACGCGTCAAACAATTTTTCGACGCAAGTCGGGAAAAATCCTCAGCGAGAAGACGGTCGACAACTACATCAAGTTGGCTCAGTGGGCACTTCAGCACGGGATGCTGAAAGAATGCAAGTCATTGCTCAGTGACGCGTGGAAGTTGGATCCGACGGACGAGAAGATCAAGAAGTTGGCGGCGTTGATGGTCCACATCAATCGTCCGGTTCCCAATAATTCCGGCAGCGAGGCGCATGTTCGAAACTTGATCGGCGGGAGTCGAATGGAGATGTCGCGGAGCAAGCATTTCGCATTGTTCCATGACGCCCAAAGTGAAAAAGACGCGGTGACCAAGATGACTCGCGCGGAAATGCGTTTGGAGTTGTTGGAAAAGGTCTACGAGTCGTACTTCTTAACGTTCGCACTTCGTGGATTTTATCTGCGGCCGCCAAGCGAACCACTCAACGCCGTTCTGTTTTCGGAACACAAGGATTTCCTCTTGATGGAACGACGACTCGAGATGGGGCTGAAACAGATCGCGGGTTTCTACCTTCCCGAGGAAAACGTTTCGTTCTTTTACGACTCCGGTACTACCGAAATCTTTTTATTGTTGAAACAGTTGACGGACAAACTGGATGAAATGAAGGAGCAGGCCAAACGGACTCGAAGTCCCAATGCTGCTCACATCATTCGGTTCGCCAACACGGTTTCATTGTTGATCGACATCGAACACGAAAGCGAAGACGTTGCAACGGTTTCGCATGAAGCGGTTCACCAGCTTGCCGCCAACACAGGGTTGTTTCCGAGAGATGGCGTGTTCATCCGATGGGTTCACGAAGGATTGGCGTCGTACTTTGAGTCATCGAAGTTGGCGGTTTGGAGTGGCGTTGGTGTGGTGGATCAAAACCGGATCAGTTACTACCGCGCGTTGGAAGGCGATCCCGTTCGCGGCAGCGTGGAGTTCATCGTTTCGGATCTCGGGTTCATTGTCGAAACGGCTCTTGGCGACCAGCTTCCCGCGTACGGACAGGCGTGGGCTCTGACGCACTATTTGTTCACAGAACGCTTTGATGAGCTGATTCAGTTCTATGGCAAGTCGCGAAAAATTTCGGCGGACACGGACCCGCGGGAAAAGGGAACGGAACTGGTGGAGTTGTTCAACGAATGTTTTGGCGACCGCGTCACGCTCGAATTGGAGTGGCGACGTTACATGCGAACGCTGAAGACAGACATGGAACAATTGGCAGAGGAATTGTGAGGATGTCGAGAATCGACAATTGGCAGTGCTCCGTCATCGCGATCGTTGCGGGAGCGTTCGGGATGCTGAACGTGGCCTCCGGGCAGGACGTTGTCTACACGCCCGCCGTTGGGGAAACGTTTGACTATGGAATCGAATACCGGATCGTTGAACGTACCGAAGGCGAACGCAATCCAATCATGGTGCGGCAGAGATGTCGATTGCGGTATGTGGTGAAGAGTTCTAATTCCGAGGAATGGTCCGGGACCTACCAAACGATTCCCTTCATGGGAAACAAGCTTGCGAACAAAGGCACGCTGGCGACTCATCATCGACGCACGCGGGAGTCTTATGAGTCGGGGCCAAGCAATTCATTTGGGTCTGCGTCTGGCGATCCCGGGATGGCTCGCTTTCATCAGGCCGCCAGCGAGCGGGCGGAAGCGATGCGAAAGGAGCAACAGCGTCGAACGCTGTATGAGCTGGAACGGTACCCAGGGCTGTTTCAGTTCTGTGGGGGCGAGATCTGGTGCACCACATCCGGAAAGATTCGAGGCAAGGGTGCCAAAGGGGAGTTGCCTTTTGCCACGGGAGCGATCGCGGGATTGATCTTTTTGCAGTTGCCTAACGATGGCAAAACGGTCTCTGGATTCAGCTCTCGCGCCGAGAGCGAATTGAATTTCGTTTCATCAGATAGCGACCAAGTTGCAAAGTCGAGGATTTCAATTTTCTCGCTGATGACCCCGCAGGATCCGATGAAAGAAGGCCATTTGGCGTTCGGTCGCGAGGTTGAAATCGCTGGCGGCGTTTCCGCTGGGCAACAACTCACGCTTTCAGGGTCTGGGATGTGGGAGTTTTCGCCTGAGATGGGAATGCCCTATGCCGGGAGCGTTGACTACAAGATTGATGGTGCGAGTTACATCGGCAAAGCAACCCAGTTTGATTTGCGGGTTGGGTTTCACTACCTCGATCCGATTCGAGCGATGTTGTTCGATCATGATTTGCTTCCGACGATGGAGGCTTTTGATGCCGCCAATTTGCCGCGGCTGACTTCGAAGCAGCAAGCCGACATGGCAAAGTATTGGGAACCGCGGTCCAAGAAAAGCGTGTTTCGTCCGGATCGGGCTCTGGGAGTTCAGTACACACAAATCGCGACCAACAGCGCACCTCCGCCGGCCAATTCAAGGTTGCAGCGTTTGCTGGAAAAGGAACTCGAGGACGATTCTGATTGGACGAACGACATTCAATTCGAACAAATCTTGAGCCGTTGGGATTCGATTCGCAAAGCGGCGACGAAGTTTCCGCGTGAGTGGTCGGACCCAAGCGGTACGTTCACCATCAAAGCGATGTTGCAATCGGTGGGGAAGTCGGATGTCTCGCTGTTGCGGCTGGACAATCGGCAAACCATCTCGGTCCCGCTCGAAAAACTCAGCGAAGACGATATTGAGTTTGCACGAACGTTTGGCGTTCTGGATCAGTGACGCTAGATCGCGAGAATCACGGATTGTCTTTGATTCCCAATCCGTGTTGCAGCACCATCTTTCGCGAATAGGCGAGGACTTCGACACCGATCTCGGTAACGATGATGCGACCTTTGGCGAGCCAAGAACTTGCAAAGGACCAAACGGCGATCCATTCCGCCCAGAACAAAAAGTTGTAGCCATTGAGCCAATCCTTCCAGTCTTGAGGAACGAGCAACATGTAGCCGCCCATCGCGAAGGTGATCAACAGGATGGTCAATCCGCTGGCACGAAAGGCCAATGAGCGTTCGAACAAATGGGACTCGGCTTCCCGCCTGGAATCGCGTGGGAAGTGGTACAGCGAGTAGAACGCGAGTGTTGTGAAAAACACACCGCCGCTGAATGTGTGGACGTAGCCCACGAATGACTTTTGGATCAGCGGATCGCTGCCATAGTCCAACGGAAACAGAGCGATTCCGATTGCCGCGACCGCCCCGATGTTCGCCGTCCAATTTTCGATCCGGTCGTATCCGCGGTAGCAGAACAGGAATATGCCAATCGCGCAGAGCGTTCCTACAAACACATCCCGCAATGGAGTGTGATAGTAGCTGCTCATGTTCTCTTGGATTTCGATCCCTAGCAGCAAGCCGCCGGGGCCCAAAACGAGTGGCAGCACCAAACCGCTGAGCCCGATCGCTCGTCGAATATCCAGGTAGGACAGCACCAACCGATCCATCATCGTGGCGGACGAATCATTTGGGGGTGACGTCGAATCAGGAAGGCTCATCAGGGTCTCTTGCACCGTTGCGGCGGTCGACAGGTGGCGAAAGTCCGTGCCAATCTCTGTCCATCTTTGGTTTGTGTCCAGGGTCCCGTTGGATCCACACTCGGCGGAGGACAAATTGCGATGCCCAATCCGCTAGAGAATCTGCTTACAATGAGCGTCAGCGAAGCGATTTGCCCGAGTCGATCTCAGGCGATTGCTTGTCGAGTTGGCCGAGAGGCGAACTCAGTTGTCCCACCTCCTTCCCTCCCATCGATCGATTGGTCTTTGACGCTCTAGAACATCTCTCCAATGATGCGGGCTGTTGGTTCACCGTCTACCGTGGTGACGGCAGCATCGATGGAGATGATCTCAGTCGAAGCTTCGAAGACCATTTGCCAATCGCAGTCGTCACGCGGCTTGATCCTGCACGCTTCGGTGTGTGAGACCAAGACAATGTCACGAATGTTGATTGACGCGTTCGATCCAGCCAAAGGATTTCGCCGTGACCATGCGTCCTCAGCATTCTGGTGTGCAGTCTTCCGCGTCCATGCAGTCAAGGCATCGGACACGTGATCGTCGGTTGTTCTTGAAAGCGGGGGCAGCATTGGGTGCGACCGTTACCGCTCGTTCCGTGTTCGCAGAAACGGTTCCGAAAAAGTCGCCCAACGAAGTTATTCGCGTTGGGATCATGGGCGTCAACAATCGTGGGGCGGCGCTAGCGAAAGGATTCATCAAAGATCCCGGTTCCGAAGTGGTCGCGATCTGCGATGTCGATTCGCGAGCGTCGGACAAAGTGGCGAATTCCGTTGCGGATGCTCAAGGGCATCGGCCCAAAACGTTTGTTGATGTTCGGAAGTTGTTGGAAGACGAGAACGTGGACGCTCTTGTCGTGGCAGCTCCCAACCACTGGCATGCACCCGCAACGATTTTGGGATGTGCCGCCGGAAAGCATGTGTATGTAGAAAAGCCATGCAGTCAGACCGCGGAAGAAGGTGTGTTGGCGGTCGAAGCGGCGCGGAAGCACAACCGAGTCGTGCAAATGGGATCGCAACGTCGCAGTTGGCCAGCAATCATTCGTGCGATCGAATTGGTGCACACGGGCGGCATCGGTGACGTTTCTTATTCACGCAGTTGGTACAACAACCGGCGTCCGTCGATTGGGCATGGCAAAACCGTATCAGTGCCGGATTGGCTGAACTGGGATCTGTGGCAAGGTCCCGCGCCGCGCCGCGAGTACGTGGACAATGTGGTTCATTACAACTGGCATTGGCGTTGGCATTGGGGCAACGGCGAATTGGGCAACAACGGCATCCATGTGCTGGATTTGGCTCGTTGGGGATTGCAGGTCACAACGCCCAGTCGCGTTCGTTCGGGTGGCGGCAAGTACCGTCACGACGACGATCAAGAAACGCCTGACACGATGATGGTGACGTACGATTTCCCCGAAGGAAAAACGGCGACCTGGGAAGGATTGAGTTGGTCTCCTTTGGGGCCACACGATGCGGCGGTGGGAGTCAGCTTCCACGGGAGCGAAGGTTCGATCATCGTCCGAGGAAATGGCTTCACTCGATTCGATGATCGCAACAAGGAAATTGAGACCGTCAACGATGAGGGCGGCGACACAACTCATTTGGCCGATTTCTTGGACGCTATTCGCACCGGTCGCCGACCCAACGCGGACATTCAGGAAGCACATCTGAGCACGTTGCTTTGCCACTTGGGCAACATGGCTTATCGCAGCTCAGCGGAACTGGAAATTGATTCCGCCACCGGCAAACCCATTGGGAATTCCGAAGCGCTTGCGTATTGGGGACGCGAATATCAACCGGGCTGGAAGCCGGTGGTTTGAGCCTTTGCAGTTGGTCCAGCTTGGTCTGTTCATCTTGTTCTTCGTCTTTGTTTTGAAAGTGGTCCCATGCGGTTTAGTTTGATTGGTGTCGTGATGTTTTTGTGCGCGAGCGTGCTGTCTTCGGTCGGCAGTGCTCGTGCGGACGAACCCGTTCGGATTGGCATCATCGGTCTGGACACGTCCCACACGCCGGCGTTTGCGAAAGAGTTCAATGCCGAGCATTCGGACGATGATCCGTTGGCTGGTTTCCAAGTCGTTGCGGCTTATCCGTTCGGAAGCAAAACGATCGAATCCAGCAGCAGTCGGATTCCCGGATACACCGAGCAGTTGAAATCAATGGGAATCGAGATCGTCGATTCCATCAGCGAGTTGCTGTCCAAAGTGGACTGCGTCTTGTTGGAAACCAACGATGGGACGATCCATCACGAACAGGCACTGCAAGTTTTCGCGGCTGGGAAGACCGTGTTCATCGACAAGCCCGTCGGATCCAACTTGGCTGAAACGATCGCCATCTTCGATGCGGCGAAGCACTACGACGTGCCCGTTTTCTCGAGCTCATCGTTGCGGTACAGCAACGGTGCCCAGGCCATTCGATCTGGTTCAGTGGGGCGAGTTCTTGGCTGCAGTGCACATAGTCCCTGCAAGATTGAACCATCGCATGTGGATTTGTATTGGTATGGGATCCACGGCGTCGAAACGCTTTACACCTGCATGGGTGTTGGCTGCAAAACGGTAGCTCACACCTCGACCGAGGATTTTGAATTGGCCGTTGGTCGTTGGGGCGACGGACGGATTGGAACCTTCCGAGGCATCCGAGCGGGCAGTTCGGGCTACGGCGGAATGGTCTACGGAGAGAAAGCCATTTCTGAAATTGGGAAGTACGACGGCTACCGACCATTGCTCGTCGAGATCGCTCAGTTCTTTCGCACGGGTGAGTCGCCGGTCGATTCGGCAGAAACAATCGAGTTGTACGCCTTCATGCAAGCGGCTTACGAAAGCAAGCAGCAAGGCGGAGTTCCCGTTGAAGTGGAAGCCGTCATGGAGGCTGCCCAGCAGCAAGCGAAAAAGCTGAACGCATCAATTGCTAAGTGAGGTTCTGTCCATCGCCTAGCAGCCAAATGAACCGTCGCCGGTCGCTTTGCTGGTGACGTCCAATCGAAGGGAGAAGCGACTGTAGTTGCTTCGTCGTAGCGGGAACGCGGGGCCCCATCAGTCGGGGCACGCTGGTGAAGGAAAAAAATCTCTTGTTTTTCTGTGCAGCTGAACAGCCGGAGCTTTAATTGACCTATCGCTGCAGAAGGGTATGAGTCCGTCTTTCGGGGGTTTTTGGCCAATTCTGGAACGCCATCGTTCAATAGTGGTGTTCTCTTGAATATACAGTATGCGAAAAAATCGCATTCGAGATCGGCGTCGATTGGCACGCCAGATCAAAAGTATTTCAAGTGCTAAATATTCAAACCCAGGAAAGTTCTCATGTTAAGTAAAAACGTATCTCGGCGAGCGTTCACTTTGGTGGAGCTGCTCGTCGTGATTGCGATCATTGGCGTGCTGGTTGGCCTGTTGTTGCCCGCCGTGCAAGCTGCCCGCGAAGCTGCGCGACGAATGAGTTGCAGCAACAACTTCAAGCAGCTCGGACTGGCGATGCACAACTACCACAGTGCGTACAACGGCGCCCCGATCCATGGAGTTGGAACGGATGTCGGTGACGGCACACACAATTGGTGGACCAGCTACACGACCCACAATTACTGGCGATTGAACGCATTGGTGGGGATGACTCCTTTCATGGAGCAGCAAGCGTTGTGGGAACAGATCTCGAATCCCAACTCCGAGCGAACCGATGGCAATACCGGAGCGGGCATTGGTGTTCCAAGCAATCCTTGGCCGCCGATGGGACCTGCCCCAGACAACATTCAATACAAACCTTGGGCCACGGAACTCCCGATGCTGCGTTGTCCGAGCGATCCAGGTGAGGGTTTGCCAAGCCTTGGTCGTACGAACTATGCCATGTCCATGGGCGACTCGTTCTGGTGGACGATGAACGGAAAGTTGCGTCCGGCAAATCCAGGAGAGGCGAGCAACTACGCACAGAATTCTCGTGCCGCCAACCGTGGTTTCTTCGTCATGCACTCGCAAACAAAGTTCCGCGACGTTCTAGATGGTTTGTCCAATACGATCGCGATGGCTGAAATCGCGACGGACTTGGGTGACGGCGACAATCGGACTCGCGGGAAAACGCACTCCGGCGGTCAAGGTGCTCAGGCGTCGATGCGAGACAATCCAAAGCTCTGCATCGAAGACGCCTCTCCGATGATCGATCCGACCCGCCCGCAGTTTTGGGTGAACAGTGGTCTAGAGGGTGAGATCAAGGGGCGTGGTTTCCGTTGGGCCGATTCCCAGAACGCTCAATCCAATGTGCACACCATTTTGCCACCAAACGCACCATTGTGTGTCGCGCACGATTCGAATGGCAATGCAATCATGACCACTTCGAGTCGTCACCAAGGCGGGGTGCATGTTCTGATGGGCGATGGAGCCGT
>NZ_DDGH01000090.1:0-46521 GCF_002337565.1 Rhodopirellula sp. UBA1907 | reverse complement strand
GTTCTGATGGGCGATGGAGCCGTGAAGTTCATTACCTCATCGATCGAAGCTGGTAACCAGAACAACCCAGTCGTGCACCTGGGTGGCAACGCGGTCAATCTGAATCAACCGGGTTCGAAGAGCCCGTACGGATTGTGGGGCTCCTTGGGGTCTCGCGCATCTCGCGAAGTGATCGACGGCGAGTTCTAAGACTGCTTTTCACTGCTGAATCACCACGAACGCCACGTTGTCACTCAGCGTGGCGTTTTTCATTGGCTGGATGCCAAACTCACATTCCGTCTCGAAAACTGGTAGACAACCGAGCGTTTTCCGCACCCGGTTCGTCCAATCCTGGGATTTCAGATGAAAAAACTCTAGGAAAATGAGATTTGTTGCGGCGAGCTGATTCTTCGTTTCGCCAAGGAACTAACGGTGTTTACGGCGGCGAAGCGTCCGTTGTTGGGCTGATTACGGACTGGATGCGTCATTTGAGCATGGCATAGGCTCAGGAAATTGAATGTCTATGGAGAAGTATTTTGTCAGATCTTTTCCGCACTTCTTTATCCAGGATATGAACAAATGGTCACAAAAGGACGCTTTCAGCGTGGTTTCACTTTGGTCGAGCTTTTGGTTGTCATTGCAATCATCGGCGTGTTGGTTGGGTTGCTCTTGCCGGCGGTTCAGGCGGCTCGCGAGGCTGCTCGCCGAATGAGCTGCAGCAACAATTTCAAGCAGCTCGGTCTTGCCATTCACAACTACCACAGTGCCTACAACGGGGCCCCAATGCAAGGCGTCGGGACGGACGTGGGCAACGGCAGCCACAATTGGTGGACCAGCTACAACAACCACAACTACTGGCGATTGAGTGCTTTGGTTGGGATGACTCCGTTTATGGAGCAACAGGGGATTTGGGAGCAAATCACCAATCCGAATTCAGAGCGGACCGATGGCAACACGGGTGCGGGGATTGGGACGCCGACGAATCCATGGCCGCCAATGGGGCCAACTCCCCAGAACATTCAGTACAAGCCATGGGCGACGGAGCTTCCGACTTTGCGCTGTCCCAGTGATCCGGGCAAAGGTTTGCCTAGCTTGGGACGTACGAACTACGCGATGTCGATGGGGGACTCGTTCTGGTGGACCATGCACGGCGACCTCAGACCAGCGAACTCGGGAGCCGCAAACAATTACGCGCAGCATTCTCGCGCGGCCAACCGAGGCTTTTTCGTGAAGCACAAACAGGTGAAATTCCGCGACGTGCTGGACGGATTATCCAACACCATCGCTATGGGAGAAATCGCGACGGACCTTGGTGACCTGGACAATCGAACGCGTGCCAAGCGTCACCCCGATCGCCAGCCGGCGCAGACCGCGATACGTCAAAATCCACGGCTGTGTATCGAAAACGGAACAATGATTGATCCTCAACGGCCACAGTTTTGGACAGCGGGGGCTCTCGAGGGAGTCAGCAAAGGGCGTGGTTTTCGCTGGGCAGATTGCCAAAACGCTCAATCGCAAGTCCACACAATTCTGCCTCCCAACAGTCCCACCTGCATTCCTCACGATTCGAACGGGCCGTCAATCATGACGGTTTCCAGTCGTCACCAAGGGGGAGCACACGTGTTGATGGGAGATGGTGCGGTCAAGTTCATCACGGCTTCGATTGAATCAGGGAACCAGAACAATCCCGTGGTTTGGCGCAACGGGAATGATGCCAATATGAATCAAGCTGGCGCACAAAGTCCGTATGGTTTGTGGGGCGCACTCGGTTCACGAGGTGCTCGTGAAGTGATCGACGGCGAGTTCTGATCCACCGATGTTTGCAGGCTGCTTTTCCCGGCAGCAATCGCTCATTTGTAAAAGAAGAACGCCACGTTGTTTTCAACGTGGCGTTCTTCTTTTTATTGCGGCTGTTCTGTTGTGCGAATCACTCCGCGGCTTCCATGCCTTCCTGAGCTGCCTTCTCTTCTTCGGCGATCATTCGTTCGTAATCTGCGATCGCATCAAGGTCCGTTGAGTCCACGACGGATGCTGGTTCATCGGATCCGCAACCTGGCAATGCACAGGCGCCGAAGGCGATCAAAGAGGCGAAGCAAACGCCTTGGAAAACTTGTTTCATCGATTTGTACCGAAAGGTGAGTGGGAAGTTCAATTCAGGTGCAACTTAGCAGAGTCCGTGCGAACTGAGAATTGTCCCGGCTCGTTGGAGGGACGCGAAAGAGGACGCGAATGAAACGAATCGCGTGAAACTGGTTCGGCGGTTGTTGTTTGCTTGATCCGTCTTGTAGTCGCCCGCAAAGTTTCGCTATTCCGGATTTTCCTCAAGATCGTTTCTGTGTGATGTCGATCCGTGGAGGGGAGATGTTGCGCCTGGAGAGTCCTGTACGTGGAGGATGTTTCCGTAGACCACTCACGTTCCAAAACGAGAGAAGTACGCATGACAACCGCGTCCAAAAATACAAATCCAAGCCGTCGCTCCAATCCGTCTCGCACGGAGATGGATGAAATGGCGCCAACCTTGCTTCGATTGCCAGACCTTTGTCCGCCGACGGGTCCGGAAGAGACCTTTGTCGAAGACTCATCGGCTCCGGAGAAGTTGGAAAGCGATGCGGGCCTGTCGATGCAAGACATGCTCGACGCTGCAACGGAAGTCCCAACCAACTTGGACACTACTGCCAGCGTTTCGCGTTTGCCTAACTTGGTGCCGCCGCAGACGCCCGTGACTTCACCTGAAGTGACAACACCCGGTTCAGCGAGTGGCGTCCGCACGACTCAAGACACAACGTCCCAGCACACAACGCCCCAACACGCGTCGATACAAAACGCGACGGCTCAGAACACACCGTCGGTGCAACCGGTCTTATCGCCGCCCAGCGCCACCGCAACGGTCCTGGCCGATTCCAAGCGCACTGAAGCGGCGCCTAAAACGTCGTGGAAAGAAAGCTCGGAGACGTTTGGCAATCGAGCGTTGGCAGTCGTCGGATCACGCAACACGTTGCTGGTTCTGCTTGCAGTACTCGCGTGCTGGGCAGTGTTCGCGCCGCGACGAAATCCGAACGCTCAGCAAAATTCTGAAGCTTTAATTGCGAAGGACCCCGAGGTCGATCGTTCGGCTGCGAAGAAAGACGATCTGTCTTCGGTCAATTCAATTGCGAGCGATAATGCGAATACGCGACCGAAGAAACACTTTGATGATCGCAAAGCAGCGAACAATGTCGCAGTCAGCGAAAACACCAATCCAAAACCGAGTGTCGGTCAAGTCAAACCCAGGCTTTCCATGACCGCGGGAACTCCGAAGCATTCGGTTAACAAAACAACCTTGGGCCAACCATCGGCGACCAACACAATGGGAGCAGCCCCGGGTGGAACCAGTTTGGTTCAATCGCAATTGGCTTCTTCGACGATGCAGCATGGCGTCAATGCAGATGCTCCTTTTGGTTCGGTGCCATTCCATCAAGAAGTGTCAGCTGAAGCCGTTTCGCCGTCCGTTCGTGAACCTCAAGTCGCTTCGTCGCCAAGCAATGTCGGCATGTCACTTGATGCGTTGGCTGCAAACTACGCTGCTGGTTCTCCATCGGAAATCACCGCCGAAGAGTTCGACGCGAATGAGGCAACCACCAGCCAAGGCACTTCGTCTGGCAGTGAAGCATTGACGACGGATGTCTCACCGACTGACACGCCATCGTTCGAAGAAACTCCACCTGCGGTTCCAGTTCCACTGCAGACCGGAACGCCGGGGCCAATTTCAAACTGGATGGACTACCTGCCACCGATGCCATCGGAGACGGGTGATCAAGCATCCAACGCTGCACCTGCTGACGCTGGTTCGCCGGCAGCGACCGTTGCCGAGCAGGTTGCTGGAGCAAACGAATTTCCCGCAACTCGGTCACCAAGCACTCCCGATTTCCGCTTTGCATTGCCAGGCGATGGGCCGGAGGGTTCTGTCGGAAATCAAACCCCGGCAACGAGTGACCAACCCGAAGCCCGAGTTGCCGCACCGCCTTTCTATCCCGATTTTAATCTGCGCCGCTGAGTGACAGGGAAACGTGATGACTCAACCCAACAACTTCATTCAATCGCATGCTCGGAATCGTCGCTACGTTTCCAAGACGGTGGCTCAGATGCAGGCGGTCGATTCGATCGAATCCGTCACCGAGTTGCCGCGAACGAATGACACTGCCGCTCAGGAATCGTTGACCGGTTTGGAGCGATCCGAACGTGTCACCCGCCGCTTGGACGAAGCCGTTTTGCGACTGGATCGTGCGGCTTCAATGCGTCGCCAGCGAGAAACGGAAGGCACCGTTGCCGGAACGACATCGGAGCAAGCTGCTCCGGTAAGCGAACCGGTTGTCCCTGCACCGAAGGCTCAGTCGATCCAAAAGTCGTCCTCGACAATTGACCGACCATCCGATCGGTTGAAGCCGGTGGTTGGTGATCGCCGCGACGATGTGACCGGAATGCAGTTGGATGCTTCCGTGGCCGAATCGTCTTCGATCTGGATGGAGACCGCTGACCAGTCGACTCGTTTGCGGATTGATCGTCCGGTGAACGCGGAAGAAACGGCTCGGCGAATTGGCGAACCATTGATTGTTTCTGGCGTTGCAAAGGTTCCAGTTGCACCGGTGTCGGACACCAACACCATTGAGACGGTTGTATCGCAACCAGTCGCCTACACTTCGGCACCAAGCCAAGCTCCGAAACGAGAGCCTCAACCACAATCGATGCCCGAAGTCGCGAGTCGCGCGACTCAGACGATGAGTGAAGCGGAACGTTATCTCGCCGAATCGATGCGGCAGCAGACCGCGACCGCGACAGAGCCCGCACCTTCGATCGAACCAGAACCAATCGCCGCGGTTGAAACAGTCGCCGCACCAATCAAAGAGCCGGCGGAAGTTGCCAAGCGACCGTTTGTCGCTGCATGGCAAGTGAACGAGTTGGATATTCCGGATACCGTTTCTGAATTGTTCTTGTGTGGGACGCTGGCCGATCAACTTGGGCAGCACATTGTCGACGCGCAGCAGGATGGACTGGGATCGATTGCCATCACCAGTGTTCTGCCCGGTGAAGGTCGATCAACCGTCGCGATGGGCATCGCCCTGAGTGTCGCTTACACGGGGATGAAAGTTGCTTTGGTTGATGCCGACAGCAACGGTCCAACTCTGGTCGACGACTTCGCTTTGGAGTTGGATCACGACTGGATCGACGCGATTCGCGATGGCATTCCCGTCGAAGAAATTGCCGTGGCGTCTGAGTCGGACGCGTTGACCTTGATTCCACTGCTGCCGGGAGCGGACGAATTGTCGCCCGCGTCGAGCGAGTTGGAGCAGGTCGTCGAGCGACTCAAGCAATCATTCGATCTGGTGATCATCGACTGTGGCACGTCCGCATTGTCGACCGCGAGTCTTTGTGACTCGGCCTTGGTCGTGCGTGATGCAAGCCGAACGGACGTTTCGGAAATCGAAACGCTCGTTGACGAACTTCGTCGAAACGGATTGACCGGAATTGGCATCGTCGAAAACTTCTGCCAAGACTCCGAGTGACCACCGGTCGCTATGCGACTGATCAGCGTTCGCGAAAAAGTTCGCTGATCGATTGGTCGTGGTGAATTCGTTTGATGGCTTCGGCCAACAGCGGTGCCACCGAAAGCTGAACCAGGTTGGGCAACAACTTTTCGCCCGTCACTGGAATCGTGTCCGTGACGGTAATCGAATCAATCGGAGCGTCACGCAGTCGTTCGATGGCGGGACCGCAAAGAACGCCGTGAGTGCAAGCGATGTGAATCTCTTTCGCACCCGCTTCGTGAACCAGTCGGGCCGCACCGCAGATCGATCCGGCCGTGCTGATCATGTCGTCGAACATGAGAGCCACTTTGCCTTCGACGGGGCCGCCGATGATCGTGTTTTGGCGGACTTCCAAGGCGTTGGTACGACGTTTGTCGACGATGGCCAAATTGCCACCGAGTCGTTTGGTGTGGCCGAGAGCTCGTTTGATACTGCCTTCGTCGGGACTGACGACGACGACTTCATCGCCGGCGAATCGGCGGCTGACGAAGTGATCGTTGATGACTGGAGCGGCGTACAGGTGATCGACGGGAACGTCGAAGAATCCTTGGATTTGTGCGGCGTGCAGATCCATGGTGAGGACGCGATCGGCGCCGGCTCGCGTGATCAGGTTCGCAACCAATTTCGCGGTGATCGGCACGCGGCCTTCGTCTTTACGATCCTGTCTTGCGTAGCCAAAGTACGGAATCACGGCGGTGATCCGCTCGGCACTGGCACGCTTGCAGCAATCGATCATTGTCAACAACTCAATCAAGTTGTCGTTGACGGGCGGGCAAGTCGGCTGCACCAGGAAGACGTCGCGACCGCGAACATCTTCGTCGAGTTTGCAGTAGTTTTCGCCGTCCGGAAATTGGCCCAGCGTGATGCGGGCGGGTTTCAGGTGCAGGTGGCGACACAGTTTGTCAGCGAGGTCGTGGTTTGCTCGGCCACTGAAAATTTTCAGTTCACGCATAACCCATCGCTCGCATTGTTTGGTCGACCACTTGGAGTTCCTCGGGGTTGTTGATGGAAAGCGATTCGCAATCCTTCAAAACGGGCAACGCTTCGACGGGGCGTCCGGCTTCGTGAAGCAGGCGTGCACAATCCGTCAGGTAGTATTCGCCTTGGGCGTTGTCGTTGCTGAGTTTAGAAAGCGAATCGAGCAAGTCCGCGTTGTTGAACAGATACGTGCTCATGTTCACTTCGCGAATTTCGCGTTGTTCGTTGGTGGCGTCTTTGTGTTCGACGATGCCGGTGAATTGGCCGCTGTCGTCTCGCACGATTCGGCCCAGCCCCGTCGGATCGTCTTTGGTCAAAGTGCCGAGCAGCAACGCGGGGCGGGTGGCTTGGAAGTGCTCGATCAGCTTGATCAGGCTGGACGATTGAATCAGAGGGGAGTCGCCTGCGATGACGAGCGTGAGGCCATCGTGGTCGGCCAGCTGATCGCGGCACATTTGAACGGCATGCCCGGTTCCCAGCTGCTCGGTTTGCTCGGCAAAGGTCAGCGAATCATCGTCGCGGGTTTGAAGCTCTTTTCGCACCAGGTCCGCTTCGTAGCCCACCACCGCGATTTTCTTCTGGATGCCAGCTTTGTCGGCAGCGTCCAGGACAAAGTGAATCATGGGCCGATCGACGACGGGGCACAGAACCTTGGGAAGTTCGCTGTTCATGCGAGTTCCCTTGCCGGCGGCGAGGACGACCAGGCACACATTGGCGTTGGAGTTCGCCGTCGGGGGAGCGGAGGACTCTGAATTCGTTGTCATCGGGGATCCGAAATTACCGTTGCGGCGATGGGGATAGCGAATGGAAAACGAGTGGGGTCAACATCGTCCCTTGCCAGTACCTTTCGGGCAAGCCGGTAGCCGGACCAAACTGCCCATCCCCCGGGACGTGAGCGGTAAACTTCGGCGGTGAGTTGTGAAACCCAATCGTTTCACACCCAACTGTCACGGGGCAGCCGAGATCCGGTCAGGTGTTTTGGGAGTCGAGAGACGCTTCTCGGGTGGCAACTCGTGAGGCTTGAATCAATTCGTTTGCAAAAGCCAATTTTTTTGGCTGCGTTGACCTTGCCGGCGGTTTCACGCGATTGATAGTGTGACCGAACAGAATTTTGCCCAGAACTTTTGCTCAGAATTCAAATGAGACTGCAGGCCATCGGCGATTCAGGCCGATATCAGACGTGTTCTCGAAACTGCGCTTGCGAAGTCTCCACCGATTCTGACGGATTGATTCCTGGGACAAGGATTGCAACGCTGATAACCGAGTCGAGAGTTCCCTGATTGGATGCGCCCCGAGCGCACTCCCATGACGGATCGGTTGTCGCACCCACAATCCTTTTCAAACTTTTGTCGATCGATCGACATGCCAAATGGGCCACGAAGGTCCGGTATGTGATCCGGTTGTCAATTCCGCTTTCCGCCCGGGAGCACGCGTCAAGATGCAAATTTACGGTCCATTTCGACTTTCCACGAGCCAAGCCGCCTCGTCGGTTTCCAAGCCTGCTGCCAATGCCGGCGCGAACCGTCTGAAGCCGGACGCCACCACGACAAGAACCTCCGCGCCCGTGGACCAACTCGATTTGTCCAGCGCCGCGACCTCTGCGAATCGTTTGGATTCCGCGTCACCCATCGCTGGTGGTGGTGAAATCCGAATCGATCGCGTTGCTGACATTCGTCGTCAAATCGCCGATGGAAGCTACGACACTCCGGAGAAGATGGACGCGGCACTCGACCGCTTCCTCGATGAACTGGCGTGACCCAAAGCGACGTTCGAGATCTCGATTCGCTCGATGCCCTTCGCCAGGCCGTCGAGCGTTTGGCGGACCGCATGTGTCTGTCCAGCCAATCGATTCACGCGACATTGAATCGTGTGGATGAACACTTCTCGGTCAATCAAGTGACCTACTGGCGAGATCAAACCCGAGTCGCCGAACGCGAGCTGACCTCCGCGCAAGATCAGCTCAGCCGAAAACGTTCGACGGTGCGTCCCGGCGATCGTGTTCCAGCGACGGAAGAAGCCAAGAACGTGGCAAGCTGGAAGAATCGCTTGCGGTTGTGTCAAGAAAAAGAACGCTTGGCTCGCCGCATATCCATCGAGATACAGCAAGTGTGCGAGAAGACTCGAGGCCCATCGGCCGCGCTCACTGAACTTGGTGAAGTCGCCCTGCCCACCGCAGCGAATCGATTGCTGACATTGATCGATCGCTTGCGTGCCTATCAAGACGGGCAGAACCCCGGCTGATTGAACTGAGGCGTGATCGTAAACGCGATCGGTTCTGGATCATTCGCCGTCCGCTGCTTGGGCGACTCCGGTTGGATCATCGCCAAACCTAGATCGCCAACCCTACAGCGACTTCAGAACCTTTTCTGCCGCGCCGATGGTTTCGTCGATCATGGCCTCGGTGTGCTGTTGGCTGAAGAACAACGCTTCGAATTGACTGCATGGCATGTAGATGCCTTCATTGATCAATCCCCAGAAGTAACGGCCGAAGGCTTCTCGGTCGCAACGATCCGCCACGTCCCAGCAATCGACCGGTTCGGGATTGAAGAACAGTGTCAGCATCGCACCCGCTTTGGCGACCGTGTGAGCCATTCCTGCGGAGGTCGCCGCGCGATCCAGGCCATCAGCCAAGCGATCCGCCAATCGTTCGAGTTGTTCGTAAGGAGGGTTCTCTTTCAACAAACGAAGCGTCGCCGAACCGGCCGCAACCGCGACGGGGTTGCCGCTCAGCGTACCGGCCTGAAAGACTTTGCCCGCCGGAAGCACTTGGTTCATGATCTCGGCTCGACCGCCATAAGCACCCAGTGGCATCCCGCCGCCAACGATTTTGCCGAGCGTGGTCATGTCGGGCGTGACGCCGAATCGTTCTTGAGCCCCACCGTATGCCACACGAAAACCCGTCATGACCTCATCAAAGATCAGGATCGATCCATGCTTGGTCGTCAAATCACGAGCAGCGTTGAGGAATTCCATTGTGGGCAGAACGCACCCCATGTTTCCCACAACGGGTTCTAGGATCAAAGCCGCGATGTCGTCGCCGTGCTGATCAAACGCGTTTTGCAATCCAGGCACATCGTTGTACGAAAGGACCAAGGTGTCCTCGGCCGCACCGGGTGTGACACCGGGCGAATCAGGTGCACCCAGTGTTGCCGCGGCGCTTCCGGCTGCGACAAGCAATGAGTCGACATGTCCGTGATAGTTGCCCGCGAATTTGATGACCTTCTTTCGTCCGGTGGCTCCGCGAGCGACTCGCAACGCACTCATGGTCGCTTCCGTGCCGCTGTTGACCAAGCGAACTTTTTCGATGCTGGGAACGGCTTCGATGATTTGTTCGGCGAGTCGCGACTCGGCTTCGGTTGGTGCGCCGTAGCTGGTTCCTTTTGCAGCGGCATCCGTGATCGCGCTGATGACCTCGGGATGAGCATGCCCCAAAATCATTGGTCCCCACGATCCGATGTAATCGATGTATCGGTTTCCATCGATGTCGTACAAGTACGGGCCTTCAGCTCGCTCAATGAATAAAGGAGTGCCACCCACGGCACCGAATGCTCGGGCGGGTGAGTTGACGCCACCGGGCATCAACGCGGATGCACGTTGGAATGCGGCGACGCTTTTGGGACCAGCGGCGGGACGAGCAGCGGAAGAATTCGCAGGTGAGTTCATGGTCGTAGGTGGTGGTGAAGCGAAGTGATGTTTTCGTGCGGAGTGTGTCGCTGGACGTCAGTGGTTGTCTCGAACGTTGCTGATCAATTTGTCGGCACCCTTGTCTCGCAATCGTTTGGCAACGAGTGCTCCCAACTCGTGGGCTTCGAAAACTTGTAAATCGGCGTCGTTCGGTTCGACAGCGAGGCGAGCGTCCTCTTGCAAGCGTTGTTTGCCGTCGGCTGACATCACGATTGCCCGAAGGCATAGTTCGGTGCCCTGATCGGAAGTTTCCAATTTGGCATGGCAAGCGATCGGGGCCAAGCATCCGCCGTGTAGTTCGGACAGCACCTTTCGCTCCGCCGTCGCAGCCAATCTAGCTGCCGCGTCGTTCAGGCTTGCGATCGCATGCATCGCCTCGGCGTTGTCGCTTCGAACTTCGATTCCCAAAGCACCTTGGCCGGGGGCGGGGATCATTTCATCGAGAGGGAACAACCGGTGCGGCAGGTCGGTCATTTCCAAACGCAAGATTCCAGCATGGGCCAAGACAATCGCGTCGAACTCGCCCGCGTTGAGTTTGGCCAATCGAGTTTGAACGTTACCGCGGATGGGAAGGACTTCCAGGTCGGGGCGAAGTTGCTTCAGTTGAGCCAATCGGCGCGTGCTGCCCGTGCCAACCTTTGCACCCTGCGGCAAATAGGCCAGTGGTGAATCGGAGTCAGTTTGCGTTTCCAGAAGTGGGCTGTTGTCGGCAAACACCAGGGCATCCAGCACCGATTCTCGCGGCGGGACGGCGGCCAAAACGAAACGACTGTCCGGCTCGGTGGGCAAGTCTTTCAAAGAGTGAACCGCCACGTCGGCTTCGTCATCAACAAGGGCCTGTTGGATGCGTTTGGTGAACAAACCGACTTGGCGAGTCCCATCGATCGGCCGCATGTCCGTGTCGCCTTTGCTGACCAGAGGCACGATTTCGGTCAGAAAACCATGCTTTTTCAATGATTCAGCGACATGTTCGGCCTGCCACATGGCCAAAGGGCTTTCTCGGGTGGCGATTCGCAGACAGGTGGTGTCGGAGGGGGGAGTCGGGGCCACGGTTGCGGTTTATTCGGTGGAAGGGTGGACTGAACGGCCGAAATTGCGAAAATCATGGCGGAAAATCTTCCGCTGCGTCGTTACGCTAGTAGGAAGAGTGTAGGCCGAGGGTGCCAAATCCGGAACCGAGTGCGACTTGGTCTGGACGTGTCTTGGTTGTGTCCCGGGTGCACTCGCTGTGCACATGCTAACCCTCAATCTTCGTCTGCCATTGTCCAATTCTCCCGACGAACCGGAACTGATCGGCGATCCCGCCGGCCAGGCCATGCGACGTCTCGCCGATAGCTCGAAAGAGTCCGGCAGTGACGATGCGAGTTCGTGGGCTGATCGGTTGGAAGCTTCGCACGCGGATTCGATGGGCGACCTGACTCGCGACCAAACTCATTCCGAGGTTGGATTTGAAGTCGAAAGCTTCCATCGGTCCATCCCCGAGATTGTGGGTGTCTACAATGTGGGACGCCCGATCGGTCGAGGAGGCATGGGCGAAGTGTTCCTCGCGGAGCACCGATCGATGGGACGAAAGGTCGCACTCAAAATATTGCCAACTCGTTGGCTTGATCGAGTGGAGTCGGTCAATCGATTTTACGAAGAGGTTCGCGCGGCCTCGCGTTTGATGCATCCGAACATCGTCACCGCATTCGATGCGGGCGAAGCGGATGGCATCCACTACATGGCGATGGAATACGTCGACGGAAGAACTCTGTCGCAATGGGTGAATGATCAAGGCCCGATGGCGATCGGTGATGCGGCCTCGGCGATCCGCCAAGCCGCGTTTGCGTTGCACCACGCACATGCGGCGGGCATCGTTCACCGCGATGTCAAACCCGGCAACTTGATGCGAGCTCACGACGGAACCATCAAGTTGTTGGATCTCGGATTGGCTCGTTTCTCGGCCGAATGGTATCCGTCACCTCGCGGGGTGAAGCCACGCGAGCTGGATTTGCCCGATGACGATAACTCACACAATTCGGCGTCAACGGAAGCTAAAAACCGTCCGCTACTCGGGACGTTGTCGTTCATTTCACCCGAACAACTCGAAGATGCCAATTCGGCCGATTCGCGAAGCGATCAATACTCGCTCGGCGCGACGCTGTTCTACTTGTTGATGGGGCACCCTCCGTTCACCGGTGATTTGGTCGAACAGGTTTATGGTCACCGGCATGGCGAAGTGCCTGACCTGATGACGCTTCGAAACGACGTCGATCTGAAACTGGCCGATATCGTGCGGCGAATGCTGGCCAAGGATCCCGCTGAACGATATGGGTCGATGGACGAAGTCGCACGTGCGATGGCTCCTTACGACAACGACCGTTCGACCCCTGCTTGGGTGCTGGACTTTGCTCGCCGCGAAACGGGCGAAGACCACACGACCGTGGGCGGGGAATCCACGCGACGCGGGCTGCTCAGTGTCATTGGCATTGAGCTGGGAATGACCCATGCCGCCACCGCGATCACTCAGTCCGATGGAACGATGCTGGCCGGTTGGCCGGGAATGTCGACTCAAGGGCCTCGACCGTTGTGCCGAATCGCCGTTGCTGAAAAGACCGATCGCGATACCGGGCAATCGACCATCCTGTTTGGCGACAGTGCCTACGAACGCCGCGAGCGTCACCCACAGCGGGTAGCCCATTGCCAGATGATGTACTTCGGCCGTGACGACATGATGCGTCGAATCGGTGGGCGGATGTGCCCTCCCGAGGTCACGATGGGGTTGTGCATGCGGCACTTGCTGGGCAACACGCTGACTCAAGTGACTGCTCCGGGGTCACCCGATGGGGACTCATCGTCGACGACGGCTTTGGGAACGAGTTGGAAGCGTCATGAACGATGGCCCGATGCGGTCGCGATCACGGTTCCCTCGAGTTACGACCAACTGCATCGCCGAGCGATTTATCAGTCAGCACAATTGGCTGGTTTGCCGGCAGTTCGATTGATTGAACGAAGCGTCGCGGTGACTCGATTTGCGATGACAAGTCCACATTGCAGCAGTTTCGAAGGAACGCCGTTGCCGCCAATCGATTCCCAATCCTCGGCGCCAATTTTGTACGTGGGCCTGACGGGGCAATCGTTGGACATCTCTATCTTGCAGGTCTACGGCGGACAGATTCGGCAAATCGCGACCGCGGGACATTGGGGCCACAGCACGATGGCTTGGTCACGTCGATTGGTCGAAATGATCTCCTCGCGATTGCCTTGTGCACCCAAACGGATTCAAGGCTTACCCGCGAACCGTCAGGAATTGATTCATGTCACCCGCATTCAAATGGCGGGCGAACGTGCGATGAACCAATTGTTGCTGATGCCTGAAACTCGGGTCGAGATCGCTCATCAGGGGCACATCGATTCGGTGGAACTGACCAGAGATGAATGGCTGACCGAATGCGAAGACCTTTTGCTTTCCATCGAGGAAAGCATCCGTTTGGTTTGTCAGCGAGCCGGCGTGTTGCCTTCGGATTTGAAGCACTGTTTGGCGATGGGCCCGTTGCTAAGACTGCCCGCGATTCGTGATCGAGTATTGACGAAAGGTGCCCCCAACGCGGCGATCGCGTTTTACGATCAAGTCGATGCGGCTCATGGCGCTGCCGCGTGCGTGGCGTCTGAATTGCCGGGGCAATTGTGTTCTGAGCCTCCCGCGAAAGGTGTCGCGGGACACTCGATCGGATTTGTCGTCGCCGATCGCGATGGCAAGCGAAGGATCCTGCCGATCATCCCACGAGGAACACCCACACCCGCTCGGACGAATCGTCAACTCAACGGAACCGCACGCGATAACCGCATGACGTTGTCGTTGGTGGAATCTTCAGGCAAGAACGGTGAGAACTGGCAAACGCTCGGGCGTCATACGATTGAGGTTGCACCGGACGAAGTGAATCCGATGCGACGGCTTGGCTTTGAGCTCGATATCAACGGTTTGCTCTCGGTGCACTTGGAACGTCCCGATTTGGGACGCACCGTGATGCTGCCTTCACTGCCAACGTCCAGCATGGATGAAATGCAGTGGCAAGATTGGCGAGAGTGGATCGAAGCGACTCTTTAGGATTTCGGAACCAGTCGATTCAAAAGCTCGCGGTTTTCCTCGCGAATGGTCGCGCATTCTCGCAACAGTGCGTGTGGTGAGCCCGCCGAAGTCAAACTCACCAATTGCTTGAGTTCCAACGGCGCTTCTTCGTCATCAAAACCGAGTGGCAATTCGTGTCTCGCGACCGTATTGAGCAAGCGAAGTTTGCCTTCGATGCTTCGCAAATAGCGGTAATTGCGAGCCAACACCTGGACGTCCTCGGGCGAATAGCACTGGGCACGAGCGAGTTCTTCCAGGCACTGAACCGTGTTGGCGTGTAGCGGGAAATCTTCGTTGTTGGCGGTGCGAAGCACACCAACGGCGGCAATCAATTCAATGTCGACCAATCCACCAGCACCGCGTTTCAGGTTGTTGGGTCCGGCGGTCGATTCACCGTTCTCACGCCAATCACGAAGTTCACGATTCATGCTGTCTCGCCAACTGACACTCCGGGTCACGCGGCGAAGCATTCGTTCGATCGATTCGCGGGCTTCGCGAGAACCTGAGATCGGACGTGCTTTGCATAAAGCGACCGATTGCCAAAGCGACGCGGTTCTTTGACGAAACGGCTTGAGAAACTGGTCTCGTGACATCGCCAAGACAGATTCATCGGCTCCCCCGGCGAAAGGCAAATCCATTTCGTACAAACGCCCTTCGTTGGATTGATCCATCCGACGAAGGATGTTGCCGGCAAGTTGATTGAAAAATTGCCGGTTGGAAAGCGTGGATCGAGGACCGCCGACACGGCGTTGTGTCTCGCCTTCAGCCGTGTACACAAACGTGACGTCCAAGTCGCTGTGGTAGTTCATCTCGCCGCCCGCGAAACGTCCCAGCGCCACCGCAACCAATTCCGATGGTTCACCGTTTGAGTCGAGTGGATCGCCATACCGTTGTGCGAGGAGTTCGTGTTCCTGATCAACCACTCGTCGCAAGCAGGCTTCTGCGATGTCGGTCAACGATCGGCTGATCGCGTCGATGGATTCTTTGCCAAGCAGATCGCGAACACCGATCATCAGGTGAGCACTCGCTTTGACGTGCCGCAACACCTCGACGATCTCATCGACACCATCGCACAATCGAATCGTCTGGGCGTCCAAGCGTTCGGTGGTGGGCAAACGATCCATCACCAACGAGTCAATCAATTCGTCGATCATGCCCGGATGATCGATCAAAATGTTTGTCAAATAAGGTGCCAGCGAGCACATCGAAATCGTGAGTCGCAATGTCGCGTCATTGGTTCTCAGGAGTTCCCACAATGTCGCTTTGGCACCGATCGAATCCGTCATCGCGACCAAACGAGCGAGTGTCGAATCGGGATCGGGCGAGGCCGAGATCTCTTGCAGCACGCGTGGAGCGACGGCGGCAAAGAAGTGACGGCAACGTCGTGGCGACAAGAACGAAACCGTCTCTTGGCTGAGCGCGATCACGTTTGAAATCGCTTGCGGAACATTGCTGAACCGATACTGAGCGATCGTTTGTTCGAATGCATCGATGTCGGGATCAGGGTCCAAAATCAATTCTGTGATCACGGCTAGGTCATGCTGAGTACCAGCGCCATCTTTGGATCCTTCGCCCTGCCCTTCGCCAGATTCAGGCAACTCGCTCGGAGGCACTTCATCGACCATCAAGTGGTTGATGATTTTCCGATTCACATCGAATGTTTCCTGCAACATTTTCGCGAATCGTTCGGCGTCGCCTTTGACGTGAATCGCTTTGCCGCTCTCGGATTCTGTTCGAACGCCGAGACGCCAAGCCAGACGTGCTCGCACGTCGGGATCATCAGGCAGGTGCGAGATGCGATGATCGAACAGAACGGCCAGCAAGTGTTCTAAACGACAAAGTTTCGCGTGATTGGTCGACAAAATGGTGGCTTCTTGCGAAGTCAAACATCCGTGACGCGAAAGTTCGGAAATGGCGTGGAGCGTCCCGGTGACTCGAACATCGGGAAGGTCTCCCCCGTGAAGCAGTTGCAAGAACTGGATCGTCAGTTCAATGTCGCGGCGTCCGCCCGGGACATCAGAAATGGGTGTGCTTTCGGTTGAGGTCGTCGAGAGAGCCCGTTTTTCTAGCTTGCGACGCAGGACTCGGATGTCGGCGATTTCGCTGCGTGTCAGCAGGTGATGGTAGACCCACGGTTGCATGCGATTTAAGAACGATTTGGACAACGCTTCGTTGCCCGCCGCGTGCCGTGCTTTGACGAACGCGAGTCGTTGCCAGGTGCGACCGTTTCTCTCGTAGTGGGTCGCCGCTTCGCTGATTCCGAAGAAGTCGATGTCCGCCCCTGAGTTGACGCTGGTTTGTCTTCCCAATGAGGACTGCGTTCGAGTCGATTGCACGCCCAGACGTTGAGTGTCCGACAACGCCAATTCGTTTTGGGTGGGTTGGTGGTCAAACCGCAACGTGAACGGGATCACCTGACTGCCGTTGGACTGCAGCAGTTCCACCAGACTTTGCGCGACGCGTTTGTGAAATTCGACGTGACTGGAATTCTTCCGGTCAATTTGGTCGCACAGCAGCAGGAGGTCCAATTGCGACTCGTAACCAATCTCTTGTCCGCCGTAATTGCCGAGGGCGATGACCGAAAACTGAGGCTGGCTTCCGTCGATGCGTTGAGGGGCTGGTTTTCTGGACGAAACGGATGCCGTCGCGAATGCGAGCGCGGCCTCCATGATCGCGTCTGTGACGAAGCTGATCTGCGATTGAACTTTGTCCGGTGGCAATCCACGCACGAATTCGCCGTAGGCGATCCGCAGAATTTCGCGGCTGGCGAAACGCCGGATCGCAAAGGCGGCTCGGCGGTTGGTTTGGATCGTCTCCATTTCGCCGGATAGTTCATCGACCAAAACGGATCGCTGGGCGGGCGAGCCGTCGCTGGCTCGGATCAGGTCGAAGCTTTCCGGGTCATTGATCAGCAATTTCGCGATCGCGGGGCTGGTGCTCAGAACTTGCAGCAACGCCGGCAGCATCATCGGGTCGCGTTCGAACAACGCGAGCAACGCCATCGGGCTGCGTGACACGCCGATGAACTGACTCAATCGATCGATCGACTCATCGGGATCGTCGGTCAAGTGCAGGTGCTCGACCAAACCAGACCACAGCAATTGCAGCAGGTCGTCGGAGACCCCGCTGCCGGCGATCGCGGCCAATGATTTGGCAACACGCGACGGATCGGCGACATGTTCGGGGCTTAGCGGCGAGTAGTCGGCCCAGTCACTCATCCAATCCATCCAGTCGCATTCGAGGGCTCCACGGAACTTCACGTCGTCGAGTTGCGTCCAATTGTATGGACCGCATTCGCGATTGAGCACTTTTGCTTTGACGCGACAAGCGAGTTTAAACGGTGGGTGGGGATCGTTGTAGCGGACGGTGGGGCACCCCGATTCACCGATGCAGCTTCAAGGAGGGTTTGTTGTTGCTGGTCGGGTGGAGAGTCGTCCCCAAGGACCAGCTGGGTTGATCCACCGATGGGCGAAAATGATGACAACGAATTGCGAATCTTGTGTGACATCACTCAGACGTGACCTACGTTTTTATATGCGAGGCGGGGGAACGTCGTGCATCAAATAGTCACGAAGTTGAGGCGTGTGGTGGTTTTTCATCGAGCGTTGCGTGAACGCAACATCGGTGATGTCTTGAACCCACACGTCACGTCGCAAGCTTATCCACCCCGCAGGCGGTTAATCCGCCTAAACCTCTATGCGACAACGGTTTGCTATGATTTATGCGTTGCCTCAACAGGCGACTGGCACCTCCAGTGCTTGGTCTCATTCACCCAACCGTGTTGATGTTGTTTCGGGTGTCGAGGAGACCTTGATGGGAAAGAAGCTCAGCCGCCGTAGCTTGCAGGACGACGCCTTTGATGCCGAGGATTCGGTGAATCGCCGATCACGCACAATGGGCCAGGAGTTCTCGGATTCTATCTCCGAGGAAATTGAATCGGGTGCCGCGGGGGATGAGGACGCTGTTTCGCGTCGCGACGAGTTTCCAACCGACCCGACCGAAGATCCCGTGCGTATGTACTTGATGCAAATGGGGCAGATCCCATTGCTGACTCGGGATCAAGAAGTGGCTGCTGCCCAGCAGATCGAAGCCACTCGTGAACGCTATCGTCATTGCATGATGTCGACAGACTTCATGTTGCAAGCCGCTTTGAAGTTGCTGCAGCAAGTCCGCGACAAGCAATTGCGTTTGGACCGCACAATCGAAGTCAGTGTGACCAATGCGGCTGAGAAGAAGGCGATCATGAAACGGATCGTTCCCAACACTCGAACGCTCGATTACTTGCTGCGTCAAAATCGTGGCGACTACATGGTGGCGATCAACTCGTCGTTGCCGATGCGTCGTCGACGTGCCGCCTGGCGAAACCTGGTGATCCGCCGAAACAAAGCGGTTCGTTTGGTTGAAGAAATGAACCTGCGGACCAACAAGCTGCAGCCCATCTTTGAAAAGCTGCGTCGCAGTTGCGAACGCATGCAAGAAATCAAAGCCATTCTGGCGGACGCTCACCGTTCGACCATGCCGGGTATGCCATCAGGTGATGAACTGCGTTCTGAGCTTCGCAGTTTGATGCGATTGACCTACGAAACACCTCGCACGCTGTCTCGCCGAGTCGAGCGATGCGATACCTATCGCGATGACTACGACGCGGCCAAGCGTGTTCTGTCCGCCGGGAACCTGCGATTGGTCGTTTCGATCGCTAAGAAGTATCGCAACCGAGGTTTGTCGTTCTTGGATCTGATCCAGGAAGGCAACACTGGTTTGATGCGAGCGGTTGATAAGTTCGAACATGCTCGTGGCTACAAGTTCAGTACTTACGCAACATGGTGGATTCGTCAGGCGATCACGCGAGCGATTGCGGATCAAAGTCGTACGATCCGTGTGCCCGTTCACATGATCGACACGATGAACAAGATTCGCCAGATCACTCGTGATTTGGTCCAAGAGCACGGACGCGAACCAACCGCCGAAGAAGTTTCCAAGCGAAGCGGTTTGTCGCTGGATGACACTCGTGTGATCCTGAAGATGAGCCGTCAGCCATTGTCGTTGGATCAACCGGTGGGCGATCACGACGACAGCGTCTTCGGCGAATTCCTACAAGATCACCGGGACGACGATCCATTGGTCGAGACCAACCGAGAGGCCCTCAAGCATCAGATCGACTTGGCGATGGAAACGCTGAATTACCGCGAACGGGAGATCCTTCGCTTGCGATACGGTTTGGCTGACGGATACACGTACACGTTGGAAGAAGTTGGCCGGATTTTCCAGGTCACTCGCGAACGTGTTCGTCAGATCGAAAGCAAGGCTGTTCGCAAGTTGCAACAACCTTATCGAGCCAAGTCACTGGTCAGCTTCTTGGACGGAGCTGAGGTGTCGTTGTTCGAAGGCAGCGAAGCGATCTAAGGATCGACGGTGCAAGACTCGCTCGGTTTCGACCGAGCGAGCAACGTTTGCCCGTTCAAAAAAGCTTGATCGAGTCACCACAATGTGCGGTGGCTTGATACGCCAACACTGAGTTGAGAAGCTCGATCGCCATGCGTGATTCCAACGTCACGCCAGCTCGCACGCCGACGCATGGATCGTGCCGGCCCTTTGCCAGCTCAAATTCAATTTCGTCCAAGCGTTTGTTGACGGAATCTTGTGGCAGGTTGATGGTTGAGGTGGGTTTGAAACCAACTCGTGCCACCAATGGACTGCCCGTTGTGATGCCGCCGATCAATCCACCGTGCGTGTTGGATTGATAACCTTGGCTGCGAATCGGATCGTTGTTCTCGCTTCCGGTCCTCTCGATGACATTGACGCCCGATCCGATCTCGCAGGATTGAACCGCGTTGAGTCCACCGAGCGCTCCCATCAGCCGAACCTTTAGGCTTTGGTAGAGCGGTTGACCAAGCAGTGGCGGGACGCCAACGGCAACCACTTCCACAGCCGCACCTAGAGAATCGCCGCGTTTGCGAGTTTCCTTGATCAGCTCGCCCGCTTCGTTTGCAAAGTCGTGATCGATCGATGCGATCTCGGCTTCACCAAGCGAGGTTTCGATTTCGTCAACGTTGTCGATCGTCAACGTGTCGGCCAAGCTCCTTTGGGATTTCAGCGATCCGACTTGGCAAATGGACGAGACAAACCGCGTTCCAAAACACTCTCGCAAAATGATTCGAGCAACGCTGCCGCCAATCACATCGGTGATCGTGGAACGATAGCTCGATCGTCCGCCGCCGCGAACGTCGACGAAGCCTTTGGATTGATGAAACTTCACCAAGTCGGTGTGCCCGGGACGGACTTCGCCGGTCGGGCCGCTGAACTGGGTGTAGTCGCCTGACTTTTTGCTGGTCGACAAAACGATCGCCGCGATGGGTTCACCGGTCGTGAATCCATCTTCGTAGCCTTCAGTTTCGAAAGATTGATCGTCGACATCGACCGTCAGTTTCGATCCGGTCAGCAACGCGTCCGAGTCGTCTTGGTACAGACCGCTTAGAAAGACAACTTTGTCCTTCTCGTTTCGGGGCGTGCCGTGTTTGTTACCGCCGGGGCGACGTCGATCAAGGAACGGTTGCACATCGCAGCGACGAATCCGGAATCCCGGAGGGGATCCATGAATAATCGTTGTGACCGCGGGGCCGTGGCTTTCGCCAGCACCCGCAACTGCGAAATGGGGACCGCCTAGGATTTCCATTGGAAACCGGCTCCGCTCAACCGGGCAGCCGTTTCGGCCATCAAAGCGTCTTCCGCTGCTTCGTCTTCGGCGATGTAGGTCACGCTGAAACGAAGGAACGAACCGGCGTCATCCCATGGCACGGTGACGATACCGTTTTCTTCGATCAAGAATCGTGTCGCGTCTTCAGCCGCGGCAAAGGTTTCGCCACTGGCCGTACCCGTGGGTGACTTGGTGTAAAGGAAGTACGTGCCGCCTGGCATTTCAGCTTCGAAGCCGCAATCACGCAGGACCTTGACCAACTTTTCCATTCGTCGGCGGTACTTGGTGCGAATGCGTTCTGGAATCGAGTCGTCGTCGAGTGCCGCGGCAGCAGCTTTTTGAGTGGCGATGAACTGACCGCTGTCGCTGTTGTCTTTGACGTCCGAGAACGCTTTGACGACCAATGGGTGACCGGCGACGAATCCCATTCGCCATCCAATCATGTCGTAGCCTTTGCTCATCGAGTGAACTTCGACACCGACATCGAGTGCACCGGGAACTTCGAGGAAGCTGGTGGGTTTGCCATCAAAAGTCAGCATGATGTGGGCGGCATCGTTGACGACGACGAACTCTTTTTCTTTCGCCAGTGCGATCACGTCTTCAAAGAAAGACTTTGGTGCGGTGCCGCCTGTGGGCGAGTTCGGGTAGTTGAGAATCATCAACTTCGTACGCCGAAACACGTCGTCAGGAATCGCGTCCAAGTCTGGCAAGAAATTGTTCTCAGCCAGCAACGGCAAACGGTACACGTCGCCACCGTAGTAACGAGTGTGTGTGCCGGCGACTGGATAGCCGGGCACGGTCATCATCGTGATGTCGCCTGGATTGATGAAGCAGGCTGGCAACATCGCGTAGGCGGGCTTGCTGCCGATGCAGTGGTTGATCTGCGTTTCAGGATCCAACTTCACGCCGAATTGACGCTGCATGAAGCGAGCGGCGGCTTCCTTGTACTCGGCGACACCGTTGTCGGCATATCCGCGATTTTCGACTTGGTTGATTTCGCGGCCCATCACTTCGCGAATCGAGGCGTCGGCCATCGAGTCGTTTTCGCCGATTCCGAAATCAAGCAGTTGTCGTTCAGGGTGATCGGCGAGGGCTTTCCGCTTGGCCCGCTTGATCTTTTCGAACTTGTAAATCTCGGTGCTTTTGCCGTAGTTCGCTCCGCCAATTCGTTCGGCAAACAGCGATTGAATGTACGGGTCGGAGTTCTGAGTGGTTTCGGAAGCTGCGGCAGCGGAAGACATTTGCGACCCATCGAGATCGTTCGGGAAATGAAATGAGCGAGCCAAATGTTTTAGCTGCGAATGATGCATTCGTCGAGGTCGCGAGATCCTCGCCTTGGGCCTTCGAATCGTGTCGCATGCTTGATCCACTCGCCCACGCTGCAGATGACGGAATCAGGACGATCGCCCATGAAATCGCCACGCCGGCAATCGGCAGCGACCCGAATCAGCGATACAATTGACGGTTGCTGAGCCCTCCGGAGAGATGGGGCCGAACCGTCGCCCGCCCTTTGTCCCGCGTTCATCCATGTCCGAGCCCGTTTTTTCCAGTCAAGACAATCCCAGCCAGGACAACGCCTATCCCCCGGCCGAGTCGGGTGACGAGGTGAATGTTGGACGATCGGCGGCCTCTCGCAGCAAGCGTTCTCGCGACGAAGCCCGTCATGAAGCGGAAATGCGTGAGGCTCGCGGCCAGTATGAAGAATTGGCTGAACTGGCCGGATCGCTGGCTCACGAGATCAAAAACCCGCTCTCGATCATTCATATGAACATCGACTTGTTGAGCGAAGATCTGATGGAGATTGATTCTCCGTCGAGCCGGCGCTGCCAAAATCGAGTCGACATGGTTCGAAACCAATGCGAACGCATGGAAGGTTTGCTGCGAGATTTTTTGCGATTCGCCCGTTTGCGTCACATCGATTTGGTTCCTGGCAGTCTGAACGATCAGATCCAGCAAGTCCTCGATGCCTATCAGGCTCAGGCTGATTCTCAGGACGTGGAATTGCAACGGTATTTGGATCCCGACCTGCCATCGATCCGTTTGCACAGTGATGCGTTGCAATCGGCACTGATGAACTTGGTGAAGAACGCTTTGGAGGCGATGCCCGACGGCGGCCAACTTTGGGCACGAACGTACAGCACTCGCGGCGGCGTGAACTTGGATTTGATCGACACCGGAACCGGCGTCGACGACAACACGGTGCTGCACATGTTCGAGCCTTTTTACAGCACAAAAGACGGTGGGTCCGGACTCGGTCTGCCGACCGCTCGAAAAATCATCGAAGCTCACGGGGCGCGCATTTCCGTGCAAAGCGAAACCGGCCGCGGGACCAAATTCAGTTTGCAATTCCCGGTGCCAGCCCGATTGGGATGATCCACACCCGAGAATGATTGATGGCGGGGAATGGGTGGAAATGACCATTTCTGACCGGATCAATCGTTGACGATCGCCCGGCTCGACTTCACGAAAAGACGTGCGAGAAAAACTCATTGATACCGCCTCCGCACTACCGGTCTGTCACGGCTAGAAGTGAGGGTTGATCGTCGTGAACGCCGCCATGAGGCCCTGGATTTACACCAGTTCAGGACTGGTGGCTTCGTCCACTACCGTAAAAATAAGTCGTGATAGTCCACCAGCGATTCCGCCTTTTCCAAAGAGATTCCCTATGTCGATTCGAGTTGTTTTGATCTTGTTTGTCGCGGCAATGGGGACGTTGTCGGCATCGTTGATGTCGCCTCCAGCGGTCGCGGCTGAACCGTCTGCCGCACCGGCTCAGCCGTACGTGTTGCAAATGATCCGTGACGATTCCGTTCACGCGGAACTGCAGCTTTCGACCGACCAAGTGGAACAGGTGTACGACGCCATTGGCGAAGTCGATCCTCGATGGTGGGTCAACCGAATCGCTCCACTGGAAAAGCAAGGCAACGAGATTCGCGAGCTGACGGCGATGTTGAAATCACGACTCTCCAGCATCTTGTCCGACGATCAGATGAATCGTTTGGAGCAACTGGAAAAGCAAGCCGCGGGGACTCGGTTCGTGGTTCATCCCGATGCGGTCACGGCTCTGGGGCTGAGCGATCGCCAAGTCGAAACCCTGAAGGAAACCTTTGCCGCAACAGACAAAGAGGTCGCGAAACTGCAGAAGCAGGTTGCAGACAAGGAACTGGAAGCCACCGAGGCGGCCGCAGACGTGGCCGCGATCCAGGCACGTGAACGCCAGAGTTTGGTTGGCGAATTGACTCGGGATCAGCAAGCGAAGATTGGGGCGTTGTTGGGCAAGACGTTTGATTTTTCCAAGGTGAAACGAACCTACCCGAGAGCACCAGAGTTTGTGCTCGACGGTGCTGAGTGGCTTCAAGGGGAACCCGCGACGATGGAAGATCTGCGGGGCAAAGTTGTCGCGGTGTACTTCTACGCGTTTCAGTGCATCAACTGCCAACGGAACTTCCCTCACTACCAAGCCTGGCATGAAGATATGGCCGACAAGGGATTGGTGGTGATCGGGATTCAACGACCCGAAACGTCCGCCGAGCGAAGCCGAGAACGTGTGTTGGCAGCCGTCAAGAAAGATGGTTTCGAATACCCCGTGTTGTTCGATGAAGAATCCGGCAACTGGAACGCTTGGGGAAATACGATGTGGCCGACGACCTACTTGATTGACAAGGAGGGGTTCATTCGCAGGTGGTGGCAAGGCGAAATGAACTGGCAGGGCACCCCCGGTGAGCAGCAAATGCGAGAGAGCATCGAGCAATTGCTTGCCGAGTAGGCTGTGGGGGGATTGTATTGATGGGGCGTTGAGGCGAAGACAATCGCTTGTCGATTCAGCCATTTGGAATGTGTCGGCGTCCGGTAACCGCGGGCTATCGCCGATCGGCTGATTGTTTGATCCCCGAACTTATCGCATCGACAGCCTAGTCACTTCGGTTTTGGCGGAAGGAACCGTGGCGAACTCCAGTTCGGCTGATACGATTGGAATGCCACAAATCGAGGTAAGTCACATTCGGTGTGTCGCTGCCAGCTAATTTACCCCTGACATAGAAGCTGAAACTCAGAATGGAACAGTCCTTTCTCGCCTACCTTCGCGGTCGAACTCGCCAATTGCCTCAGGTAGCGGTCGGCATTGGCGACGATGCGGCGGTGATCGATTGGCCGGGAGCCGTCGCCTCCGACCAACCTCAGCTTCGTCAGGTCGCGTGCACGGATCAGATTCTCGACGGCGTCGATTTCCGATCGGAAGATCAGTCGCTGTGCGACATTGGTTTCAAAGCCATGGCGATCAACCTCAGTGACATCGCGGCGATGGGAGCGACGCCTTCCTCGGTTTTGGTGACCCTGGCGTTGCCCGCCGAAAACGCAACCGAGATTGCCGGCGAAGTCTACGAGGGAATCCTCGAAGCGGCACAAAAGTATCAAGTTGCGATCGCGGGCGGCGACTTGTCGACCTATGACGGTCCTCTGTCGATCAGCATCACCATTCTCGGTTGGACGGAGAAACCATGGTTGCGAACGGGTGCCGAAGAAGGTGACGCTTTGTTCGTCACGGGAGCATTGGGCGGTAGTTTGCTGGGGCGACATCTTCGACCTGAACCACGCGTTGAGTTGGCCGCAAAGCTCAAAGACAAAGTCAACGTGCATGCTGCGATCGATGTCAGCGACGGATTCAGTTTGGATCTCGACCGGATGCTCGCCGCCAGTCGCATGGGGGCGGAGTTGGAACTTGAGACGCTGCCGATCTCAGAAGCCGCACATCAGTTTGCTGAGAAAAGTGGCCGGACTCCGCTCGAGCATGCTTGGAGCGACGGCGAAGACTTCGAACTGATTTTCTGTGTGGCGCCCGAAGAAGCGGCGATCATCGAATCGACCGATTGGGGCGTGCCGGTAACGCGAGTTGGCAGAGTCGTTGGGCGAACTGGGCTATGGAAACGAGTTGCGACCAGCAAGTTTGAACGAGTGTTCCCGCAAGGTTTCGTGCATGGCGAAACCGATGTCGCCGCGACCAATTGATCCAACGAGCGCAATCTAAATGAACGATTCGGATTCGGACCTTGGAGAGCAATTCACGTTCGCAATGGGCGAGTTTGATGCGTCGTTTCCCAAAGGTTATCGCTACGCGAAAAATCATATGTGGGCGACGCCATCGCCGGACCAATCGGCTGCCACCGGCGATGATCAATGTGTGTGGCGGTTTGGTTTGTCGGCTTACGCCGTGCGTCTGCTGCAAGACGTCTACTTTCTGGATTGGATCGTGGACCCCGGGACGCCCTTGTCGGTCCGCAAAACGATCGGATCGATCGAAAGCAAGAAAGCGGAAAGCGATTTGTTTTCGCCCATCGCCGGTGAATTGGTTGCGATCAACAGTGACGCGATGGACGAACCTTCGGTCATCAATGCGTCGCCTTACATCGACGGATGGCTGATCGAAATTCGTGGCAACACATCCGAAGAAAATCTGTTGTCTTCTGACGTCTACGCCGAGCATCTCAACGAGGCTTGGGAAGTCGCTCAGCGAACGATCAAAGGCCAGGCCAACCACTGAGCCACAAAGCTTGTAGCTCAGTGGTCCCCCACCGAGTCAAAGCTCTGCGACATCAAACGACGTTCACACTGATGATCTTCGCGATCATTTCACCGGACGAACCAGGACCTGCAGTTTCTTGCTGGCGTACTGAGCCGCGTTGCTGGTGAAGGTCCAATCTTTGTGCTCGCCAGAATGGTTGCCAATTCCCAGATCAGCACCCGAGCCTTTCTTCCAATTGTTGATGGCAAAGACGGTTTGGCGAGCACTCACATTGTGAACTTGCATGCAGCCGTAGCCATCCACTGGCATTCCTGGATCATCGCCAAAGTCGAAAGCGGTCCCGGATGCGCCCGGCACTTTGGCGGCATTGCTAGGGCTGTAATTGTTGGGCCAAAATTCGATTCTGCCGTTCTTGATTTCGTTACCCGACGACACACTGCTGTCACTGGCGTAGACATTCATTGACTCGACGGTTTGCTGAAACTTTGCATTTGCATCGACGGTCGGAATCCCAATTTTCGCAATGTCGTCGGTGAATGCGTCCATGCTGACAAAGACTGACTTGACGTTGCCGCCGGCATCTTCGAGAGACACCAGGTAAGCCACTCGATCGAAGTCGGAGATGTCTTCATGTCGGTCCACGTCGTACTGGATCTTTGATCCCAGCTTGCTCAGGTCCAACTCATAAACCAGTTCGTAGTCCGCCGCGTTTGGAATCGTTTGAGCAAACTCGGGCACCTCACCGGCTCGGAATGCAGAAAGCGGCAGTCCGGTTGCTCCGCGAAGATTGGGTTCTGCAAGTTTGTCCCATCCAAATCGCATCGCGGTTGGTTGCTGGACTTTTGCCGAAGACAAAACGATTTCATCGCCTTCGATTTTGGCGTCTGCTTTTTGGAATCCGCCGGAGTTGGGGCCGATGATTTCGAACCAATTGGGCGCCTCACCATCGCTGGTTGTTAGTTTGCCGCCGGTGTGTTTGAACCGAAGACGCAGTTGGTTGTCCTCCGTTTGGATCGAGTCCAAGAGAGGACTGTGCGCGACCAGATCGGTTTTTCCGTAATCGTGGTGCAGTGCCAAGTCGGCCAAACGCTTGCCAACATCTTGTTTGTTCGGCGGGTGAATGTCATTGACGGTCGCGATGTCGTTGGTGACGACCATGCCCGTGTTTGGAATGGCTAGAGCAGCCGCTTGTGCTTCCCAGAACTTGGCCAAAATCGATCCCGCTTCGTCGCCATATTGATAAGGTGCGATCTGTACGAAGTAGAACGGGAACGGCCCTTGGTTCCACTTGGCTCGCCAACCTTCGATCAGAGCCCGCATTTTCGCGGTGTACAGCATTCCTTCGCGATGATTGGCTTCACCTTGGTACCAAATCGCACCTCGGATCGGCATGTGGATCAACGGATGAATCATGCCGTTGTAAAGCGTTGTCGGTTGGCTGCGGGTTGTGAACGGCGTCAACGAGCTTGGGTATTCGGGGGCTGGTTCGATGAACGAGTCGTTCGCCAATGCTTCTTCGGCTTTCGCGACCCAGTTTTTGGTCGATTGCAGGTGCTTCTGAAGTGCTGATTCAAACGCGTCTGTTCCGGGTGTGCGTTGCGTGACCGATTCAGAGATGTCTTTGAGTTCTTCGACACCTTCGAACCCAACCGGTGGCGTCCATGGTTCGATACGAGTCCCGCCCCAAGATGAGTTGACCAATCCAATCGGCACGTTCAGCTCTTGGTGCAGTCGCCGAGCCATGAAGTAGCCGGCGGCGGTGAATTGGCCGACGGTCTCGGGGGAGCAGACTTGCCAAGGTGCGGGAACGTCATCCGCGGCAACCGGCGAAGGAACACGCGGTACTTTCATGTGGCGGATCTGCGGGAAGTTTGCCGCTGCGATTTCTTCTGCCGCGTTGACGCTGGACTGGACTCGCCATTCCATGTTGGATTGACCCGAGCACAACCAAACTTCTCCGACCAAAATGTCGGTGAGCTGAATTTCGTTGTTGCCGGTTACCTTGATCGCAACCGGATCGGCACTGGCGGAGCGGGCGGGAAGCTCCACCATCCAATTCCCCTTGCGGTCAGCGGTCGCGGTCGCTCGATCGTCTCCGATAGAAACTTCGATCTTCTCCGATGGCTCGGCCCAACCCCAAACTCGGATCGGCTTTTCTTGTTGAACGACCATGTGATCGGTGAAGAAGCCTGGCAACTTCACATCGCCGTGGGCGATGAGCGGTTGCAAAACGCTCGCGGAAAGAGCAAGAGCGATGGCCGCAAACAGCGAACTTCTGGGACGCGAACCGAGTTGTGTCATGGTGAAAAACTTTGGTGGGAAGGAGGGGGAGGGAAAGCAGATCAACGTTCTGCGGGGAGGTCGGGTTGTTGCCACGCACTCATGCCGCCATCGACCAGCAGCGTTTGTCCGTGAACGTGCTGGGCGACATCACTGAGTAAAAAGATTGCCGCACCCACGCATGCATCAGGCGATGGGATTTGGCCATTGGGTGTGTGCAATTGCATCCACGATTCGATGGAAGCATCGTGATTGACCACATCGGTGAGTCGGGTACGAACCAGACCGGGGGCCATTGAGTTGACACGGATTCCATGTGGGGCCAATGACACGCAGAGCGAACGGACCATCGATGCCACGGCGCCTTTCGAAGTGTCGTAGGCGGTGTGATCGGGTTCGGCTAGGAAGCCATTGATTGAACCGGTGAATAGGACACGACCGGCGACTTGGTTTTGTACCCAACATTTCGCGAAGGCTTGCGTCAGAAAGTACCCTGCCCCGACGTTCAAATTCATCGTGGTCTGATAACGCTCGGGAGTCATTTCCAGAAACGGCACGTCGATGAACATTCCCGCGTTGTTGACCAACGTGTCGACTCCCGGCAACGCCTCGTCAATCTTGGCTAGCAGGTCATCGATCCAGGTTTCGGCGGGCTTGGACAAATCGCAGAGTATCAGCTCGGCGGTCCGGCCGTTTTCGCGGCAAGCGGTTAAAGTGGCTTCGGTCGCGTCGTCTCGTTCCAGACCAATCAAAACCAGGTCCGCGCCGACGCTGCTTAGTCCACGGGCGATCGCACCGCCGACACCTTGCGTGCCGCCAGTGACGACGACGCGGCGTCCGTCCAAACGAAATCCATTTGGATGAAACGCCGCTGCAGCAGATTCCGGTGAAGCGTCACCGGGGGATGCATCTGGCGAATTCAAAGCGACGGTTTGGTTTCGGAGTAATCAGCGAAGTGCTGCTCTGTTTTTTCGCGATCAAAGTCACCGTCGTGCAACACGATGCGGAAATGAAGATCCAAGTGTTCTCCATCGGCAATCTTGACGCCGTCGTATTCCGGTTGGCCAAAATGATGGCGTCCAAACGGGTTGGCCGCGAACAAACCGTACGTGCGAACGTGCCAGTAGCAGTCGGGTTGCGAGTTATCGGGATGATAAAACATCGTGATGCCCGCCGTTGGCCAATCAGATGGCTCGTCCGAATCGGCTTGTAGAATTGGGCCGCTGTAATCAACCCACGAAGACTTCTTGCCCCATGCGGCTCCGTCTTTCAAACCTTCCGCGTTCTGTCCGGTGCCGCCGAGTTTCGCATCGACTTTCATCGTGCCTGCCACTCGGGCTCCCAGTGTGCCTTCCTTGGTGTCACCAAATACAACGTCGCCATCGGTTGCCATCAAACGAACGTCCAAGTCGATGACGGTGTCGCCCTGCGATTCGGAAAAGCTCCAACGTCGTTGATCACTCAAGACGCGGTTGCCGTCGGGGTCGTTCCAATCGTTCTTCGTGGTCAGGGTGACTCCGTTTTCGGTTTCTTCTTTCGAGAGTGATGTCTGTACGACGTAGCCGGTGTGTGGCGTTGGCTTGTCCAACCAGAAGTCGAACTCGTTGACGATCCCATGGGTGAACCACAGCGAACGATGATGATGGTGATCGTCTTTTTCGTACTTCCCCTTTCCCTCAATTGGGTAGTCGCGGGTCAGCGGTTGTCCCGATGGCGAATGCAACGGATAGAGTCCGGGCGTGCCGAGGAGGCTGGAGTGGTGACGGGCGATCAATTTTCCACCCCGATAAATCTCAACATCCTGTTGATTCGAATCCTTATCATCAGACGCGACGGTTTTGGCTTCCCACGTGGCAGTGGCGTCGGAGGTTGCTGCTGCAGGTGGGGCGGCGGAAACGGCCTGAGCGATCGACAACGCTGCGACGGCGACGCAGGCATGTTGAGTCAGTGGCCGAAGGAACCGGTGAAAACAGAGTTGATTCATCAAGGTGGGTCCGTTTGGGTTCATAGTCAGTGGGAATGCGTTTGAATGTTTGGCGGCAATCGTTGTCCGAAGTGATCGTGATCCCAATGGCATCGGGAGTTTTTCATGATCGCGGTGCAACCAGTTGCTGCAAGGGTGGGATTGGGAGGGGGGAGCGAAAATCAGCGAGCAAACTGAGCGTCTGATTGGCCGGTTGCTCGCAGGTCGATGGATTATGATAGAGGGGGACGAAGCACGATGCCATCTTTTCTGATTTCTGTTTTTTCCGGAGCGGACACAATGTGTCACCGAGGCGGTTCGAAATGTTTGATCTGGGGTGTGTTGTTGCTGTTTTGCGTTGGCGGACCCAATGCGGACGCCCAAAGAACGAATCAGAGAAACGTCAAAAAGCCAAACGCAAAAACAAAGATTCGGCTCCCTGAAAGTGTTCGCACGAAGAAGCCGGTGGACATGGACGTCGCTCCCGTCCGGCAATCCAGTCGCAATGAGATTCGCTACGCGGCAAACGAACTCGATACCTTCATCGAGCGAGAGTTATTGGCCGAAGGAATCGCCCCTCAAGAATTGGCCAGCGACGAAGTCTTTCTGCGCCGGATTTACCTGGACGTTGCTGGCCGTATTCCAACTCTGCAAGAAGCGGAACAGTTCCTCGCATCGAAATCAAGTGATCGTCGAGAAGAGCTGATCGATCAATTGCTCTCCAGCCCCGACTACGTCAGCCACACGTACAACTGGTGGGCGGACACGCTGCGTCTGGTGGATCGCCCTCAACCCAACTTGGTTGCCGATCCATACAACGGATACGTCAAGGAATCGATCGCCGAGAACAAACCGTACGACCAATGGGTCTACGAGATGCTGACGGCGGACGGCAAAGTTTGGGACAACCCGGCCGTCGGTTTCCAGCTTCGTGACGATGGAATGCCGCTGCCATACATCGACAACACGGTGCGAGTTTTCCTGGGCACACAGATCGGATGCGCTCAGTGTCACGATCACCCGTTTGATGAGTGGTCGCAGTACCAGTTCTATCAATTGGCAGCGTTCACCGCCGGCACCACCACTCGCATGCGAAAAGGCGATCCCGGTTATGAAAAGACGAACCCCGCCAACGCCCTCATCAACGAAGGCAAGAAACGATTCGACAAGGGCCGTGTGCCCGGAGAGTTCCAACGTATCGCTCGAGCGAACACTTACATCGTCAGCGAACGACCTCGACGTTTGCGTTTGCCTCACGACTATGCCTATCGCGATGCCAAACCAAAGGATTTTGTCGAGCCAAAGGTGCTGTGGGGAGAGATCCCATCGTCCGCCGCCAAATCCTCCCCTCGTGAGCAATTCGCGGCGTGGGTAACCAGCCCCGAAAATCCTCGGTTTAGCCAAACGATAGTGAACCGCCTTTGGAAGCGTCTGATGGGAGTTGGCTTCGTCGATCCCGTCGATGACTTTCGGGATGAGAACCCATGCGTCAACGAAGCCGCGATGGATTACTTGTGCAAAGAATTGGTTCGCCGCGGTTTTGATTTGAAAGAGCTGACACGCATTGTGTTGTACAGCCAAACCTACCAACGCAAAGCCGTCGACTATGACATCACCGACGGTGACTTGTACTACTTCCCCGGACCCACCGTTCGTCGGATGACGGCCGAGCAGGTTTGGGACTCGATCTTGACGCTGGCGGTCGACAACCCTTGGCCATTTCAGCGTCCAACGGCAGAAGAAATGAAGCCAGTGATGGATCTGGATTTTTCCAAGGTCGATTTCGCGGAGGTCCAACGACGATCCGCGAAGTTCAAAGAAACCTATTTTGCATCCACCTACAAACGGAATCTCAATCAACACGCCTATCAACGCAACGTGTTGTGCCGTGCCAGCGAATTGCCAGCACCATTGCCTGCGGATCACTTTCTGCGTCAGTTCGGACAGGGCGACCGAGAGGTCATCAATGGTTCTCAAGACGAAGCCACCGTGCCGCAAATCTTGGCCATGTTCAACGGACCAATCACTCACGTGATGTTGGAACCCGGATCCGCTTTGGTCGACAACGTTTTGGAAAAGAACAACATCAAGAAACGGATCGATGCCATCTTCCTGAGCGTCTTGACGCGCGAGCCATCGACGGAAGATCGCGTCCTCGCCTCTCGCGAATTATCGAGTCAGAACCAGACCGGTGTCGGTTACGGAAACATCATTTGGGCATTGCTCAACACTCGAGAATTCCTGTTCGTCCAGTGAAGCGGACTGGCACAAATTGATGTTTCTTTTCAATCCTCATCCCACTCATCACCCGCGTTGCGGTTCAGCCCCCACGAGATCGAATCATGGCCGGAATTGAATTCACCCTGGAAGATCGACGACGATTCATCAAACGATTGGCAAAGCAAACACTCGGCGTGTCGTTCGCCGGTGGCATGCTAGGTGGACCGTGGTGGGATGAGCTGTCGCCTCAAAACCGTGCACATGCGGCATCGGCATCCGCCAAGAAAGCCAAGCACATCATCTATCTGTTCATGGATGGTGCGATGTCACACTTGGATACCTTTGATCCGAAAGAAGGCGTGGAGGAGGCGGGGGAGACGAAACCGATCTCAACGCGAGTTCCCGGCATTCAGTTTGGCGACCGATTTCCAAAGCTGTCGTACCTAGCAGGTGCAATCGCGACGGTTCGGTCCTTGTCGACAGAAACCGGGGCTCACGAACAAGGCCGCTATTTGATGCGGACCGCGTACAAGCAAATCAATTCGATTCAGCATCCCGGTATGGGAGCGTGGATGGTGGATCGACAAGGTCGCGCAAACAGAGAACTGCCGGGCAACTTTTTGATCGGCAGCGGCAACCGGCATCCGGGGGCCGGCTTCTTGCCGCCGGCGCTCTCGCCCGTCCCGATTGCGAATGCAAACTCTGGTTTGCAAAACATCAAATTGCCAAAGTATCTGGATGAGAAACTGTTTTACCGACGATTGGCTTTGGCCAACCGATTCGACAAATCGTTTCAGTCACAGCGCACGAACAACGACGTCGAAGCCTACAACCAGCTTTACCTGGAGACTCGCAAGCTGATGGGAAGCGAGCATTTGAAGGTCTTCGATCTGAACGAAGAAGATGCAAAGATCCGCGATGCCTATGGTCGCAATTCGTTTGGCCAAGGTTGCTTGCTCGCACGCCGTTTGGTGGAATCGGGAGCTCGGTTTGTCGAGGTCAATTTCGGCGGATGGGACATGCACCAAGACCTCTATTCGCGTTTGGATGAGAAGGCGACCCAGGTCGATGACGGGATGGGCTTTTTGCTTCGCGACCTTCACTCGAAGGGATTGCTGGATGAAACGCTCGTGGTTTTAACGACCGAGTTTGGGCGAAAGCCCAAGATCAATGCGAATGCGGGTCGGGATCACCATCCCGGAGTGTTCTGCAGCTTGTTGGCAGGTGCCGGAATCAAGGGTGGCCAAGTGTTGGGGGCATCGGACAAGCACGGCAGCTATGTCGATGAATACCCGGTCAGCGTTTCATCGTTCAACAAGACCATCGCTGCGGCGGCCGGATTGCCGTTGGACGAGGAGTTCTTCGCGCCCAACGGACGTCCCTTTAAGATCGGGGGCGACGACGATCCCATCCCCGAACTTCTTGCCTGATGTAAGCTCCCATTGTCAGAAACAGCTCAGTTGGTCTCGCATCGTCGTGCTGTTCTGGCGTTGGTCGTTGTCAACGTTTTGTGGGGATCTTCTTTCCCCTTCATGAAGACGTTGAATCTTCTCGCTGACGAACACTTTGGTGTGGATGAGCACACGGCCTCTGGAGCTTTTCGGGCCGCGGCATCCGCGTGGATGATCGGTTTGCGATTTACATTGGCCTTCGCGATGTTCGCGATCTGTTGCCGGGGTGTGATGAGACGCGTTCGCTGGCCGCACTTCCTCGCCGGAGTCGCGATCGGTTGCTTGTTCGTCATCGGCATGGTGTTGCAAGTATCCGGGCTATCGACCATTCCCGCATCTCGCAGCGGGTTCCTGACCAGCCTCGCTGTGGTTTGGACGCCCGTTCTCGCAACGCTTTTTGAACGAAAACGTCCACGAGTAATCGTTTTGCTCGCCGCCGGAGTTTCCTTGTTCGGTGTGGCGATTCTGACTGGATTGCTGCAGTGGGCCGACGGCGGCCTACGTTTCGCACCCGATGGACTTGGGCAATGGAAAACTGGCGACACGCTGACGCTGCTGGCGGTGCTGTTCTTCAGCGGCCAGATCGTTGCGGTCGATTGGTTTGGAAAGCGATTGGATTCGCTTGCGTTCACACCATCGATGTTCGGAACCACCGCCGTGTTGGCGTTGCTGTTCCTTGCGCTGATCCAGCCCAGCATCCCTGAGGTATCGGCAATCGATTCGGCTAGCGCGGGATGGTACGCATTGACGATTCAGCCGAGGTTCTACGTTCTGATCGTGTTGCTTTCGATCTTTCCGTCGTTGGTCGCGTTCTCGCTGATGAATCGATTTCAACCTAGCGTGTCACCGACGCAAGCATCGGTGCTCTACACCCTGGAGCCTCTGATGGCGTCCACCTGGGCCATGTTTGTTCCCGGGCTGCTCAGTGTTTGGTGTGCCGTCCAGTACGCAAACGAAACGTTAACCTTTGAACTCGTGCTCGGCGGAACCATCCTGATCCTCGCCAACTTGCTGGCACTCTGGCCATCAAAGGAAGCGTGATGAATACGCGAGAACTGTCCTAAACGGTGCCGTCACGTGGCCGTCCGAACCGAAGCTTCACAGTCCCGGCAAGGGCTCTGTCACCACTCCCAGAACCAAGAACGCAACTTCAAACCTCTTGCCTTGGGAAACCGATGCTCTTGCATCGGAATGTCTTTTCACTAACAGAGACTCCCCAGAAATTGCTAGCACCGCCCCCGTTGGGGCTTTGCAATCTTGGTGCCGTCACAACCCAGGGCGTTGCCCTGGGCTGGCATAGGGCTGCCCCGTTGGGGCGAAGTCGTGGAACAAAACCTACGCAGTCCAAAGCAGCGTCCAACCCAAAGATTGAGCAACCAGCCTTATCACCACACAACTCATTTTCTAACCTCACATCTTCTAACCGATTCACGGCTGCTCTCACTCCGTGACCACGCGAGAAAATGTGACGCGACAGAACCGTGCTGCGCTGACATCCTTCAGCGAGCCGCAAAGGGGGCACCCTGACACAGGGAATTCGATGGGCATTCTGGCTGCGAGATTGAACGCACCGGCGGACGCGAGTGTTCTTCCGCAGCCCCTTCGGATGTGTAATCTTGGTGCCCCGTCCTCGGGATGACGATCCTGGCGGTCACCGAACCGAACGCACCTTCCCTGCCGAAACCAACATGTCTCACGAATCAGCCGATGCCCAGAGTTCAGCTGCACGTTCAACCGAACCCAATCTCGATTCGACGAAATTTGCCGAGGTGACATCAGGGGTCTATCGTCGCTTTGATGCGGAATCGGTTTGGATGGCGTTGCGCTATGCGGTCGGGCAACGATTGTTCGATGAGAACCCGACGATCATGTTGATGTTCGTGCGAATTGCGGAGGTCTATCCGGAGGCTCATGCACGATTGCAGGAGATCCGGTCCCAGGAATCCGGTCCGTTGCGTCAAGCGATTGACTTGATTGTCGATCCCCCCAACGAGCTTCGTGAAGCGAAGTACCTGCCCGATTCGATTCAGTCGCCCGGTGAGATGGATCTGTGTTGGGCGGAATTTCTAGTGACCGGGAAAACGGAAGTCATCGAGAAGATTGTTGCAGTGCTGGACCGTGACGACCGGACTCGTGAATTCCTCAATGAAACGCTCTCCAGCGACGCGACTGATTTTCAATTGTCCGATGCGGAACGCACTGAGCTTCAACAATTTGGAATTGGAATCGGAAAGTTGTCGGAAGATGCCCGCTGGGAGGTCATGACGCCAGGTGATTCCGATCTGTTTCTATGGCTGGCGATCAAAGACCAAAATGAAACCTGTTCGCGAATTTTGCAAGCCATGGACGAACCACTGAAACTGCACTTGGCGAGCAAGGGAGCCGCACTCTGGTCACTTCAGGCGAATGCAACGCAGCACGGGACAATTCGCTTGCTTTGTGAACAGGCAAGCAAGCAACCTGGTGGTTTCGGGCGAAAACTCCTGGTTCCAGCCTGATGTGCCACCCACCAAGCTTTGAGTCATTCGTGGACGGCTAGAAAAATGGGACGGGCTAGAAAAATTGGACGGGGGTCAAATGAGGTTGGTTGGGTCACGTGGGCCTTCGTCTTGAGGGTAGTTTGGCCCACAGGTCGTATTTGTCAGCGAGCTTTTCGCCCGTGTCGATGTTGCCGAAGAGTTCTGAGCGGTGGTAGTTTTCGATTGGCGGGATGGGAGAGTTGCTTCGTTGGTGGTGTCGCTGCGGGGCGCGATTGAGGCGGTTCTTTCTTTGGTGGAACCGCCCCTGAAACGTTTTCGATTCAGAGGCGGTAGGTTGTCTGCTTTGCCGTAAGACGCCAAACAGCTTTTGGTAATCCATCTCTTTAGGAGCCGATCAGTTCGCTGGAAAGTTCGAGGTTGTCGCCGAGTTCTTTTTGCAGGCTTTGGAGTTGCTCGAAGAGGTGTTTGACGATCGGTTGCATGGCGGGATTGGTGGCCAGGTTGGTTTGCTCGCCGGGATCGTTTTGCATGTCAAACAGTTCTACCGTTTGGGCTTTGGGGAACACGATGAGTTTGTGCTCGGGTGTGCGAATGCTGCGTTGCAGATTCAGGTAGGCGCCGTAGATGGCTGGGTACGGTGTTACGCCTCCGTCCATCAATGGAAGCACGCTGTGGAAGTCAACGTGATCGGGTTTCTCGATCTTTGCTAGTTGCAATGTTGTCGGCATCACGTCTTGCAGGTAGATCGGTTCTTCAATTCGTGCGCCCGCTTTAATGCCAGGGCCTTTGACGAGAAACGGCACGCGAACGCTGTGGTCGTACGGGTTCTGCTTTCCGAGAAGACCATGTTGGCCGACTGCGAGGCCATGATCAGCAGTGAAGAAAATCCATGTGTTGTCGGCTTCTCCGGATGCTTCGACCGAATCGAGGATGCGGCCGATCATCGCGTCCATGTGCGTTAGCAACGCGTAGTACTCGCGACGATGAACTCGAACGGCGTATTCGGTTCGTGGAAACGGCGCCAGACGCTCATCTCGAAGTTTGCGTCCACATCCAATTTCTTCCGCATAGGGATGCAGTGGCTGGTAGTTTGCAGGAACCAAGATGTTTTCCGCAGGGTATTTGTCGAGGTATTCCTGCGGAGCCTGCCGGGGGTCGTGAGTGGCGTTGAAGGCCAAGTACATGAACGTGGGTTGGTCGTGCTTGGCCGCGTCGGCGAAGAAGTCATCGGAGTGGTTGGCGATGACCTCGCTCCAGTGCGTGCCGCCTTCCCAGAATCCGCCCCACTTGGGATCCGATGGCGACCACGGATCGGGTTGGCCCTCAATCGGCCGGTTGTAGCCTTCCGGGAAATCTTTGGGCATGCCGGGGCGGGTATCTCGAACGACGTCAAATGATTTCTCGGCGTTTGCCCGGCAGTGCCACTTACCAGTCATGTAGGTACGGTAGCCGGCGGACTTCATCATCTCGCCCCACCAGCGTCCTTCCTGACGTTCCTGTTCGGATTGGTTGTAGATTTCCTGTGCTTGCCAAACAAAACGTCCCGAGTTCAGCATTGTGCGGCTGGCGAGGCAAACGGCACCGCTCCACGAGCCCATGTTGTAGGCGTGATTGAACGACGTGCCTTCGCGAGCGAGGCGATCGAGGTTGGGAGTCTCAACCTCTTCATTGCCAAGTTCCGCGATGGAATCAAAGCAAAGGTCATCTGCGAAAATGAAGATGATGTTGGGGCGATCATCCGCGAAAGATTGAGCAGCGGAGAGGTTGAGGAAAAGCGTGCCTAGAGCGAGGCACGCTGCGATCATTGAGCGAGGCATGAGCAAAAAAGCTAGGTGGGAAGGGAGTGGGGAAGCCTCCCAGTCTAGCTCAATGAATTTGCTTTGGGTGAACTCGATGGAGTTCAGCTGGCACCGAGTTCGACGTCAATCTTGGCATCTCGTGCTGCGTCGCGAAGTTTGCTCAGTGCACGAGCTTCCAATTGACGAACTCGTTCTTTGGTCACGCCCATTTCTTCGCCGACCTCTTTCAAGGTCAAAGGTTCCACGCCGCGTTGCAGACCAAAGCGAGCGGTGATGATCTTTTGTTCGCGTTCATCCAGGCGATCCAAGATGCGAGCCAACTCACGTTGACGTTGCAGCTGGACGGTCTCTTCCAAGTACGGGTCCAAGCGTTCGTCTTGATGTGCGACGAACATCTCGTCCGGCGTTGCTCGGAAGCGATCGCGATGTTTGAATTCATTCGGAATGGTCCGAGCGAAGTTCTTCATGATCGCCCATGAGGCGTAGGTGCTGAACTTGTTGCCTCGCGAGTAATCGAATTTCTCGACTGCTCGGATCAAGGACATGTTGCCGTCGCTGATCAGCGAGAAGAAATCTTCCGCCGATGCGACGTGGCGTTTCGCGATGGAAACCACCAAACGCAAGTTCGCTTGCACGATCTTGTTCTTGACCTTGACCGCTTCTTCGTACAGCGATTGGATTTGGTCCATCACTGCCGTGTCCATGCGATCGGCGTCTGTCAACGATTGACGCAGTTTGTTCGCACGGTGTTTCAGGTAGTTCATTTTGCGGAAGAGGTGACCCTCTTGTTCCCGCGTCAACAGCGGCACGTCGTACAACGCAGCCAAGTAGCTCGGCAATTCCGAAGGGGCTCGCACTTTACGAGCGGTTTCGGAAACAGGCATCTCAGCCAAGTACTCGCTTTCGCGAGACGTGTCTTCGAAGTCTTCGTTGTAGATGTACTCAAGCGGCATCTCGAGCAAATGCTGCATCCGAACTTCGTTCAAGATCCGCTGGATGCTTGTTCGAGTTCGTTTGAACCGTTTGCACAATTGCGGGATGGTCGCACCGTGCAATTGCAATTGGTGAATGACTCGCTTGTCTTCGTCGCTGAGTGTTTCGCGGTGATGAGGGAAAATGGCCAGTTGGCGATTCTTGGCGTCGAAATTCTTCAGCGTGTAGCGAACCGTTTCAGGCGAGCGATGCATGATCGTCGCGATTTGCTGGATCACTTCGGCGAAGGTGGCGCCTCCCTCGACCAATTGCCGAGCACGTTCGACCATCTCGGTCTTTTCGTTGTCGGTCAGTTGGCTGAATCGTTCGCCGCGACGGACTTTGTCGCGGTTGTTGGCGATGAATCGATCGACGCTGCTGTTGAGAAAGCCAACGCGTTTTCGTTTGCCAAACAAGAATTTGCGACTGACCAAACCGGCGTCACGCCAGCGGCTGATTGTTTTGGTTGAGACGTGGAAATTGCGGCTGAGGTCGGCCACGGTGTGCACGTGTTCGCCGGCTTCGTTGGCACCGATATCGGCCGAATCCGACAAGTCTTCGATTAGCAAACGCAGGTCGTGCACCAAATCAGCCGACGCGATTGTTTGTCGCAGCGATGATTCGGGACGGTAATTGGTGATGCGGAACGTGACGTAATCCATCGAATAATCGCGATCGGGCTGAATTTCCGACAGCAATTTTTCGGCCAACAACGACTGTTCGATCTTCTTGGCTCGGGGGCTAAAGCGAGACAATTGATCGCGAAGTTCTTTGACAGCAATGTTTCGGTAAGACGTATGCATAATCTAGGTTTCCCATGCCAGATTGTCCGTGCCGTTGTCCATGCGACCCCGGCGGGTCGTCAGCACGTCAATCCAATTTGCCCGGAGGTCGCCTTATCCATAAGACGATCGGTTAGATCGGGCGGGGAGACTTTGTCTTTGGAACCACCAAAAAGGGGGCTCTCAAAAACCATCCAATTTCTCACCACCGTCTCTTCCGGCGCGACTCCGTGCCACGCCAGTTGAAGAAAACCGGGCATCAGAGCACTGAATTTCGGCAGACTTCGTGGGCTGTACTGATTAGAGCGTGTGATCTCGTCGAGAGTTCGCTGAGACCACCGTTGATAGCGAAAAAGACGAGTTTTTTCGTCTCCGACACGTCGCCAAGTTCCCCTCGTTGACCCAATGTCAAACCGAAAGTGAACCTGTCGAAATGCGCGGCTACCCTGCCCAAATCAGGACGGAGGGTCACTAGTGAAAGTTTCAGGCCAAACGATGCTCCCAAAGTCGAAAATCGCATTTGACTTTGCAAGTGTCCCGCAAAACGCTTGGTTTTCGCTGGCACAAAATTTTTGAGCGTGCGGCAAGTGTCCTTGTCGCTGTCAAAAAAGTGCAAAGTTTACAATCAGTTTGAAACTTTGGCGGTCTCACAATGAGAAAGCCGGCAAGAAGGACGAGATCGGATCAACCGCGAGAACCGGTCGAGCCGATTGAACAGATTGAGACCGCTGCTGCGATGCGGTCGTGCGATTTTCGACTCTGCCGCCAATCCGCTGAATAGATCATGACGAATTCGACTTCCAAACGTGCCACTCCGAATTCTTCGCCCGCATCTCGCCGTGCGTTCCTGGGACGCTTGGTCGCAATCGGCGGCATGGCAGGGACATTAGGAACGAGCCAAATCGCCTCCGCGGCAGGTTCATCGACGAACGACGTGATTCTTCGGCCGCGTCTCGACCTCGGACTCTACCGCGTTCGAATGGAGATGGACGTCAAAGGAAACGTCAATCTGACCAAGGATCCGTTGCTCGCATTGACGGCGAAACCGAGCACCAAACAGCAATTGCCGATCACGGCGAAAGTCGCATTGGACTACGAAGAGCGTTATCTGCGACCCAAAAACGCCGATATGGAATCGCCCATCATTGCCGCCGAACGGCACTACCACTCGGCTCAGGGCGTGAGCCGGTTGAGCCGGATGGATCAGACCACCGAATTGCGTGACAATTTGGGCCTCGTGGTGGCTCGTCGTGACACATTGCCGGAGGCGATTTATGCCTCCGACGATTACTTGAATCACGACGAATTGGATCTCCTGCGGACCCCCATCGCCAGCGTCGCACTGGACCGGCTTCTGCCGACTCAAACGTTGTCGATTGGCGAAAAGGTTGCGTTGGATTCGAATGATTTGGCATCGGCTTTCAACCTGAGTGGCGTCGTCAAAAGCGACGTCGAAATCAGTTTGGTTTCCAACGATGCCAGCAACGCGAAGTTGCAGTTTCAAGGAAAGATGGATGGTTCGGTCAGCGGTGTTCCAACGCAATTGCGAGTGTTGGGCAAATTGACGTTCCAGCATTCCACTCGGACCGTCACTTGGGCGGCAGTCGCGATCCACGAGACTCGCGAAATTGGAATGGCGGAACCTGGATTCGACGTCACCGCGACGATTCGAATGATCCGCAAACCGCTTGAAATACCTCAGGTTTTGCCCGCTTCCGCGGTCGCCGTCGATTTTGACTCGCCACCACCATCGGACCGAATGCTGATGGCAGTGGATTGCGAGAAAATCGGCGTCAACGCGCTTCTGGACCGTCGTTGGCGGATCATGCAGGACGGCGCCGGACAGGCGATCCTGCGAATGATTGAGAACGAGCAAAGCATCGCTCAGTGCAATCTGCGGTCGCTGCCGCGTCTTCCGGAAGGCAATCAGTTGACGCTGGAGGCATTCGAAGCCGACGTTCAGCGAACTTTGGACAAGCAGCTCGACCAATTGGTGCGGTCCGAAGAGCAGTTGTCTGACTCCGGCCTACGAGTTTTGCACGTCACCGCGACGGGCGAAGTCGAGGGGATTCCGATCCAGTGGATTATGATGCACTTCAGTGACGATTCGGGTCGCCGCGTCCAGGCCACCCTGACGATGGAAGGCGACAGCGTGAATGATTTGAGCGGTTCGGACGTCCAATTGGCGGCATCGTTGCAGTGGTCCGGCCCGGCGGTCACCGCGGGCGAGGAAATCGAGCTGGATCCAGCAGAAAAATCCGGCTTGGACGGCACGGAAACAGCTTCCTCGGCCGGTCAGCAATTAAGATTAGAGCCGGCTGACCTGGTTGCTCCGAGCAAAAATCGTCCGGAGCACGTAATCTCAGCCAGTGACCTTCCCACGACCAAGCGTTAACGACGGCTTTTCATGTCAATCATCGCCACACGAACTCGATCTTTGGACGCCTCTTCGGCCGGCTTGCCGCCGCGGTGGGGCTGGACCGGCGTGATGGCGCGATGGAGCCAAAAATCGATCGTCGCTGTCGCGATGTGCGTCTCGGCGAGCACCATTTGTGGCTCCGCACACGCACAAGAGGCTGCTCCGTCGGCCAAGGTGCAAACTGAATTCGCACCGGGAGTTGTGACCGCGATTCCACCGGCTCCGGATCCGAAGGAAACCTTCGATGGTCCACTGACGCTGAAATCGATTATCAACAGCCATCCCGAGATCGCTTGGCAGAGCGACAATCATCCCAACGGCGAGCCTCATTTCGAGCCACGCTCGCGCACGCTGGAAGAAATGGCGAAGCAAGTGATTTTGCGTCGCGAAATTTTTTGCTTTGAGTTTTCGTTCAAACCACTTCGCCAGATGTACCTCGATCTGCCTCGTCCTGACGGCCGATTGCAACGCAAATTGGTGCATTACATGGTGTATCGCGTTCGTTACCGCGGCGGCGATTTGCGTCCCGCCGTTGACGATCCGGACAATCCGATCTACCAGCGAATCGAATCGGTCAGCTACAGCTCCCGCCGGTTCTTTCCGATGTTGGTGCTGAGGGATCACGAAAGCGATCGCAGTTATGTCGATCAAATTCTACCGATCGCCCGCGATCGCATCGCGATTCGTGAGCAAATCACCGCTCCACTGCACAATTCGGTCGATATCAGCACGGTCAAAATTCCACGAACCTCCGACGAGAGCGCACCTGGCGTTTGGGGGGTGGCGACTTGGGTGGACGTGGAACCCGGTTTGGATTTCTTCTCAATCGACGTGTTCGGTTTGACGAATGCATTCGAACAGGACGGTGAAGGCGAAGACGCACCGTATCGCCGCAAAGCGTTGACGTTGAACTTCTATCGCCCCGGCGACAGAATGGACCAAACGGAAGATCGCGTTCGCTTTGGCGTGCCCGCGTATTCGGATCCGGAAGAGCAAAAATACATGCTGGATCAATATGGGCTGGAACAACGACTTGATTACACGTGGACGTTCCGCTAATCTCTCGCCCTCTCAAAAATCTACAACCATTTCTCACTGATCAAAACGCAGAACTTCGATGGCACACAAAAAGGGTCAGGGCAGCAGCCGCAACGGTCGTGACAGCAACGCGCAACGTCGTGGTGTCAAGAAATTCGGCGGTGAAGCCGTTATCGCCGGCAACATCTTGGTCCGTCAGGTTGGAACGAAGTTCCATCCAGGTGCCGGTGTTGGAATGGGCAACGACTACACTTTGTTCGCATTGGTCGACGGCAAAGTCCGTTTTGACCGCGAAGGTCGTCGCGTCAACATTGACGTTGCCTGAATAAAAACCGGCTGACTCTTCTTCCTTGAGCACGTTTGATGTTGCGGGTCTGAACCCGCCACAAGCCAAAGCGGTGCAGACATTGTCTGGCCCGCTTCTGGTGCTCGCCGGTGCTGGCACGGGAAAAACCCGCGTCGTGACGTTTCGCATTGCGAATCTGATCAAGCACGGCGTGAAGCCTGATCGCATCTTGGCGGTGACGTTCACCAACAAAGCGGCTGGTGAAATGCAGGATCGCGTCGGCGAACTGCTGGGCTACAAGAATCAAAAACGGAAACGTGGCCAAAAGGGCCCGCCGAAGCCCACCATCAGCACGTTCCATGCTCAGTGCGTGAGGATCCTCCGCGAGCATGCGCCCGCGATCGGATTTCCCGCGACTTTCGCGATCTACGACCGCAGTGACCAAGAGTCCCTCGCGCGGGCGATTCTGCGTGAGTTGCGGTTGCCGAACACGGCTTTGAAACCCGGTGACATGCTTTCGATCATCAGTGGTTGGAAGAGTGCGTCCGTGTTTCCGGAACAAGCGATGAGCATCGCGAGCACCGACAAAGAGCATTTCGCAGCGTCTGGTTACCGCCGATATCAAAATGGTCTGCGTGCTCGCGGGGCCATGGATTTCGACGATCTGCTGCTGCACACCGAGACGTTGTTCGCCGAGCACACCGATATTCGCGATCGCGAAGCGGGCAAGTATGACCACGTCTTGGTTGACGAATATCAAGACACCAATGGCAGTCAGTACCGGATCACCAAACACCTGACTGAGGTGCATCGGAACCTTTGCGTCGTCGGCGACGATGATCAATCGATCTATGCGTGGCGCGGTGCGGACGTGTCGCACATCCTTAGCTTCAGCAAGGATTGGCCGGACGCGGAAGTGGTTTGGTTGGAAGACAACTATCGCAGCACCGGTGCCATCCTTGAGATGGCCAACACGCTGATTGATTTCAACACGGTTCGTCACGACAAGGTGCTCAAACCGTTTCGCCCGTCAGGCAAGCGTCCTCGGATTGTGCAGCACAAGGATGAGCAAGCTGAGGCCGAGACGGTCGTTCGTGAGATCAAGCACCTGATTGAAAACGAACACATCCAGCCCAAAGACATCGCCATCCTGTTTCGCACCAACGAACAGCCTCGTTTGTTCGAGACGGAGTTGCGAAAGCATGATGTGCCGTACGTGATGTTGGGTAGCCAGTCGTTCTTTGACCGACGTGAAGTCCGTGACATCGTTGCGTATTTGAAATGGATCAATCAGCCCGACGATGAGATCTCGTTGTTGCGCGTGATCAACACGCCCGCTCGCGGACTGAGTAACAAGTCCGTGCGGATGTTGGTCGATCGTGCCGTGTCGAAGGGCATCCCCGTTTGGCAGGTGATGAATGATCCTGAATCAGTTGCGGATCTGACCCCGGCGGCTCTTCGGGGAATCGATCAGCTGAAGCAGTTGCTGGGCGATGTGCAGCAACGGTTGGCAAACGAAACGATGCGGGAGGGTCTGGAGACGCTGTTGCAGCGGACCGCCTACGCCGATGAAATCGCTCGGCTTTACGATCAACCCGATGAGCGTGAATCACGCATGGCATCGATCGGCGAAGTCGCCAACGCGGTCGCGGCTTACGAAGACAAGAATGAAGAGCCTGATTTGTCGGGTTTCTTGTCCGACATCGCATTGGCCGGTCGAGAGATGGGCAGCGAGAAGGACAAGTTGGCGATGAAGAACGCGGTGTGGTTGCTGACCATGCACGCGGCCAAAGGACTGGAGTTCCCGGTCGTTTACATGGTCGGGATGGAAGATGGCATTTTGCCCCACAGCCGAACGCTGAAAGGCGGGATGGAAGAAGACATCGCCGAAGAGCGGCGTTTGTGCTACGTCGGCATCACACGCGCCCAAGATCAGTTGACGATGTCGCTGGCTTTGACGCGTCGTAAATGGGGCAAGCCTCGTCCGACCAAGCCGAGCATGTTCCTGTACGAGATCACCGGGCAGGCCGACAATCCAAACAAGTATCGCAAGCGGAAACAGGGCGCGTCACGGTCGTAACGTGTGGAGTTGAAGACGTTGCTTCAGCGATGGCTTGTTCTTCAGAAGATCGTTCGGCTTTGGCTCGGGGAGGGTAACACGGGGCACTTCCCATGCTCGGCCCTCACCCTCGCGTACGCCTGAACGGCGTCGCTCGACCTCTCCCCAAACTTCGTTTCGGGAGGGGTACGCGGTGTGTAAATCAGGCGAAAAGCGGCATCAAAAAAATACACGACCTCTACGCCTGAAC
>NZ_DDGH01000013.1:128119-195063 GCF_002337565.1 Rhodopirellula sp. UBA1907 | reverse complement strand
CGATGGCAAAGAGATCGCCGAAAACCGTTGCTGGCCCGAAGGCGGCGACGGAGAAGAAACGCCAGGTTTCGGCGATCTCTTTGCCATCGGCCAGCGAGATCACGCTGGTCGTTCCCTTGTAGCCGAACAGGTACAGGTTGCCGCCCGCGACCAATGGAGTCGCCCAGAGCCCTCCCGCATCCGTCCGTTTCGCGGAGACTTGTTCGCCCGTTTCCAAATCCAACCGATAGAGCACTCCGGTTCGATTGACGATCGCGGCGGTGTCACCCGCAAGGACTGGACTTCCGAACGTGCAGGTTGCCTTCTTGGCTTGCCATACAAATCCTGCTTGGAACTTACCGTCGTCGCCTTTGCTGATTTCGATCAAACCGTTGCTGGCCGCCGACGCGCCCGCGTTGGTTTCGCCGCGACCATCGGAAGCTCCGATTAGAAAGCGTCCCTCACTGACAATCGTTGGTGTGTTGGATGTGTTGTTGGAAAGGTCGGTGAATTCCCAAAGACGTTCTCCCGTCGATGGATCCAAACCAACCAGTTTTCCGCTGGCGCTGCACACGAGTTGTTGGCCATCTTCGACAGGCACCAATCGCGGTGACGCCCATGATGTCGCGCCCAACCCATCGGCTTTCCAGATGTCTTCGCCAGTCGTTGGATTGACGGCCAAAATGTAAGGAGCTTCCTCTCGTTCAACCCACACAAAAACGCGAGTCGAGTCGGCTTCCAAAGATGCGGATAAACCATGACGAGCGGTGATGGGACCGAACTCAGCGACGAGGTCTCGTTTCCATTGTGTTTCGCCCGATGGTGAGATCGCGAGCAGAACACCGCCTTCGAAAAAGGCGACAAAGCCTGCTTCGGTTGCGACGGCGCTTGGTGCGGCGCGGCTGACCATGGGAGAGTTTTTGAAGGGCGATGGGTTGGCGACGTCGACTTGCCAATTCAGTTCGCCGGTATCAATCGCGAAAGATGACACGTGGTAGTCGTCCTTGTTCTCTCCGCTGGTTGAGGTCACAACGATTTGGTCGTGAGCCACGATCGGTGTTGATTGGCCGTACCCTTTGATGTCGGCTGTCCAAGCAATGTTTTGCTCGGGTGACCACTCCGTCGGCAATGCGGTGTCGATCGACGAAAGCCCGCCGTTTTGAAACTTGGGCCATTGGCCTTCGATCGCGGAGGCGTTTGGCATTCCCGCCAACATCAAGCACGTCGCAACCAGGATGGGCACGCCAAGTGGAAGGCGAGTGAAGCAATGTTTTGCTGAGCGTCGAAGTGAAGGCACGAGGAGAGTCCTGGATGTGAGTGATGGTGATCGTCTCTTTTCACTCTGACCCAGCGGCAGATCCTTTGCCAACCCGCCCTGCGTTTTTGTTACCGATCTTGGAATGCATGTTCACCTGCTGATCCTTTGATTCAGCACTGATTGCGACCGGCTCAGCCAAAGGTCTTGCGACATGGTGAAGGAGGTGGCTCGCAAATGTGGAGTCACGTGTGGCTCGCGAATTGCGGCGTCTTTGTGTTCTGTTAGACTGGTCGATGCCTATAGACTCTGTGTTGCGTCCCTCGCAGGTAATGATTTGCGACAAATAGGTGTCGTTTTGCGACAGCGTGTCCGGCTTTGGAGAAATCACGTCAGTGACTCATATCAATCGACCCCGAATCGCTTTGCTGGTGGAGGTCTCACGGGCCTATGGTCGCGAGCTTCTGCGGGGCATCGCGTTTTATGCGAGGACGAAGGGCGATTGGTCGTTGTTGCATGAAGAGATGACGATCGATTCGGTGGTGCCCGATTGGATATCTAGAACGCGCGTCGACGGCGTGATCGCACGTCTGGATCACCACAGCATCGATCCGCTTCGAAAGTTACGTGTCCCGATCGTGGACGTGCGTGGCAACCGAAAGTTTCCAGGCGTGCCACAGGTCGTGGCTGACAACGAGCGAATCGCTGAGATGGCGTTCGAGCATCTTTGGGAACGCGGCTTTCGACGCTTCGCTTTTTGCGGCTTTCGATTCGCGACTTATTCCGACGACAGGTTGATTGCGTTTCGCAGACTGGTGGAGAAGGCTGGTTGTCCATTCACCGAGCATCAATCGCCGGGCGCTCCCGGCATCACGTTGAGAGAACTCGAACGGGCCGGCGTTGTTGAACAAGAGGCTTTGGTTGAATGGTTGTCGACATTGGAACGGCCCACTGGCTTGTTTGTGTGCAACGACATTCGCGGACAACAAGTTCTCAATGCATGTCGGTTTGCAAACATCGCCGTGCCTGACGATGTGGGTGTGATCGGCGTCGATGACGATGACACGATTTGTTCGATTTGTGATCCATCTCTCTCAAGCGTGCGGCCCAATGCGGAATTGGCGGGGTACCGAGCCGCCGAGATCTTGCAACAAATGCTCAACGGCTGGGTGCCTGACAAAGAAGTCGAACGTATCCCGCCAATTTCAGTGACGGAACGATTGTCGACCAAGGTCGTCGCGGTCGAAGACGCTGAACTCGCACGAGTGTGTCGCTTCATTCGCCAGAACGCTTGCAACGGAATCAACGTTGGTGACGTGGTCAAGTTCACATCGCTATCGCGTCGGCAACTTGAGCGACGTTTCCGAGAAGTGCTGGGCCACACGCCGCATCATCAGATCACGGTGACTCAGCTGGAACGCGTGCGTCAGTTGTTGACTGAAACCGACATGACGTTGGAACAAATCGCTCCTCTCGCCGGCTACAGTCACAAGGAGAGTCTCGGCGCGGTCTTCAAACGTGAGACTGGCCAGTCGCCCGGCGAGTACCGGACGGAGCAACAGAAAAAAGGCAAAGGTGCTCGCGAAGAGTTGGGTGAGGCCGAGTCGAATTAGACGTCGAAACGATGGATCAAAAATTGTGCTGGCGGGCGAATGATCTTGGTACGCAAAACAACTCATTCATCGCTAACCGAAACATCAATTCCGAACCAATCGATTGAGTGAATACGAATGACGAATCCAAAGGATTTCACAAAGAGCTTCCCAAAGAGCTTCCCTTTGCAGTGCGTTCGCTACGTGTGCCTGACGACAGTGGTGATGCTGTTCGTTTTGGCTGGTGCGGCGGAATCTCGCTGTGCCGCCGCAGAAGACACGGTCACATCGTCGGTCGGCAAAAAGCCCAATATCCTTTTTATCTTTGCTGACGATTGGGGTTGGGGCGATCTGTCTTGTCATGGGCATCCCTATGTGCGAACTCCCAACATCGATCGCTTGGCACGCGAGGGCACGGACTTTGAACGATTCACGGTTGCCAGCGGAGTGTGTTCGCCCAGTCGAACGGCTGTGATGACGGGGCAATTCCCGGCTCGCCACAACATCGACGGCCACTTCGCTTGGGTGCCCAGCAACGCCAAACGCAACATGCCCGATTGGTTGGATCCCAGTGCCGTCACGCTGCCTCGGTTGTTGCAATCCGGCGGCTACAAAACGGCTCACTTTGGCAAGTGGCACCTGTCCAACGACATGATTCCGGATTCGCCCACGCCCGCGGAATACGGATACGATCGATACGGAGCGTTCAATTGCTCGGGCGAGCAGATGCCAGTTCACGAGGACGCCAATGAAACGATCAAGTTCATCGAAGCGGCTCATTCCGAAGGCGATCCATTCTTCGTCAACTTGTGGGTCCATGAACCCCACACTCCATTCCATGTGATTCCAAAGTATCGCTGGCGTTTTCGCCACAGTGGGCTGAGCGAAGCCGATGAAATCTATGCAGCAGTGCTGTCGCACGCGGACGATCGCATTGGTGAAGTCTTGGACGCCTTGGATCGGTTGAAGTTGACTGACGAGACTTTGGTGATCTTTAGTTCCGACAACGGGCCGGCTCGCGGTTCAGCCAATGCTAAATTGGAGTTGAGCTACGACACCGCGACCGGAGCGGGTTTCGGCATTGGTGCCGCCAAAGGAATCACCGCAGGACGAAAAGGCTACAAGGCGTCGTTGTTTGAAGGTGGCATCAACGTTCCGTTCATCGTGCGTTGGCCGGGCAAAGTCGCCGCGGGAGAAACCAATGATTCAGCGATGATCAGCGCCGTGGATTTGTTGCCGACATTCTGCGAAATCGCCGGCGTCAAATTGCCTTCCGCGTATCAACCCGACGGCGTCAGCCAGGTTTCGGCATTGCAGGGGCAATCGTCAACGGGACGCACCAAGCCTTTGTTTTGGAAGTACGGTGCACGCTGGCCTGCCCAGAAATCTCGTCCGCATCACTGGGCTTCGTACTGCGTGGTGAATGAACGATGGAAGCTGTTGGCGAACCAAGATTCGAGCTACCTCGAGTTGTACGACATCGTGTCCGATCCTTATGAGTCGACTGACTTGAAGGAGACGCATCCCAATGCCGTTTCGAAACTGTCGGAACAGCTGGCGGACTGGAAAGCCTCGCTGCCTGAGTCACCCGACTCCAAGCTGTTCTCCAGTCTCCGCAAGAACTGATCTCGTTTGCTTGTCTGAGAAAGCCGGACGAACTCAATCGTGCGATCCGCGACCGCCCCCAGAATTTCGCGAATCTCGGGTCGAGTCGCGCCGTTCGAGAGTGGACTTCGGTAGTACTTCCAAAGACCTTGTACTCCGTGCGTGTATTGATATCGAGACGAATTAATGGAGATGTTTTTGCGATCTTCAGTGCACACATTTCGAGCAAGAAGGCTGTGCAGTTTTTGAAGTGCTGCGCTCGCAAGGTTGAAATCAATCTCCTGAACGCAGCTGGGTAGGGTTGGGATGCGAGCGTTCAGCGAGGATTCCTGGGAGGGTAGTGCGCGCCGTTTCCCATGCTCGGCCCCCTCCCTCGCGTACGCCTGAACGGCGTCGCTTGACCTCCCCCCAAAACTTCGTTTCGGGAGAGGCACGCCGTGTGTAGATCTGCCGAGAAACGGCACTTCAAAACGGCATGACCTCCAAGCAACTCGGGGTTACGAGATCGTTTGGTCGAGAGACGCTAATCAGTGAGCGACCGAATTTGCATGGAGACCGTTTTTCCACTGTCCAGCTGTCGAGTGCCAACGGGAATGAAACCCGTCGACTTGTGGAAGTGGAGCGATGCGTCATTGGCAGGTTCTGAATCGATTTCCGCACAAATGCGTAAAGCCCCCAGTCGCTTCGAATCGTCAAACGCTCGCAAGTACAGGGCACGGCCAACGCCAAGACCACGGAACTCTTTTGATACCACGACCCGGTCAATGTAAACGAAGTCTTCGTGGCGTTCGGAGAACCATTGGAAGTTGCCGTTGTCGTATGCCGCGCCGACAGGACTCGCGAGCAGGAATCCGGCAAGCTGTCCGTTGACTTCCGCCGCGAGTCTCAGATTGCTGAGTTCGTACAGCATTGCGAACCGTTCGGCATCCATGGGACTGGTGAGTGCGACGACAGCTTCGTTCAATTCAACGACCGCGGAGGAGTCTTGAACGGTCAGGTCTCGGATCGAGAGAGCGTTCATGCAAACTTCCTGGGACGGACGACGCGTGGGTAGGACGGTGCAATTCCGCCCGCGAAATATCGGGTGAGGTGCATTGGTGCGGAGCCTTCCGGTTGCGCGGTGGCACGGACGACGTAGGTGCCGCAGTAGCAATCTCGCAATGTTTGTCGCTCTGAGTCAGCGCCCAACCAAATCAGATCGAGAATGAAATTGAATGGGCCATAAGTCCACATCAATAGTCGAAGTGTCATCCTCGTCAGTGACGGCCGGGATCCACGTATGTCAATGATTCGAAGGCCCGACAATCGGTAACCGATCGTGCGAAGCCGAGAACGTTTGATCACCGTCATGTAGACCCAAGCGATCGTGAGCCAAATCGCAAAGTGAAGCGCCTCTGGACTTCGGTGAGACTCTAGGACGTAGAACAGCAGCGCCAGAAAGATCCAAATCGCGATGCCGACGAACATCAGAATCGCTCCATCAGTCACCATCGCGATCAAGCGACGGATGAAACCGGGATAGGATTCTTGCGAGAAGTAGATGCCGTCGCCGAGCGAATGGTCAACTTGCTGGTGTTTCATCCGGTTTCAATATGGTTTGGTTGGAACGTGGCGAGGACGAAAATCGCCTGAACAGCGTTCGCCGAGTTTCGTTCGTTGAGACTACATCGGCGTGGCGGAGGCAACCAGAACGCGTCCAATTGCGCGGCTTGGACAGGAGAAACCGCGGGGTTCGGTTGTTATGCTGGTGACTGATTCCAGTCCGGTAAGTTGTGTTTGCGGCCGCTTCGTGTCCCTAGATGTCGCAAAACATTTCGGGCACGCCGCATTGACCCGTGGAGTTTTCCGACGGTTGGATCATTGTGGCCGCTTGGCAGAACTCTTTCTCTTTGAAAATCACAATGCATTTCTCTCGAACGCAAGTCTCCTGGCCAGTTCTTGGGAATCGTTCGGAAACGCCGGCGATCATTGACGAGTCATCCGTCGGCCTGAGGAACAGAGTTGCGTCTTCCCGGTTGGATCGTCTGTCGTGGGTTATCTGCACGCTGATGTGGATGACGTTGGGAATGCAGTCGGCAAACGCATTGGATGTGTATGTCAGCGTGCAAGGCGATGACTCCAACAACGGTTCTCGCTCGGCGCCGGTTGCCTCTATCGATCGTGCTCGGGAAATCGTGAAGGCAGTCGTTGGCAAACAACCCGTGACGGTTTGGGTTGGCAATGGTGTGCATCACTTGGCCCAAACGTTGGTGTTCGAACCGAGCGATTCGGGATCGGCTGAGAACCCGGTGGTCTATCGTGCTGAAAACGAAGGACAGGCGGTTTTGAGTGGAGGTTCACCGGTTGAGTTGAATTGGAAGCCGTTTCGGGATGGCATCATGCAAGCCAGCACGGAACCGGGGTTGGCGATCGATCAGTTGTTTGTCGATGGCCGGATGCAACGCATGGCTCGCTATCCCAATTTTGATCCGACTAAGAAGACGCAAGCGTATCAAGGTCATGCTGCGGACGCGTTTTCAAAAGAACGAGCAGCGAAGTGGAGCGATCCGACTGGCGGATTCATCCACGCGATGCACCGAGCACGCTGGGGCGGGTATCACTATCAAATCACCGGCAAGGATGCAGATGGCGATGTGACCTACGAGGGCGGATGGCAAAACAATCGACCCTCGGGAATGCACAAGGACCAGCGGATGGTCGAGAACATCTTCGAAGAATTGGATGCACCGGGCGAGTGGTGTCACAACGCGAAAATGAACACGTTGTATTTCTATCCCGGCCCAGCGATGGATTTAGAGACGGCCAAAATCGAGGTTGTTCGGTTGCGGCACTTGATCGAGTTCAACGGCACCGAGCAACAACCTGTTCGGCACATCACATTGAACGGTTTTGTCTTCCGGCACTCCGCTCGAACGTTCATGGAAACCAAGGAACCGATGCTGCGATCGGACTGGACGATCTACCGCGGCGGTTCCGTGGTGTTGACCGGAACCGAAGACATTGAGATCGCGGATTCCGAGTTTGATCAGGTCGGTGGCAATGCGATCTTCGTCAGCAACTACAACCGCCGGGCTCATATTCACGGGTGCCACATTCACGACGCGGGAGCCAGCGGCGTTTGCTTTGTCGGGGACCCCAACGCGGTGCGAGACCCGTTGTTTCAGTACGGTCACAAAAACGATTTGGCAAAGGTCGATCGAACGCCAGGACCGAAAACGAACAACTACCCAGCGGATTGTGTGGTTGAAGATTGCTTGATCCACGGGATTGGACGAGTCGAACGGCAACCGGCAGGCGTGCAGATCGAAATGGCGCAGCACATCACCGTTCGTGATTGCTCGATCTACGACTGCGCTCGGGCCGGCATCAACATCGGCGATGGAGCTTGGGGCGGTCACTTGATTGAAGGATGTGATGTCTTCGACACCGTCCAAGAAACGCACGACCACGGTTCGTTCAATTCATGGGGCCGCGATCGCTACTGGAGCAGCGACCGAGGTGCCAGTCAAAAAGTCATCGACAAAGAGCCTGACTTTCCATTCTTAGATGCCGTGGAAACGACCGTCATTCGAAACAGTCGCTGGCGTTGCGATCATGGCTGGGACATCGACCTGGACGATGGATCGTCGAACTATGACATCACCAACAACTTGATGTTGGCGGGCGGATTGAAGTTGCGTGAAGGTTTTCGTCGTCGGGCGTGGAACAACATCACGATCAATAACGGACTGCACCCGCACGTTTGGTACAACAACAGCGGTGATGAAGTCTTCAGCAACATCTTCATGGCCGCGCCGCAAGGTGCTCGAATGCCGACGAAAACGGCCAAGGGAAAACGAGTCGACGGCAACCTGTACTACGCAAACGCTCCGGACATGAAGGATCGTTACGCCAGTTTTGGTTGGGATGTGAATTCGATTGTCGCGGATCCGAAATTCGTCGATCCCGAAAAGGGAGACTTTCGCGTGGAAGCAGGTTCACCCGCGATGGCGATCGGTTTCAAAAACTTTCCGATGGACCAGTTCGGAGTGAAAAAGCCTTCGCTGAAGAAGATTGCGGCGACGCCTGTGCTTCCGGAATTGGATGTCAAGAGTTCGCTCAACAAACCGCGATCGGACAGCGGTCGTGTGACGCGGCCTCAGCCGATTTATTGGTTGGGTGCGAGAGTGGCGGACTTGAAAGGGGCGGAGTTCTCGGCATACGGCGTTGCCAAAGAAGACGGCGGCGTGGCGTTATCGGCCGTCGTGGCGACCACCTCCGCCGCGGAGGCCGGTCTGCAAAACGGCGATCTTGTCAAAGCAATCAATGGGAAACCGGTGCGAACGGTTGCAGAGTTGCTGACGGAGTACCAACGGGCGAGTGATGCGACGTTGCAGCTCAAAGTGGTTCGAGAACAACGGGTGATCGAGCTTTCGGTCCAGAAAACGCCGATGGTGATCGTTGAAAATATCGAGTCCGCTGCTGCAGGAGAACTCAACGAGATGCTCGGTTCGGATGCGAAGGTCGAAGCCAATCACTCCGTTCGCGATGCACCCATTGGAACGCTCCTCGATGGCAAGTTGGCGGACGGATACGGTCCCGTGTTTGCAAATGGAGTCAACTCGGGTGCGTACCGAGTGGACTTGGGGACCGTCGCGGAAGTTTCTTCCATCCTCAGTTGGTCAACGAACCTGAACGGTGTGCGTGGTCCGCAAAAGCTGACTTTGTACGCGAGTGCGTTGGATTCCGATCCCGGGTGGAACGTGGGAGATCGGTCCAAATTTGTTCCTCTGACCACGATTGACACCACCGGTCTCAAGCACGGCAAGTATTGCTCCGTCGAGTTGCGATCACGAGAGGATCAATCGCTGGGCCGTTTTCGATGGGTCGTTTGGAAAGTCCAACCCGTCACCCAACGCGGTGAGAACACTGCCTTTCAAGAACTGCAAGTTCTGACGCGGTGAGCTGGTGCATTCGCCGCTCGCCGCGATTGAAGTCCGACCAAACAACCTCCCTCCTTCCCGCCCCCACCTTCACCTCCCTCCTCTCACCTCGGTGAACCCTCATGTCTTGCTTCTTGAAAATTCAGGCATTGGCCACGTGCGCCGTTCTTGGTGCGATCGGTTTCGCTGCTCCAGCATTCTCGCAGGATCGTCCGGACAAGCCCAATGTGGTGTTGCTGTTGACGGATGATCTCGGATGGCAAGACGTCGGTTGCTACGACATAGACGAACCCTGCCCCTATGAGACTCCCAACATCGATCGGCTGAGTCAGCAGGGCGTCTTGTTTTGGCAAGCGTATTCGCCGGCACCAACTTGTGCCCCGTCGAGGGCTGCGATTCTGTCAGGCAAGCATCCCGCCAGAACACAGAAGACTCATGTGGTTGGAGGAGCACCTCCGTCGCCTTACACCAAGAAATCGCCTCTGATCTCGCCGTGGTACAGCGGCCGAATGAAGTTGAGCGAAATCACGATTGCTGAGGCGCTTCGCGAAAACGGGTATCGGACGGGGCACGCGGGGAAATGGCATGTCGCGATCAATCATTTCGCGTTCCCACAACCGGAAGACCAAGGCTTCGATTTCACTCGGGCCGAACGAGGCGTGACCCGACCAATGCGTCCCAACCGCTTGTCCGGATTCGCGAGCGATGCGGACGACGATCCTTACAAGCTGGATGAGGATGGATTCCCGTTTCATCAGAATGTGGCTGACGCGATGTCGTTCATGGACGAAGCCAAAGCCGAACCCTTCTTTCTGTATCACGCGACGTACTTGGTGCACGCTCCGATTCACACGCGATCGGAACGGTTGCTGCGGAAGTACTGTGAAAAAATGAAGGTTCCGTTCCCGACTGATCCGAAGATCTGGGAGCTCGAAGGGCAACGCAATCCGTTCTACGGTGCGATGGTTGAGATGCTGGACCACTATGTTGGCAACGTGTTGCGTTACCTCGACACCACGGAAGACCCGCGTTGGCCGGGGCATCAACTGAGCGAGAACACGTACGTGATCTTCACGTCGGACAATGGCGGGATGGAGCGTCATCCGGGCGAAATCATCACCGACAACTATCCGCTCGACAAAGGCAAAATCAACGCGAAGGAAGGCGGCGTCCGCGTCCCATTGATCATTCGCGGCCCAGGGATCGCACCGGGAACGGAATCCAATGCGATGGTCAACGGTTTGGATTTCTATCCAACCATTTTGTCTTGGACCGGAACACCCAAACCGGCCGAGCAATATCTCGATGGAGCGGACCTGTCGTCGTTGCTTGCATCAGATCCAACGGATGCGTCCTTGATCGTTGGTCGCGACGGAAAGCCTCGTGATTCGATGTTCTGGCATTTCCCGCACTCGTCGATGCAGTCCACTCTTCGCGTCGGCGGCTACAAGCTGATTCGAAATTGGGACGATGTCTTGCAAGGCGATGACAATCCGCTGGAGCTGTACCGCCTCTATGACGAGCGGAACCAACGCGTGGACATCGAGGAGTCCAACAATTTGGCCGCTGACATGCCGGAGAAGGCAGCGGCGATGAACGAAGAGCTGCAACGGCGTCTCGATGAAACGGCCGCGAGTACGCCCTATCTGAACCCAAATTGTTTGCGTCGTTTGCCCAACAAAGACAAGGTTTGCCAGGTGGCCGATCACGGACGGGATGGAAACATCGTGTGGGCGAAGTTTCAAACGAACGGGGCGAAGGTGGTGAAAGCCAATCTGATCTACACGGACAACGGAGGCGAACGATACGAGGAATGGTATCGGCTGCCCGCGAAAATGGTGGGTGACCGTGTGGAGGTTGAATTGCCCAAAGAGGCGACGCATTACGTTTTCAACCTGATCGATGAAAATCATTTTCTGGTCAGTTACCCGACGATGAAAAACGGAAAGGATTCGTCGGAACCGTATTCGAAACGGGCGATCGCGAAATAGTTGGGTAGCCACGTCTGCCTCTCAGATCCGCTCTCATTCCCCATCCTTCCCACCAGTCCAATCTCGATCCTATGAAGTTCTCTCCTCGTCATCGATGTGCGTCGATTCGTTGCGTGTTGTTGGCTCTCATGGTTGTTTTGTGCGGCGCAGATTTCGCGCCGGCACAATTGGATGAGACTTTGCCGTCGCTCGTCGACGGACGTGCTCCGGAAAACTTTGAGGAGATGTGGCGTGGCTTCGATCCCACGAGCGAGCCTCTGAATGTGGAGGTGGTGAGAGAATGGGAAGAGGACGGCGTCGATCTCAAAATCGTTCGCTTTCGAATGGGTGTGTTCAAAGGACACGAAGCCAAACTCGCCGCGGTCTTTGGTGTTCCCAAAGGTGCCACGAATGTGCCGGGGTTGGTTCAAATTCACGGCGGCGGTCAATTCGCGGACTACAAGGCTTGCGTTGCCAATGCGAAACGAGGTTATGCGACGGTCTCGATCGCTTGGGCCGGTCGGATCTCAGCACCCGGCCACCGAGTTTCTCGCGACGAAGTGAAGCTGTTCTGGGATCAGAAAACGGATGATCCCGCTTACAGGCTTACCACCGACTGGGGCGTGGTGGATGGCTATCACGCTCCATCTCGCAATCCTGGGAATCAGTTCCCGAGTGCGAAGCCTGGGGAGTGGACGTTGGACGATGTGGAGTCGCCACGCAACAGCGGTTGGTTCTTGTGTGCGATCGCTGCCCGTCGAGCGTTGACGTTTTTGGAATCGCAACCGGAAGTCGACGCAAACCGACTTGGCGTCTACGGGCACTCCATGGGCGGCAAATTGACAGTGTTGACCGCGGTGGATCCTCGAGTCAAAGCCGCTGCGCCATCATGCGGCGGAATCAGCGATCGCTACAACGACAGCGAATTGTTTCGAAAGACATTGGGCGATGACGTGAGCCTGAGTGAGATCCAGTGCCCGATCATGTTCCTCAGCCCCGCGAATGATTTCCATGGACGGATTGGTGACCTGCCCAGTGCGGTGAGTGAGATTCAAAGTCAAGATTGGCGGGTGACTTGCTCACCCCATCACAACCACCAAGACACGCCCGCCTATGAAGCGGCGACGTTGCTTTGGTTTGATCAGCATCTAAAGAACGCCTTCCAATTTCCCCAGACACCAAAGGTGACGATGGTTTGGGATGGTTCCGATGGCGTTCCGAAAGCCAAGGTTCAGGCGGACGCGTCCATGCCGATCGAGTCGGTCGATGTGTACTACACCCAAAACGGCAAACCCGGCGAAACACCATCCGATCGAGACGACGTGGTGCATCGATTTTGGCACCATGTTTCCGCCGCCGAAGGTGATGACGCCTGGACCGCGAAAATGCCGATTTCAAGTACGAGCAAACCGTTGTGGGTTTATGCCAACGTGACCTATCGGTTGTCTGAAACAGTGGAAGGCGTTGGCTACTACTACCGAACGTATCGCACCGACGAAGTGAACCTGTCATCGGTGGTTCAAATGTTTGACTCCGAACAGTTGCGTGCCGCAGGTGTCAAAGCGACCAAGCAACACACCAACCTCATCGAAGATTTCGCGAGCGATTGGGAGCGTGAATGGTTCACCTATCGGCCGGAACAGTGGGCTCGGACGACGAATAAGCTCAGCGCCGATCAGTACAAAGCTCCCGCAAACGCGAAGCTGACTCTGGAGGTGCAGTCAGTGCAAGCGAATTCGTTGGTGGCCGTGATTGATGAATACGCGGCGACTGTCGAGCTTGATGGCGGTGAGACTTGGCAAACGATCGAGTTAACGCCTGGCGATTTTCAGAATGCCGCTGCAGAGTCGCTTGCCAATTGGGAAGGAATTCGTCAATTGAAACTGAGCGATGTCGAACGTCTCACCAGCGGCAGAGGCGAATCGGCTCAATCACGTATCGTCGGCCAGCGTTGGAAAGGCGAACCACCTCAATTTCGAAACTTGCGATGGACAACCCAAGCGGCCGACTCCGCCAATTCCAGATTGGACGTGTTTCCTGGGTCCACAGTTGGAGTCGAATCGGTCAACGGCGAAACCAAATTTCAGACGCAGTATTCGCCCAGCCCAAGCGTGTGGGACGACCGGATTGATGAAGCGGCTGTCTTCCAAGTCGAGATGCAACATCAACAATCTCCTGCAGATTCGTTTCGATTGCGAATGGGCAAAGGCGGTCAAATCTATTCGCTGCGAGGCTCGTTCGGTGAAAGTTTGCCGCCATCTTGGAGAAAGCCCGGTGGCAAACTGTCGCCTTGGAACGACGAGGTTTGGCAGTTCGTTGCTGTGTGCACCCAGTTCAACGGCATCAAGACAGAGCGGCCCAATCGACGTCGACCGGAACAATCATCGTCACAAGTCGAAGAGGTCAAGAACAAGCTGGCGGAACTTGGGCTGAGTGACACTTTCTTTGTTCACAACTCGGGGGCGTACATCCCCAATTCGTCGGAGCTGAAGTCTCTGTACTGTCCGCTGTTGGCCTACGAGATTGACGAAGACGCTCGTGCCATTCGAATGTTGAACTGGGGTTTGGTTCCGCAGATCCGAAGCGTGCATCGATCGCCGTTGCTGTACTACACACAAATTCGCGATGCGGGCGATGGCGTGATCGAGATGACTTGGGTGGTGCATAATTTCAGCCAAAGAGACGACGTCGTTTTTGATCACCTCAATGCACCTTGGGGCGGCACACGGATCAGCAGTCTGCCGCTTCGGTACGTGGCGTCTCCGGAAGGCGAATTGCTTGAGCGGGAAGGCTTTTTGAGCGAACACGGCACCGTGGACGTTCGCGAAACCGCGGGTTGGAATTTATCGTGTCAATCCAATGCGGAAGACAGCCCAAGTTTGGCGTTGGTGTACGGTCGCGACAAACATCTGGAACGCGAATTGGAACGCAAGGCCAACGGCGAAGCTTATTGCCAATTCAAACACTCGTTGTATCGCGATTGGCGTGCGAGCGATCCGCTCTACAAAAACGAATGGAAAGATTGGGCGACTCGGCCGGAAAATAGTTTTCGAAACTACGACGTTTGCGAGATCATTCCAAAGCTTCGCATCGTTCCGGGATCGACGATTTGGTTCCGCAGTTACCTGGTTGTTGGTGAAAAAGTGGAAACCATGAAGCGGGCTCAATCGCTGGTGGACCACGTCGATTATGGGCTGTTGGACTTCAGTGCGGACCAGTGCCCCATGACGACGGTTGTTCGTGGCGGCGTGTCGATGCAGTTGTTTGCGAAGCCGGTTTCCGGATCGTTGCCGGTGTTTGAAATCGAACATGCCGAAACCGGGCAAAACATTCTGACCACCGATCCTTATTACTTTGTCGAAAACCAACCGCTGGATCTGGATCTGCCGAGCGATCACCCACAGCGAGATTATTTCGCTAGCGTTCGTGGCTACTTTCTCGATCGCAACCACAGCAAGTGGAAACGTTTGGTGGGATACGCCATGGTCGAACCTCCTGCCGAAGGCGGCTCACATGCGAAAGGGACCTGGAAACGTCTGTCCAGCGTGCTGAACTCGCAAGTGGCGGCGGAGGACAACAAGTATCATCGAGATGTCTGGGTTCAATGCAGTGACACGGCATCCAATGTAGAAGCGAGGGCAACGGAATGAACGGCATGTATTGTTTGCTCCCTTTTCCAAATGCAAAGCTTGGTTCAATAGTCATTTCCATGCAGCGTTCTCTGTTTGCATCCCGTTTGTTCGTTGTTTTCGCCGTGTTGCTCGGCGGTGGTCACTTCGTCGTGGCCGGTGCTGAAACGGCGAGCCAGTTCGAATCGTCGGGAGCTGTTCAGACGGACGAGTCGTCGCCTGTTGTGCTCGGCTATGGCGTGGGGAACTTTCGTGTTGGCAAGTTGCTCGCGAATGACAACTTTGAAACGCTCGACGACTGGGTGGTGCAGATCGAAGACCGCAAAGGCTTCCCAGAGGCATCGGTTCGGGCGAAGGATGAGACGTTGGATTGTTTGGTTCCGGGACGCGGCTGCACGGTTTGGTACCGGGAAAAATTGCCGACGCGAATCGCGATCACGTATGACGTGGTTTGCCCCACCCATGATCCCGCCATTCGCGGTGTGGAACCGCGGGATTTGAATCAGTTTTGGATGGCGACCGATCCCGCGGATTCTGAGAAGGGATTGTTTGATGAGTCTCGCTATTGGGGGAAGTTCACGGACTACGACAAAATGCATGGCTACTACGCCAGCAGTGGAGGACGCAAGAACACGACGACTCGCATGCGCCGCTACCCTCGGTCAAAGAACGGCAAGCCCGTTCCGCATGTGGCTTTGAACGAACAAGACAACCACCCCGGTTATCTGATCCAGCCCAATCGCAAGATGACGGTCCAGTTGGTCGCTTATGACGACGTGGTTCAGTACATCCTGGACGGAAGGTTGGTCTATCAATTCCGGCAAGGCGACTCAGTCGGATTGGAAGACCGAGATTCTGATGGCAAGATTGTTCAACGTATGACGCAACTGGGGCCTGAAGGCGGCGTTGCTTATCGCGAAGGTTTCTTTGGTTTCCGCATGGTCGGAACCCACCATGTTTATTCCAGTTTTCGCGTGCACGAGTTGCTGCCGATCGAACCGGATGAGACGTCTGCCAGCCGACCTGTCATTCGAGTCCATTCCATTGAAGGACTTCGGCACGCTGCGAAGGAAAGTGGACAGCAGATAGTGATGACGCCCGGTGAGTACCTTTTGGCGGACCGCAAAGGGCTGAGGTTTTCCGGTTCCGACAATGACGTCGAGCTGACTGGCGTCAAACTGAACGTGCCAATTGAGGTTGCATCGGGGCGGAATCTCTTTCGGTTGTCAGGGAGTGGGATCACCATTCGTGGCGGTTTCGTGGAGGACACCTATCCGGATGGCTCAACGGAAGTGACCGACTTTGGAAGCTACAACCGAGGTCGCAAGTATGGCGGCATGAATGAGATGGTGATCCCCGGTGACAACAATCGCGTGTTCGGGATGAAGATGATCATTCGCGGGTCGTACCCGTACGGGTATGGCAATATGTACGGGATCGGTGCGGGCAGCGTGCTCGGATTGCGAAAGCATTGCGGCATTCAAATCACTGGCGACAACGTGGTGATCGACGGGTGCCAAATCAAAATGGAAGCCTTCGGCCACGCCATTTATGTGCAGGGCGGCAATCGAACAACAGTGAGAAATACGATCGTCGAAGGAACGTTGCGGCCCAGCAACGATTGTTACGAGGAACGCAATGAACGTGATCTGGCCAAGCGATTTGACTATCAATTGCAATGGCCGGAAGACGTTCGTGGGCTGCCAATTCCTCGCGACCACATGATCAACTGCACCGAAGACGGCATCCGAGCCTACAAGGGCGCCGGAGAAATGATCGTTGATAACTGTGTAGTGAAAACATCACGTGGCGGAATCAAGCTTTACATGGCGAAGAAGGCGACGGTGACGAATTGCACCGTGCTGGACTGCGTTGTGCAAGGGTATTCGTTGCCCAGCCGAGGTGTGATTGAAAATTGCCGTGGCAACGCAGCGTACGGGCCTCTGTTGTACGTGCACTCCGATTCTCACTCGGGTCAGCAAATTGATCTGGAGGTGCTGCCAGCTCCTCATTCACTCGGTGATCACCCCTTGGCGGCGATTAAAGGCAAGGGGCATGACATCCGGCTGTGGCAACGCTCGCCTGCGGAAGAAACACTGCGTCCGATCATCATTGGCTACGCTTTGAGGTTTGATTTCTTGAGCGTTGACTTTCCAGATGTTCCAAAGGGGCATGAGACGCTCTTTGAAAAACACGCTCCGAAGACCTATCGAGCCTCTGATATCACGCTCACCAACGAGACACAGCACCCCGTTGTGCTGGCTGAACTGTCGAGCGGCAATCACGTCAGCAGTCTGGGCTCCGTGACGGATCTTGGCATCGACAATGAACTGGAATCAATTACCCACACCGACAACGTAAAGGACACACCATGAAATCACGACGATCGTTGAACGCCCTTTTGCCCTCATTGCTGCTTGGCATGGTCTGTTGTCCGAATCTCGCAGTGTCCGATGAGACCTGGCGGATTGAAACGCAGGAAGAGTGGACGTCGGGCTTGGAATCGAGTTCTGAACTCAAGCTGAAGGATGGCCAAGCTGTTCCGACGGCCAAGCTCGCGACTTTGAAGAGTGAGCTGAAAACGTTTCCGATGAAGCGGTCGGCCAAGTCCATCGTTGTGACTCAGTCGGCTGCTTGGTTGAACTGGGAACCAGCGGGAAACCTCGGACCAGTCAATTTGGGTGACGCGCCGGTGATGTTGAGTCTCGGACCAGACAATTACTGGATGTTTGGTCGATATGGAAATGGCCGAAACCGTAAAGACCGATCCAAACAAGCTCCGTTTCAGCCGGAGCCCGCCACGCTGGACGGATTTGAGATGCCGCTGATGACGACTCCGTTTGCCAATCAATACGACGCACCCGGCGGCAAGAAGAAACGCCTCGGTGGCTATCACGCTTGGCAGAGTCGTGACATGGTCAACTGGGTGCACCATGGCCCGATCACGGAAAGCTTTGCTAAGTGGATGACCACCGCAGAATTCGCGGACGGCAAGGCGTACTTTTACTACGATTTCCCCAACGACCAAGACCCGCATGTTTACGTGGATGACGATCTGTTCGACGGCCTGCCGGGCGAGAACAAGGGCATGGCCTACGACGACCCAACGCACGGATCGGATTGTGCGATCATCCGTGATTCGGACGGTCAGTTTCATCTGATCTTGGAAGATTGGAGTCCCATCAACGCGCAGACGCATGCGTGGGATTCGCCTTTGGCTGTGCACGCGGTCAGTCCCGATGGTTTGCAGGATTTCAAAGCGTTGTCGCCACCGATCGATGAACGCACCAAGCCAACCGGTAAGATCGGAACGTACAAACACCCGCACTGGTTGAAGGAAAACCCCGAGCGATTCAAGACCAACGTCGCGAAGTATGAAATTCACAAGCCAGAACAAAACGCGTACGGCGACTGGGCAGCGATCTCGATCGGCGGCGAGTACTACTTGTTCTGCGACTACGATCCAGCGGACAGCAAGTCGATGAGCGTCGGTTGGTTCACTTCCAAGAGCATCGATGAACCGTTCACTTGGTGCGGCAACATTGGCAAGGGCCATCCTGATCCGGACATCATGTTTGCCGAGGGCAAGTTCTATCTCGCGACGCAGCAGGCAATGGACTTTGTCAGCGATGGGCCTTGGGTGGATGGAGTGCAAGTTCGAGTCGGCGTGGATGTCGACCAAGATCAGTCGATTGATCAGTGGACCGAGTGGACCACCATCAAAGAAAGCTACGACCACGTGCCCGGCTTCGCCAAACAAGTTGCGAGAACACCTGCTGAGCTGGATTTATCCAAGTTGCCGGACGGGTTCGGCTACCAATTTGAAATCAAGATCGAAGACACCACCGAGAACGATTCGAAACCCGTGCTGGATGCGGTGGAGTTGATGTTCGACTGAGTTGGAGGCTGGTTTGGTGTGTCACCGTTCGACCTCCCCTCGCTTCGCTCGACCCTCCTGCCAGGAGGGTGAATTGAGGAAGTGTTCGAACGCTTCCGTCCGAATCACGCTAGAATGTCGCCACCCAACTTCACTTCACCGGCCAAAAAACTTCACCCTCCCTCTGGGAGGGGCGAGCGATGCGAGGGGAGGGAACACGCACGGAGCCAACCCAGAATGTCCCACGATCAGGCAAGCAATCGCCGCAGGGCGGTTGAGGGGATGACGAGGCACGGACCGGAAGAGCATTCCGGAGCACAACCAGGACGGTTCTGGTCTGTGCTAGAGTGTGGGTTGCTCCCGCTCGTTGGGGCCGAACTCGATGACGTCACGAAACACGACCTGAAAATGACCAGGCACGGGAGTTTCAAATGCAATTCCATGTTCCACTCGATATGAAGGGACCAATCGCGATGAGGTGTTTGATTCTGAATTCGGCTGGCTTGATCGCGGCCGTGCTGATGGGTTGGTTCTGGAGTTTCGAAGCCGCCGCCAACGAACTGCCGATCAGCTTCCCGCCCGATCAAGAGGTCGTCACCGTTCTTGATTGGAGTGAGCAGAAGTACGAGTTCAATCGTGGAACCATGATCGACGCCTATCAAACGCATGGTGATCGCAATCCCAAGTGGGATGAGCAAGCAATCGACTTTCTGGATGATGTCGCACGTTTCTTTTCAGGATTGGAACGAACCAACTGCGAATCAAAACCTCGCGGCGTTGGATCGGACGTCATCGAATTGGGATGCAAGGATCCGCTTGTGATTTATTGTTCCGCACGGATGATGTTGGAGGGCGAACCCTCGGCCGCAACCACCGGCAAAGCGATCCAGATGATCGAAGAAGCCTACCCGCTGTTGGTGATTCGCGGCTATCCGGCCAACCGCTGCTTCGCCGCTGCCGACCGCCTTCGGAACCACTACGGAAATTTGCCTGACGACAACGAGCACAAGCATGCCAAGGCCAAAGCGAAGAAGTACTTTGACAAGTGCTGGAGCCATTCGCTGCAAATGATTCTGCAGGACGATCCCAGCAACCCCGGAACGTTGGTGATCGTTGACAATGTGATGAAATTTTTTGGTGACATTCCCGCGAAGGTTCGCGGCAATTACTTCTTCACCGCCAAAAAATTGGAGAAGGAATCACCGTGGTTGGTCAACCTGATTGGCGGTGAATTGCATCTCGCTAAAGCGTGGGAAGGCCGAGGCGGTGGTTGGGCCTACGACGTGACCCAAGAAGGTTGGGAAGAGTTCGGTGACCACTTGCAGCGTGCCAGGAATTGTTTCACCCGCGCCTGGAAAATCACTCCGAATCGCCCCCAGCCTGCCGCCGGAATGATCACGGTCGCGATGGGATCGTCGGATCACCCCCAGCAAGAAATGCAACTTTGGTTCGAACGTGCCGTGAAAGCCCAATTGAACTACCTTCCTGCGTACCATCGGTTTTTGCGGGGGCTGATGCCGCGCTGGCATGGCTCACACGGGAAGATGCTGCAGGTGGGGCGGCAGGCAGTGGAAACCGACCGCTACGACACCGATGCGCCGTACATGCTTTGCGAAGCGGTCTGGCGAATCCTGCAAGACTTTCAAAACGATGAGGGAGAAGCGTTTCTTTCCCAACCTGGGTTATTCGATGAGATCGAGACCGTCTGTAATCGCTACATCGAATACCGAGAAGAACATGAGTGCGACACGCGATGGTGGAAAACCGTTCTGCTTGGTTTTTGCTACCTGACCGAACGTTGGGACAAGGCCAAGGTCCTGTTAGACGATCTCGACAAGGAGTTGGATGAGAATGCCTTGAAACGTTTCCCTCTGCAACGCGAGTCGGTCGTCGCCTCCGTCTTGATGCACAGGGGGCCCCAGCGGGATCGGATCGGCCTGGCAAATCAAGCGATTGAAGAGCGTCAGTTCGCAGAAGCGATCGTGCAATTGGAGGCGTTGTTGGAACAAGAAGACTTGCAGGAGGATCTCGCGTCCTTGCTTCGCGATCGACTTCAGATGGTTCGCTGGATCGTCGCTTTCGAAAGTGGCGAAGAGGTCTCTCTGCTATCAGGAAAAGGACTCCATGGTTGGAAAACCGTCTCCGGGAAATGGATCAGTCGTCCTACCGGTGCGATCCGTGGCGAGGCAGCGGGCGAGGGATTGTTGTTGAAGTGCACCGCTCAGTTCGGCAACCATTGGATTCTCGGCGGGGACTTGGTTCGCGGTGGCAGCAGCGGCTCCAAACGCACGGCCGGAGTTTATCTGTATGCCGGACGATCTCGCGAATATTCAATCGTGTTCAGCCCGACCTACAAGTGGCTCACTTTCGGCAGGCTCGAAAACCTGGATGTGAATGAACAATCGTTCCGCCCCAAATCCGACGTGGTTCCTTTCGAGGTCCATTTTGACGACGGCGTCATCGATGTTTGGTTGGACCATCGAAAAATTGTGGCGGGGTATTCGCTGAGTGGATACAACGCCGGTCAACGTCTTCAGATTGTCCTGGGGACGGTGGCCCACTATTCCGAAGCCGTGCTCACCTACCGAAACCTGAACATCCGTCGTCCCGCCGCGACGAACTGATGGTGCGAGTCAAATCACTCGCGGTACGAAGTTGCTGGCTTGCTGTGCTGAGCGTTCGGCGGCTGGCTGGCGGAATGTGCTTGGGCATGGTTGGAGAGAGCATGAATATGGTGAAACGACTTCGTGTTCGCTGCAGCAAGTGGGCGTTTGGTTTGCGAATCGGATATGCCGTCGCAATCCTTGGATGCTTTTTGGGGGCTGGTTCGAAGGTTTCAGCAGAGACCAATGGCAGCATTCAACCGCCGCACATCGTGTACATCATTGCTGATGACTTGGGGTGGAATGATGTTGGTTTTCATGGCAGTGATATTCGCACGCCCAACATCGATCGGCTGGCTCGTGAGTCGGTGGTGCTCGATCGGTTTTATGTGACCCCCATTTGCTCGCCGACTCGTGCAGGAGTGCTGACCGGTTTGTACCCGTTTCGTTTTGGAATCTGGGGCGGTGTGGTCTCGCCGACCAAGAAGCACGGTCTGCCGTCGGAGCTTGAAACGACACCGGAATATTTGTCGAAGCTGGGCTACGATCATCGGACGATGTTTGGCAAGTGGCACTTGGGGCTGGCGTCGACTTTGTTTCATCCATTGCGTCATGGGATGACGGAGTTTTATGGGCACTACAACGGAGCGATCGACTACTTCAGTCGAGAGCGTTTCGGCCAATTGGATTGGCATCGCAATCACGACAGTGTGCACGAAGAGGGTTACTCGACCGAATTGGTGGGCAACGCCGTTGTTGAGTTCATCGATCGACATGCAGGGCAGCAACCGCTGTATGCCTACGTTGCCTTCAACGCTCCGCACTCGCCGCTTCAAGCCTTGCGGTCGGATTTGGACGATTACGGATTTGATCGCACCGGCAAGCTCGCACCGAACACGGATCGCAAGATTGCCAAACGCGAAAATGCGTTGGACTATGGCAAGCGTGGGAAGGGCAATTCGATTCGTCAAACGTTCGCGGCGATGACGACTGCGATGGATCGACAGATCGGCCGAATCTTGGACGCGATCGATCGGAACGGGATGAGAGAAAACACGTTGGTTGTCTTTCACAGTGACAACGGAGCGGATCCCAAACATGGCGGGAGCAATGAACCTCTTCGCGGGAACAAGTTCACGACTTGGGAGGGCGGCGTTCGCGTTGTGGCGACGATGCGTTGGCCTCGCGAATTTCCGGCGGGCGTCACCTATGAGTCCGTGGCCAGCTATGTCGATTTGTTGCCAACCATGGTGGCCGCCGCGGGTGGACAACCGCCCGAGCGGACCGACGGCGTGAATCTGTTGCCGTTCCTGTCAGGAAAAGCTGCCCCGCCGGAGCGAACGATGTTGCTCGATGGAGAAACGGTGGTCTCGGACCGTTGGAAGTTGAAAGCGGGTGAGTTGTTTGATTTGAAGAACGACCCGAATGAAACCACTCCGGTGGAACTGGCTGAAAAGAATGTGCGAAGTCGGCTGGATCAGGCGTTGCAACGATACCCCTCGCTAGTCGGTCCCGCCGTGAAATCTCAACTACCCGATCCAGAAGTCTGGCCGCCTCGAGAATGGAAGCTTCCTGAAGAAGAGCCGGCCGCCCGTTGAAATCGCAATCCCCAACGGTGACGGAAGTCCCGTTCTGGATGAATTGCGGGGATGTCCAGATGAAATCGCTTGCGGGATCGTCCCGTGATTTGACTGGCGAATTTCAAACAGTGACACTGGGGTGCAGGCGGGAAGGCGTCGCCGCCGCTTTGGCGACGTGAATATGAGCCACGAGTCTTTTTTACAACTTGAAGTACAACATGAACCAAGCCGTCTCGATGCCCTCTCCGATTTTGGTCCGTTGGACCTTGCTGCTTGCCTGCGTTGCGGGCGTATCCAACTTGTTTTCGACCAAGGTCTCGGCCGAAGAGTCGGTTGCGAAGGAAGCCACCGCGTCGCGTCCCAACATTGTGTTGATCGTTGCGGATGATTTGGGCTACAGCGAACTGGGGTGCTATGGGCAAACCAAGATTCGGACACCACGGTTGGATCAGTTGGCCGCGGAAGGGATCAAGCTGACGAACTTCTATTCCGGCAACGCGGTGTGCGCACCGAGTCGTTGTTGTTTGATGACGGGCAAGCATCCTGGTCACGCCTATGTTCGCAACAACGGTGATCCCAAGATTAATCCGGCGGTTCGAGAGGACCTGAAGCTAGAATTTCCCGGCCAGTACCCGCTTCCTGTCGACGAGGTCACGATCGCGGAATACTTGAAGTCGGTGGGCTATCGAACGGGCGCGTTCGGCAAATGGGGACTGGGGCACTTTGGAACCACGGGTGATCCCAATGAGCAAGGCTTTGATCTGTTCTACGGTTTCAACTGCCAACGCCACGCTCACAATCACTACCCCAAATTTTTGTGGCGTAACCGAGTCAAAGAGGTTCAGCCCGGCAACGATCGCACGTTGCATGGTGAGACCTATTCACAGGATCAGTTTGTCAACGAAGCGTGTGAGTTCATTCGCCAAAGCATCGCTGAAGACAAAAGTCAGCCGTTCTTCGCTTACCTTCCGTTCGCGGTGCCACACCTTTCGATTCAAGTTCCTGAAAAAGAGGTCGATGCCTATGAAGGTGTGATCGAAGAGGCAGACTATGAACATCACGGCTATTTGAAACACCCACGACCACGTGCGGGCTATGCCGCGATGGTGACTCGCATGGACGAAGGCGTGGGCCAAATCGTGGACCTGATTGATTCGATTGGTTTGGGCGAAAACACGTTGATTCTGTTCACCTCGGACAACGGTCCCACCTATGACCGCTTGGGCGGATCGGACAGCGACTACTTTGATTCCGCATCGGGCATGAAGGGTTTGAAGGGGCAACTCGATGAAGGCGGGATTCGCGTGCCCATGATCGCTCGCCAAACCGGCGTGGTGCCGGCCGGACGAACTTCAGATTGGATTGGTGCGTGGTGGGATTTCTTGCCGACGATCACAGACGCCGCTGGTGTCGACGTGGATGCGAACGAGACGGATGGTATTTCGTTCCTGCCATTGCTTCATGGTGACGACGCCGCACAGCGGGACCATGAATTTCTGTATTGGGAATTTCCTGGTTACAGCGGTCAGCAAGCGGTCCGAATGGGCAAGTGGAAAGCGATCCGCAAAGACCTTTCCAAGCGACTGAAGAAAGGGCAGACCGAACCGCCCGCGTTTGCTCTGTATGACTTGTCGAAGGACTTGGCCGAGTCGACCGATGTGAGTGAATCGCATCCCGATGTGATGGCCAAGATTGAAGCGATCGCGAAACAACAACACGTTCCTAGCAAACAATTCCCCCTTAGGGCGCTCGACTGATGCGTGACACGTTGGCAGAGATTCGTTTGCACCTGAAAGATCATCCTTGGTTGGTATCGATGATCTTTCATACCGCCGCGTTGCTGGTGATGGGGCTATGGGTCTTTCCCGGCTGGATGGATCGCGAGGGACAATTGATCACCGCGAGTTTCGCGGATTTGGGTGAGCAGGACGCGGCATTCTCTTTGATGCCGATCGCGTCGCTCGAAATGCCGGATTTGGGTGATTTGGAATTTGAAGAGGAGCCGGTAGATACATCATCGACGTCGGAGTTGACGGAAGTCGACCTGCCTGAGTTGATGCCGGCCTTGGAAGGTTTGCAGGACACTTCGTTGGAGATGTTGCAATCGACACCGGAGACCCGATTGGCGTCGATTCGAAAGATGATGGCGGAAACTGGTGGCTCGCCGGCTGAAAGAATGGTCTCAACGACGCAGCAAATCGGTTCGGCCGATGGCATTGAATCGGCGACCCAGTCCATCGAAAACGCGATTCGCGGTGAGTTGAAGCAAGGCGACACGTTGGTGGTTTGGTTGCTGGATGCTTCGATCAGCTTGCAGCTCAACCGCGGTAGGATGGCCCGACGAATCCGCGAATTCTATGACGAGATCGGCGCGTTGTCTCGTCCAGACACGTCGGATGGGATCGAGCGACATCGATTGTTCAGCAGCGTCGTTGCGTTTGGTAGAGGGATCAAAGAGGTTTCGCCTCCGTCGCTGGTCGGTGTCAATGCGATTGATGCCATGACGCGAGTTCCCGTAGATTCGAGCGGCATCGAGAACACGATGACCGCGATCGACAATGTGCTGAACCATTATCGTCATAAAACGAAACGCAAAGAGCGATTGATGGTGGTGTTGCTGACGGATGAGTCCGGCGACGATGTTCAGAAGCTGGAGTACACCATCGCGAATTGTCGCGAAGCCAAAGCGGTGGTGCATGTTCTGGGACCGACCGCGGTGATGGGAATGCAAAAGGGATTGCAGCGATGGACATCTGATAAGCGAGGCGGCGGGGAATATTTTCTGACGGTTGATCGAGGTCCCGAGTCGGCGGTGCCGCAACGAATCTTTTTGCCGTACTGGCATGAGGCGTACGTTGAGTTGCAATTGGTGAAGGTTCAACCCGTGGCGGCTTTGCCGTCGTATGGAACCGCCTATCGCGAACGCGTGTTGTCAGGTTTCGGTCCCTACGGACTGACGCGGTTGGCGTTGCAAACCGGAGGGACTTTCACACTCTACGACGACGGCGTGTCGGATCAATACGACGTTGAAAAGCTGCGGCAGTATATGCCGAGTTATCGTTCCGAAACGGATGTTCGTATGTCGGCTCGCGATAGTTTGCTGCGGTCATTTGTGGTCCAGGCCGCCGATTTAACGATGCGAGAAAAAGAGCGTTTCGCCGCTCCTCGGATGTTGTTCATGGGCCAGCGGTCTGCGATCAATCCAATGCAGTTCACCGCGATGTATCTGACGCCGTCCGCTTTCCGAACTCAATTTGGCAACCGGTTGAAAAGGGAGCGGTCGAAAAGCGAAGACGCTCTGGAGTCGCTTGATGCTTTTTTGTCGGAATCCAACACCCACAATTGGCAAGAGTTGCTTCGTGAGGAGGAGACCGAGCGTTGGCGAGCCGCGTTCGTTTTGGCTCGGGGAAGAACGTTGGCGGCGATGGCTCGGTATCACGAATACATTGCGGCGTGTGAATCGGCGAGCGAATTTGTTCAGCCTGATACGAACATGGTGAGCTTCATGCCTTCGTATCGAATGAGCACATCGCGAGGCGCGGCGTTGGCTGAGCAGGCGACTCAGATGTTGAACGAATGTGCCGACCAACATCGAGGCACGCCATGGGCGGACCTTGCGAATTGGGAATTGGAGAAGCCGTTTGGAATTGAAGTGCAAGCTCGTTCGATCCCCAAGCCGACTCCGCGAATTGGCGTGCCGCGAATGCCGATGACTCGTTCTGGCGGCGGATCGGGGATGTCGGTCCCTTCGCTGTAGTCGCACTCGATCAGTGGATGGCGGGTTCTTCGCCCGGTGACCGACCGGCGAGGAAGTCGAAGTCGCATCCTTGGTCGGCTTGCGTGACATGTTTCGCGTAGAGCTTCATGTAGCCGCGAGCGGGTTCGGGTGCAGCGTCGGGGTGGTTCGCTTTGCGACGGGCCAATTCGTCATCGTCGATGTGCCAATGAATCGAACGCTCTGGCACATTGATCTCAATCTCATCACCGGTTTCGACGAGAGCCAACGGTCCGCCCGCGGCGCTTTCCGGAGCGATGTGCAGCACGCAGGTTCCGTAGCTGGTCCCGCTCATCCGCGCGTCGCTCATGCGGACCATGTCCGTGACACCGGATTGCAAAAGCTTCTTTGGAATCGGCAACATTCCCCATTCAGGAAAACCGGGGGCACCGAGCGGACCTGCCGAACGAAGAATCAAGACGCTGTTTTCATCCACGTCCAACTCGGGGTCGTTTATTCGTTTCTTCATCTCTGGGTAGTTGTTGAACACGATCGCTTTGCCACGGTGGTGCAGCAACTTTTTGCTGGCGGCGATGGACTTGATCACGCAGCCGGACGGAGCCAAGTTGCCACGCAGCAAACAGACGCCTCCCGCCGGAGATACCGGATTTTCGCGAGTCCGGATGACTTCGTTGTCGTGAACTTCGGCATCTTCGATTTGTTCGCCGAGAGTTGATCCTGCGACGGTTTTGCAATCCAGGTTCAGGAGGTCGCGAAGACGTTGCAGCAGGGCGGGCAGACCGCCGGCTTCGAAGAAGTCTTGCATGAGGAAACGACCGCCGGGACGCAGGTCACCGAGAACGGGCGTTTGCCGAGAGAGTTCGTCGAATCGATCGAGTGTGAGTGTTTCGCCGAGTCGGCCCGCGATGGCGATCAAGTGAACAATCGCGTTGGTGCTGCCACCGATCGCCAAAGACGTCGTCAGTCCATTGTCGATACTGCGAGAGGTGAAGAACTCGCTGGGTTTGAGTTGTTCCCACGCCATGTCGACGGCGCGGCGACCTGTCGCGACGGCGAGTCGCGAATGGTCGGCCATCACGGCGGGAATGGTGGCTGCGGATGGAAGTGTCCAACCCATCGCTTCGGCGACGCAGGCCATCGTGCTGGCCGTTCCCATCGTCATGCAGGTGCCGGCTGATGCGGCGATGCAGTTTTCGACTTGGTTCCAATCTCGATCGCAAAGGTTGCCGGCGAGGCGTTGGTCCCAATACTTCCAAGCATCGCTGCCGCTGCCCAGCGTTTGGTCTTTCCAGCGAGCTCGCAACATCGCACCGGCGGGCAGGAAGAGGCTGGGGATGTCGGCGCTGATCGCACCCATCAACATGGCGGGAACGGTTTTGTCGCATCCACCCATCAACACCGCAGCGTCGATCGGATGGCATCGCAGAACTTCTTCGACTTCCATCGCGAGCAAGTTGCGATAGAGCATCGTTGTGGGCTTCATCATCATTTCGCCCAGCGACATCACAGGCACTTCGACGGGGAAACCACCGGATTGCAAAATGCCGCGACGAACTTCATCGGCTCGATCACGAAAATGCGAGTGACATGTGTTCAACTCACTCCACGTATTTAAAATCGCGACGACCGGACGGTCGCGATAGTCAATGTCGTCGAAACCCATTCCTTTCAATCGAGAACGGTGCCCAAAGGAACGCAAGTCGTCTCGGCCGAACCAACGATGAGATCGCAATTGGGTTGGGTCACGGTCGGGAGAAAGATTCATGGCAGTAGACGGATCGAAGAGGAAGGAATCAAACGTTAGGATAGGGCCAAGCTTTTGGGCGAGGGGCAAGACGTCCAAAGTGGATTGCCGGACAGATTACCGGCAATGATTGTCGCCGTGTGCAAGAGGGGCTACGCCATGACTGATTCGTTTCGAATTGTTTCTGTTCAAATTGGAGCTTGCCGGTCTTTTCTCAAAGATGGCGATCCAGATCGACCCTGGGTTTCTGCGATTGAGAAAAATGTTGTGGCCGGACCCGTTCTAACTTCTGAGCTGGGACTCGAAGGAGATGAACAAGCAGACAAAGTTCATCACGGCGGAATCGACAAGGCAGTTTTGGGCTACTGCGAGTCACATTATTCTTTTTGGAAAAAAGAATTTTCTGAGACCAAATGGGGCTCCGGTGCGTTTGGTGAAAACCTGACGCTTTCTGGAATGCTCGAATCAGAGGTCTGTATTGGCGACGTTTTTGAGTGCCAATCTGCGAATGCTGATGGTTTGCGCCTGCAAGTTTCACAGCCACGAGAGCCGTGTTGGAAGTTGTCTCAGCGTTGGGGCCTCCCTAAGTTAGCGGTGCGAGTACAGGCAACGCGGCGGACCGGATGGTACATGCGGGTATTGCATAGTGGGAAAGTGCAGGCCGGCCAAACGTTGAAATTGATTCAGCGGCCCCACCCTGAGTTCACCGTCGATGTGGCCAACAACATCTTGTTTGCAAAACCTCGCGACGCGATGGCGGATCTACGGTTGGCTGGATGCCAGAGTTTGTCAGAAGCTTGGAAAGAAAACTTGATTCGCCGGAGTGCTAAACATGTCTCTTGAACCCCTGTCCGATGGATCGACCGCCAAATCGCTGCCGGAGTCGACGGAGGATTCGTCCGGCCCGGTGATCGATACGAAGTATCTGCGCCGATTGATGCACGACCTGAGTGCGCCGACGCGACACGTGGCGTTCTTTTCAGGGTTCGTCGACGAAGCTTTGACGGAGCCCTTGGATTTGGACGATGCACGTCGTTCTTTGCAAACGGTTCGCACAGCCGCCGAACGCATGCAGCAACTGACCCAGATGGTGACGTTGCACATGAAGTGTCTGGAGTTGTTGCATTCGACGTCGAGTGATCCCAGTCAACGGTATGGAGCGGACGAATACAGTGTCGCAACCATGGTCGCGGACGTGTGGCAAAAAATTGGTGGTGATGTCGCCACGTTGACGGTGCAAGGTGACACGAAGACGTGCGTGCAGCGTGATCTGATGGAGATCCCATTGACTCAACTGCTTCGCAATGCATTGATGTTCAACTCGGAGTCAAGGCCGCTTCTGGTGGTTGTCGCGATCAGTAAAACGAATGAGATGACATCGGTTGCCATTCAGGACAACGGTGTTGGGTTTGACACTCGGTATGCGGAAAAGATCTGCGAACCGTTCGAGTGTCTAGGAACGGGCAAAGACCGACGCGACGGAGCTGGATTGGGATTGACCGTGGCGTCGTTGGTGATCGATGCGTTGTCCGGATCGTTGCGAATGGAATCGGACGGGCAATCGGGAACCAAGGTGAGCATCAGCTGGCCACACCATTGCAAGAAAAGCGTCTCCGACGTCGAATGATGGCTTCTGTTGACCGCCCGAGAAGCCTTTGTTCGAATCGTTCCCATGGACAATTCCGCCGTTGCCGCCGTCTTCGAAGAGCTCGCTGAGCTGCTCGAGTTTCGGGGTGAAAACCCATTCCGTATTCGCGCCTACCAAAACGGTGCTCGTGCGATTCGCGACCTCGACGAACCGATCGAGAATTTGGCGGCTGATCCCGAACGAGATCTCTCGAAACTGCCTGGGATTGGCAAAACAATTGCGGAAAAGACCAAGGTTCTGCTCGAAACCGGATCGCTTCCTCAATTGGAGGAACTCCGTGAAGCGGTGCCGGAAGTCGTCATTCAAATGTCTCGCATTCCGGGGCTGGGGGCGAAAAAAGCCAGCAAGCTTCGCGAAGAGTTGGGTATTGAATCGCTGGAAGATTTGGCCGCCGCGTGCCGCGAAGGCCGAGTTGCCAGTTTGAAAGGGTTTGCCAAAAAAACTGAGGCCGCGATTCTGGACGGGATGGCGATTGCGAAAGCCGCTTCGGAACGGATCTATTGGTCGAAGGCGGACGAGTTGACGCGTGATATTGGCGGGCACATGCAGGCGTGTGATGCGATCGAACAAATGGAATGGGCGGGCAGCTATCGAAGAGGTCGCGACACGGTCGGCGATTTGGATTTGCTGGCGGTCGCGTCGGACCGAGAAGCAGCGATGGATCACCTGGCGAATTTTCCTGGCTTGGTTTCCATCATCGGACGTGGTGACACGAAGATGTCGATCCGAGTTGGCAAAGCATTCCAAGTCGACATGCGTTTGGTCGACGCGGAGGAATTTGGCGCCGCTCTGCAGTACTTCACGGGCAGTCAAGCACACAACATTCACGTGCGGCGAATCGCGAAGGATCATGGGTTCAAAATCAACGAGTACGGTGTTTTCAAGCTCGACGATGAATCTCGCGTTGCCGGTGCGACGGAAGAGGATGTCTACCAGTCGATCGGTTTGCCATGGATTGCACCGGAGTTGCGTGAAGATCGAAACGAATTCGAATGGGCCAAATCGGACTCCTTGCCAAATCTGATCGACACCGATGACGTGCTGGGCGACTTGCACATGCACACGTCGGCGACGGATGGCCAGAACACGATTTCCGAAATGGCCGACGCGGCGATCGAGCGAGGTTTGAAATACATCGCAATCACTGATCACAGCAAACGAGTCTCGATGGCTGGTGGATTGGATGCCGAGCGTTTGCTGAAGCAATGGGAAATCATCGACGAAATTCGTCCGCAGTACGAAGGTCGTTTGGTGATCCTGAAAGGTATCGAGTGCGACATTCTCGAGGCCGGCGGGATGGATTTGCCCGACGACGTTTTGGAACAGGGCGATTGGATTCTCGGTAGTGTTCACTATGGTCAGAAACAGCCACGCGATCAGATCACGGATCGAATTCTGGGGGCAATCGAAAACCCGCATGTTGATTGCATCGCTCACCCGACCGGTCGAATTTTGAATCGCCGCGAGGCTTACGATGTGGACATGGATGCGGTGATGCAAGCGGCGAAAGAGAACAACAAGTTCTTGGAACTGAACGCGAATCCCGCTCGTTTGGATTTGAACGATGTTCACTTGTCGGCCGCGAAGAAACGTGGCATTCCGATCGTGATCAACACCGACGCGCACGTCACCGATGGTTTGTGGGTGATGCGGTATGGTATTCGGCAAGCTCGTCGTGGTGGACTGACAGCAGCGGATGTTGCCAACACGTTGCCCTACGAATCGTTCGCGAAAAAGTTGGCCGAAGTCGGCAGCTGAAACAGTCTTGTCGCACCGCGGATTGTCCGTCGGTGGAAATTCCCTTCAACCATTCATTGAATTCTCATGGCAAACCTGACCATCGTCGCACACATCACCGCGAAAGAAGACCAAGTCGAACTCGTCAAAAGTGAATTGGTGAAGCTGATTCCGCCGACGCTGAAGGAAGAAGGCTGCGTCAACTACGACTTGCACCAGGACAACGAAAATCCGGCTCATTTCATGTTCTTCGAGAACTGGGAAACGCGTGAATTGTGGCAGCAACACTCCGCCGGTCAGCCGCTCAAAGATTTTGGTGCGGCAACCGAAGGAGCTTTGGAAGGCATCCAAATTCATGAGATGACGCAGATCGTCTGACCGCCCGTTTGCGATTCCAAGCGGCGCAAATTGAGTTCGTTGGCTGGTTCTGCGGAGGGGATTTTTATCGGCCGAGATCTGGTCTATTGGGGCGAATCTCAAAGGCTCTTCATCCGTACGGATCACATCCATGCTTCACGAACCGTCTGACAATGCAGCGTTTCCTCGTTTGACCGAAGAAGAATTGGCTTGTTTGGAAGACATCGGAACCGTTCGTCGATTTTCCGATGGCGAACAGTTGTTTGATCTCGGCGAAATGGACTATTCGTTTTTCGCGGTCAAATCGGGTGCGGTACGCATCCTGGATCATTCGCACGGCGAACCTCGTGAGGTCGCCCTCCACGAAGCCAATTCGTTCGCCGGCGATGTCGACTTGCTCACCGGGCGTCCGGCCGTGATCAGTGCCGTTGCCAAAGGTGACTGTGAAACGATCGAGGTGACCGCGTGTCGAATTCGACGCATGCTGGGTGAGATCCCAACGTTGAGCGACAAATTGCTCGATGCGTTTCAACTCCGCCGTGCGCGATTGGAATCGTCTGGGTTTTTGGGCATTCGTCTGGCTGGATCGAGTCATTCGAAAGAGACGATGCACTTGCAAGAGTTCTTTTACAAGAACAAGGTTCCGCACACGCTGTTTGACACGGACACCGATGCGGGCCAGAAGTTGCTGCGAGAGTGGGACGTCACAGAGGAGGACACTCCGGTGTTGGGATGCGGCAAACGTGTCGTTTGCAAACCATCGCTCGCCGATGTCGCTGAGTGTTTGGGGATTTGTCGAGACATTCCTGATGAGCTTTACGATGTGTTGATCGTTGGCGCGGGGCCGGCTGGTTTGGCCGCCGCGGTTTACGGAGCATCCGAGGGTTTGCAAACATTGGTCGTCGATCGAATGGGGCCGGGTGGCCAAGCGGGACAAAGTTCGCGAATTGAAAATTACATGGGGTTTCCGTCGGGTTTGACCGGTGCGGATTTGGCCAATCGCGGCTATTTGCAGGCTTTGAAGTTTGGAGCACAGTTCACCGCGCCGGTTTCGGTCGCGTCGATCGTAAAGGACGACAGTGGTGTTCACGTCGTCAGCTTTTGCACTGGCCAAAAGGTTCGAACACGCACCGTGTTGATTGCGACCGGGGCGTCGTACCAACGGTTGCCGCTGGATGCTTGCGAACGCTTTGAAGGCAGGGGCGTTTATTACTCCGCCACATCCGTGGAGGCGAGATTGTGCCGGGAATCGACCGCGGTCGTGGTGGGTGGCGGGAACTCTGCCGGCCAGGCCGCAATGTTCTTGTCGCAGCATGCCGCCGATGTCCGTTTGTTACTTCGTGGGAACGATCTTCGCAAAGGCATGTCCAGTTATCTGGCGGACCGAATTGAAAAGCAGTCGAACATCGAAGTGATGTGTCACACCGAGCTTTGTGAGATGGCGGGTGACAAGCATTTGGAACGAGTTGAAATTCGAAACAACCAAACCGAAGAACGCGAGATGTTGGATTGCCCCTCCGCGTTCATCTTTGTCGGTGCAAAGCCGCACACGGAATGGTTGCCGGATTCGGTGGCGCTCGATGACCGCGGTTTTGTGATGACGGGGCCGATGATCCATCATCACGAAAAACTTCCCGAGGGACGCACGCCGTGTGAGCTGGAAACAACCAGTCTGGGCGTGTTTGCTTGCGGTGATGTTCGCAGCGGGACGACCAAGCGGTGTGCTTTCGCGGTAGGTGATGGGGCGTTGGCGATCACCTGCGTGCACCAGTATTTGCAGTGAGTCGTGACGGTGTGCTTTCTCGCTGACTCGTGAATACATCAGCTACATACAGCGATCGCATACAGCGAAAGAATGCAATGAAAAAGAAGGCGTCGAGCGGCGGGAAGGCTCGATAGCGGTGAAGATCTTCGGCATCGCCGTACTGACCGTCGCGAAATTCGTCAGGAATTTCGATCTTTCGCCACGACTTCCATCAGTCTTGATGACCCCCGCTACGGGTCAACTCTGAAAGAGCGATTGAATTGCTTGCAAGTGCATTTGATCGAGACAAAGTCAGCCGTCAACGAGCCATCTGGGCTCGGCAGACATCCATGATGCTATCTTCGGTTTGCAAGTGGCTGACGTGAATGCGTTCGGCGAGCAGCGGGCCCGCCATACGTGAGTAGCGATCGATATCGAGCGTGTTGATGACAACCGCGATCGCCCATCCGCGACGCGAAAGTCCGACGAGCGCGGCGATGTCGGCTTCGGTGGCTTGTTGCAGCATCACCAACATGGTTGTTTCGCTGGAAAGTTGCGATTCGGTTTCGACGAGGAATTCGGCCAGCGTCAGGCCATCGGTTCGCTCGAGACGAGCCAGCGTGCGGAACATTTCTTTCAGGTGCACCGGTCCACGATCGACGTTGACGAGAACCGGTCGCAGTCGTTCGTTGAGTTGTTTGAGCGAAGCCGCTTTGACGGAGGCATCACGCACTCGGTGATCACCGCGAAAACCTTCGGTGCGAATTCGGTCGGCGGCGTCGCGGCCATTGGTGGCCAAGCCAAAGGGCTCGCCGGCGTCATGCAGTGCCGCGGCGATGGATGCTGCCGCGGTTATCGTCAGATCCGTGCGGAGTGGTTCGTGCTGGTCCGGATTGGTGTCGACGTGCAAGTCCAGAATGATTGTTGCGCCAGCGACGGAAGATGGCTCATAGACTTTGCTGTGCAAGGTTCCGGTTCGCGCAGTCGCGGCCCAGTGAACGCTGCGAAGTGGATCACCGATCTGCCATTGCCGGATGCCTCGCAGACGCGTCGGATCGGTCATCGAAGACGCGCGGATTTTGATCTCGCCAATCGGCCGACGCGAGCCAATTTCATAGGTCGATAGCAATTGGACCTTTGGCAGGACGGTCACAAACATCGGGCGTGCACCCAACCGATAACGTCGAAACATCCCGACGGGGTCTCCGGTTTCCAACACCGTCGGACCGATCTGGAAATAGCCTCGCCGGAGACAACGCACCGAGTATTCGATGCGTTTGGATTGGCCGGGCAGCAGTGCCATGACGGCCAAGCGGGCGCCCTCGATGGGGAGCGGCGTGGTGCGTGGATCGATTGCCATGCCGTCGGCCTGGCGGGCTTGTTGTGTGGCGCCGCGAGGGATCAAGTCTTCGGCGAGGACCCACGCGACTGGCAATTTGCCTTGGTTGGTGACTTCGACGGTGACGGGAACCAGCGATCCAATCACGACCTCGAGATCGCGGCCTTCTTCGGGCGAGTCCAAACGGACGGCAACGACTCCGGCGGACCACTGGGTTGCGACCCAGTTGCCGATTGCGACGACGGAGGCCACGGTGATCGCGGCGGTCATCCACAATCCTGCACCGGCGACCATTCCTAAGAAAACAACGATTGCGCATACAACGATGATCGTCAGCCAACGCGATGGAGCGGGCGGATCGGATCGCGATTCCGCTGCGTTGCCTTTGTCCGTCATGATGAGATCGTGGGCACCGCGATTTCGCTGAGGATTTCTTCCAGGACCTTTTCCGTGGTTAGTTTCCGCAGCCTGCTCTCGGGGCGCAGGATCAATCGGTGGTTCATCACGGGCGCGATGATTTTCTTGACATCGTCGGGAGTCACGAAGGTTCGGCCGCGAATTGCTGCCATCGCTTGGCTGCATCGGAACAAGGCGATCGTTGCACGGGGGCTGCCTCCGAGAGCCAAGTTTTCGTTGTGCCGAGTCTGGTGAACAATTTGAAGCAAGTAGTGGCGAACTCGCGGATCGACGTGAACGGACCGAATCGCTTGTTGAGCCGCGACCAATTGTTCGGCGGTGGCGACGGCGGTCATCGAATCAACCGGATGTTTGAACTGCAGCAGGTCCAGCATCCGCAGCTCTTCTTCGATGGACGGGTATCCAAGCGAGAACCGCATCAGGAAACGGTCGAGTTGGGCCTCGGGCAGCGGGAACGTGCCTTCGTGATCGACGGGGTTTTGAGTGGCGATGACAAGGAATGGCGGATTCAGCGTGTAGGATTTTCCGTCGACGGTGACGCGGGCTTCCGCCATGGCTTCCAGCAAAGAGGCTTGCGTTCGCGGCGTGGCTCGGTTGATTTCGTCTGCGAGCAGGATTTGCGTGAACACCGGGCCGGGACGGAATTCGAACTCAGAGTTCTTTTGGTTGAAGATCGATGTGCCGGTGACATCGGTGGGTAACAAATCGGGTGTGCACTGGACTCGTTTGAAGTGGCAACCAAGACTTTTCGCGAGGGCTCGGGCGAGCATCGTTTTGGCCACACCGGGAACGTCTTCGAGAAGAATGTGTCCGCCGCTGAGCCAAGCGACCATCGAAAGAACGAGCTGTTTGCGTTTGCCCACGATCGCATTTTCGACGTTGCCGATGACGCGTTTGGAAAGTTCCGCGACCGCGGAGACATCGACGGGGGCACCGTTTGCGGACTTGGACGCGGGAGCAGGCGGTGGCGGGGTTGCGTTGCCGCGAGAAGCAGCGGGCGGGGTCGCTTTGGAATTCAAGGGCAAACGCTCCGGTGACGGATGACTCCGATGGACGAGGTCGCGAGGCGGTCCGAACCGTGCCGCGATGCACCCATGATAGCCGGGAAACGCGTATGGCGTGGTGGTTTGGTGGTCCCGCGACGGCCGCAGTTGCCGGTTGGGAACAATCGGTTGGACCGGGTGGGTGGATCCTGCGGAAAACTCTGTTGGCAGGAGACCAACCCAACAACGAGCTCGTGACGTATAATGGATGGATTCACAATTGACAGTGAACAAATTCTTTTTCTGTTTGCGGGGGTGTGGATGAGCCATGGTCGACGCTGGCATGATCCCAACAGTCTTGGTAACCGACGACGACGCCGATTTTCGCGGCGTGGTTTGCGAGGCTCTCGTGCGCGGTGGCGTGCAAACGCAGCAGGCCGCTGACGGCGACGAGGCTCTTCGCGTCATTGAAAGGACCGCCATTCACATGGTGCTGCTGGACGTGCACATGCCGCGAGTGACGGGGCTCGATGTGATGCGAATTTTGTCACAACGTCCCAACGCGATGCCGTACGTCCTGATGAGCGCATTGATGGACGAAGCGATCGAGCGAGAAGCGGCTCGGATGCGAGCCTACAAAATTCTTCGTAAGCCAGTTCGATTGGGCAAGCTTCGTGAAATTGTGTGTGGCGGGTTGGCGGAAGCCTACGGTTGGCGTCCGCCGGAATGACGGATGAGGGCAGTGACGCCAAGCCAACGTCGAGGACCGACATGGAACGAGCGTCGGTGAATCCGTACGCGACTTCGATGCGACCGAGCGGATCGGAACCGGAGCCTGCTGCCAGCTCCGATCAAACCGGTACGGTTCTGGCGTTTGATGGCGAGATCACCGAAACCGACATTCGGATGTTGATCCCTGAACGTGGGTTGTGGATTCTGTTGGCGGTGTTGATGTGGGGAATGATCATTCCCGCGTTTGCGATCGGAATCGTGGTGGCGACGACCAACATGTTCTTCAGTGGCGTGGATTCCGAAACCGTTTTCGGAATCTTGATCGGCGTCTTCGTCGCCATTGGGTTTGCGGTTGCAACTCAATACGTTGCACCGTCTAGACGAACACGGCGGGCGTTGAAGCAGCGGCCTGACTTAGTGGGGCGTGCGGTCGGCCGGTTTGTGCCGTCGGGTTTACTGTTCAACGATGGTGAACGGACCCATTTTCTGAATGGGGACTATTGCAAGCGAGCCGAGACAACCAAACATGGCATTCGAGTTCCATTGTTAGAGGGACCCTACGTTCAGCTCTATCTTGCCAAGCGATTGTTCGAGCGATTCGACGAGACGGTTTGGAAAGAACTGCAAGCGATCTGGCAACAACCCGATGCGAAACCACTCGATCGCGATGCGGTCATGGAACGAAATTGCCAGCAGTTGGGCAAGCGTCCTGAGTCGGCGATTTCCTTTGACGGACAAGTCACGTTGCATGTGCCGGTGGACCACGCGGCGGTGCGGAAAATCATGTGCCGAAACGGTGGCATGATCTTCGTTTACGGAGTCGCGACGTTGTTGGCTTGGCATTTCGGACACTGGTTCATCGCCTTGGGAGCTCTGATTTTGGCTCTGAATACCGTGCGATACTTTTACAACAGTTGGCGATGGATGGCGATTCCAACTCAGGACACCACATGGCATCAGCATGGATGGATCAGCCCCGATGAAGTCGCAAGCGTCACTGAAACGAACGGTGTTCGCTTGTTTCGCAATGAGTGCCAAAGAACCGAGTGGATTGGCGAGACAATGGTTTGGCACCTGCCAACCAACCGAGCGATGTATTTTTCTCGCGAACACTTTGAAAGCGACGAAGATTGGAACCAAATCAGCGAATCCAGTTCGCTCGAATCAGTTCCCTCGATCGAATGACAAGATGGTTTCGACCGTCGAATCGACGCATTGGTCAATGTCCGGTGCCGAGTCAGATTCAAATGACCCGAGGCCGCGAATTTCGGAGAACGATCGCAGCCAGGTTTCTTGTCGTCGAGCCAAACGCCGGGTGTGGAAGACGACTTGTTCAGCCGCGGTTTCAGGTGCGTCACCCGCCGCGATTGCTTCGATGATCTCACGGTAGCCAACCGCTTGGCGTGATGTCTTGGAAAGCGGTCGTTCGAGCGCCAACAAACCTTGCACTTCGGTAACCAGGCCTTCGTCGAACATCTCTTCGACGCGTTGTTCGATTCGTTGATGCAAAACCGGACGAGGAACGCGCAGTGCAAAGACGAGTCCTTCGTGGCTGGATCGAGCGGCATCGAATTGCAGTTGTCGGTGGCTGATCGGCGTCCCCGTCGCTCGCGCGAATTCGAGGGCGCGAATCATCCGACGCGAATCACCCGGATCAATCTTGGCGGCCGATAGCGGGTCGACTTGTTGCAAACGTTCTCGAAGTGCGCCAATGCCATGTTGCTTCAGGTCTTCTTCGACAGCGTTTCGAAACGCTTCGTCGGCGGGCGGACCAGCATCAAAACCTCGCAAGACGCCTTTTAAATACATCGGTGTGCCACCGACAAACAACGGGCGTTTGCCTCGGTCGAGGATGTCCTGGACGCAGGCGTGAGCGGAATGCAGGTACTCCGCGACGCTGAATTCTTCCCAAGGATCGACCAAATCGATCAAGTGGTGGGGGGCTCGGGCTAGTTGGTCGGAGGTGGGTTTGGCCGAGCCGATGTCCATTCCGCGGTAGACGGCGATGGCATCGAGAGAAAGGATTTCGATTTCTTGCCGGCCATTTGTTCTGGCCGCCAGAGTTTCCGCGACCCGCAGAGCCAGTTCAGTTTTGCCCGAAGCGGTCGGGCCGGTCAGAACGATCACGTCGTCGAACAAAGGGGCAAAGGGCTGGGATCGCGTGTCAGGATGCATCTCGAAAGTCAGCTGATGTGGTAAACTGGATTGTTCACAAGAGACCGTGATCCTGGAAAGGGGGCAACCCGAGTGGGCATGACTTACTTTCGCCGCTATCGCATGGAGATGAATCTGCGCGATTGGAGCGGATCTTGGGACGCACCCGATATGGCCGCTCGCGGATACGAGTGGGTGGCGTTCGACGAGGGATTGGTCCGTGAACATGCGGCCGCGAAATTTCAATCGTTTCGCAGCGAGATGGATGCAGATGTGTTCCCGTGTTTGGGCCGCCGTGATGGTTGTCTGCGTTTGATGCGAGAAATCACCAGTCGTGCCGCATTTGTGCCGGAGGCGACTTGGTTGATCCGCTATCGAGATCGTCCGGGAGGCCGTCCCATTCCCGTCGGCACGATCCAAGGTTTGAATTTGGACGAGTGGGGCGCGGTGCAGAATCTAGGCGTCGTCCCAGAGCACCGCGGCAATGGACTTGGGCGGATGCTGATGATGCGATCCGCAGCGGGATTCAATTCCGCGGGGCTGGAACGAATGCATTTGGAAGTGACCACCGCGAATACGCACGCGGTTCGGCTATACGAGCGAATCGGGTTTCGCCAGGCGAAGGTGGTCTACAAGGCTTGCGAAGTTGCCGGGGTTTGAGCCGATTCAGCTCGCCCGTTCATTGGCCAAGTGACTCAGTCGAACAGATTGACGTCGCCGTTGATTCTCAAGAGTCGAAGAGCGTTCGACGAATTTCGCCCAACCATCCATGATGATGTCGACGCAGTCGGACGGCTTTTTTTGCTTCTTCGATCGCAGCATCAAAGTGCGAGGGAGACAAGAACATTTCGGCCGTGTGAGACAGTTCGGCCGCGGCGGCCAACCGATCAATTAAACCGCGGTGGTAGATCGACAAACCGTGAGCTCGGCAAAGGTCCATCGTGACCGCGTCGCTGGTTGGGACTTCCGGTTCGCGTGTTCGGTAGTACCAGAACACGCCGCCTGCGATCGCAGCCAAGATGAGTACGGCACCGGCGATGAGAACGATCGGGATTGATGAATCGTCCGAGACGGCTTGGTACTGAGGCGCCAAGTCGGTCATGCGGGTAACGTTCATCAATGGCATCGAGTAAGCAGCCTCCATGTCGGCGAGCGCATGGACGGTTTGCGTGAAAACGATGTTGAATGGTGAACTCATACCGTTAATCCTCGTTCTGCCATGGACGCGATCGCGGCGTCGCGAAGCGATCCATCTTGGATGCTGCAAAGATCTCGTAGAACCGCTTCGGACTGGGATCCGGTACCGAGCGCCAACGCTTGCGCGGTTCTTAGTTTTGCAAGTTGGTGATCGGTTTGAGCGATTTGTCGAAGTGGATCGATCATCAGATCAATCAAACCCAATGATTCAGCAAAAGCGATGGCGTCGAGTCGGTTTTGCATGACCGCGTGCCGCAATCCCTGGCGAATCATGTCGAGAGTGCCGGAATCTGTTTGCATCAGAATTCGCCCGAGTTGCTTTCCGACTTCCGGTGACAAATCCCCGAAAATTGGAAGCACTTCGGCAGTGTTCAAATGAGTGAGCAGTGACTGTGCCGCGGCGGCCAGCGGTTTTGATTCGTGATCGGACAGCGCAATCAAGTCGTCGAGAAGCTGAAGGGGGCGATCGAAATCACTCTTCCGACCAACCGTTGCGGAATCGTCGTTGGCAGCATCCGCGGCGGTCTGTTGTTCGAGCGAATCTTCCAGCACGTCGATCCAGTCTGCCAATTCCGGTGCTTCGATGCGTTTAAGGCAAAGTTCGGCGGTGCGGATGGCGGAGGGGCCGCCTCGTTCCAGCATTGCAATCACCAAATGGATTGATTCTGGTTCGTGGGGCATCGCGATGGAGTAGGCGTTGCACATCGCCCCGTCGCGATCGCTTCCGAGTGAACGCATGAATGACTCGCCGCCACGCAGACAATCCGGCAGGCCGTATTCGCGCAGATTGATCGCGGTGACTGGCGTCGGAAGGTCACTGATGGTTTCGAGCAGTGTCTCGCAGAACTTGGCATCGTGACGGCGCAGCAGCAGACCGATCACCGGTCCGGGGATTTTGCGCCGCCGAATGAAACCTGCCAGTAGTTGCAGCACAGATTGATGTTCGCTGGTACGCATGCGACGAAGCAGCGTCTCTTGGGTCGGCGATTCGTCACTCATCAAACGTTGGAACAGTGCATCGTTCCAATCCGAGATGACCAGAAACGCATCCAGTAGATCGGTGTTTCGGTGATCGTTGTATCGCTCGACCGCTTCACCCAACAGTTCCGCGATGGATTGGCGAAAACGTTCCAATTCAGGATTGATTCGTTCTCCGTCGCCACGGTGTCGAACCGCTTTGGACAGCGGGCTGGCGAGTGACAAGGTGACTTCGCCCGAGGCCGCTCGGATGAGCGAGTCTTCGTGGTTTTGTGCGAGGTCGATCAGTCTCGCCAGTGAAGCGGTTTGATTGAGGCAGTCGACCATGTCGATCAGTCGCAATCCGATGGCTTGGTTCCAACCGTCCTTGCCCAGTTGCTTGGTGACCGCCGTGCCCAAGTAGCCTGCATCGAGTTTGCCGGACTTGGTCGTCAGCGCTGAAAGCAAGTCGTCGTGGTATTTCTCAAAGCGATTGATCAACCAGTTCAACGACTTCACGTCTTTGCGATGTGCCATTGCTCGCAAGCAATTTTGACGTGTTGGTTGGTCGTCACTTGTGGCACCTAGCTGCAACACTTCGCCAGCGCTGGGCGATGAGTGTGTCGTGAGGATATCGAACGTGACGCCCAGGGAAGACATGACTCGCGTGGCCGGAAAGGAGAAAGCGTGAGACCGGGGCGTTGTCTCGAGATTGAATTGGAAGGTTGTTTGATGTGAGCTGGGGAGCGATTGCTGGGCCGCTCACACGTTTCGAGACAGTGCCCAGACAAAAGTACCCCTTGGTTGGTGAGGGTCGGTCAAACGCTCCCGAAAAAAGTGGCTGTCGCGGTTTGCCACCCGGCACAATCGATCCATTGTTCGCAACAGGTGCGTGGAATCGCTCTGGTGTTGCGTACAGTTGGGATGGCGCCGATGGCAAGGTTTATGCCGGCGCGGATCCGACTACCTAGAACCTTGCTTGGCGTTGCTGCAGGTACTCGGTCAGCGCACGGTCAAACGGCATGCTGGTGTCCAGCGGCACGTAATCGATTCGCAAGGCGGAACAGCCTTGGGAATACGTTTCGCGAAAAGCGGCGATTTGATCGAGGTACTCGGCTCGGAACCCGGTCGCATCGACCGTGACCAGTTCGCCTGTCTCGGGGTCTTCGAATTCGACGGGACCGTCGTAAGGAAAACGAACCTCGGCGTCGTCGAGGACATGAAAGACGATCACGTCATGGCCACCGTGCCGCAAACGAGCGAGCGCCGCGAGCGTTTCTTCCGGATCGCCCAGTAAGTCAGAGAATAACATCACGAGGCTGTGTTGTTTCAGCATCGCGGCGACCTGGACCAAGCATCGCGGCAGTTCCGTGGTGCCCTCGGGAGTCATCCCGGATAGGGCCGCCAAGACATCTCCGAGGTGCCCGCGTCGGCTGCGGGCGGGCAAGATCGCTCGCAGTTTGTCGTCGAAGGTTAGCAATCCGACGGGATCTTTTTGCAAAGACATCAGATATGTCAGTGCGGCCGCCAAGCACGTCGAGTACTCGAACTTCGTCATCGAGGTTCCTTGGCGGAAACCCATCGACTTCGATAGATCCATCAACAGAAAACCGTTCAGGTTGGTTTCCGCTTCGAACCGTTTGATGTAGTGCTTGTCCGTTTTGGCATACACCAACCAATCGATCAGCTTTGGATCGTCGCCGCGATTGTACAAACGGTGATCGCTGAACTGGACCGAGAACCCTTGAAGCGGACTGCTGTGCAATCCTTGCAAGAACCCTCGCACGACCATGCGGGCACGCAGATCGAGTCGTTTGATCTGTTGCAGTGTTTCTGGGGAAAGAGTCGATGTCATGCGGTGATGCCGAATCGTTCGCGGCGTACCAATGCACCATCGACCAACTCGAAACGCTCGTTCATGTCATCGGCCAACGACAGCGAGTGAGTGACGGTCACCAACACCGTGTTCTGCTCAGCTTGCAAACGCAGCAACAATTCCGTGATCGTCTTGGCGGTTTTCGAATCCAGGTTGCCGGTCGGTTCGTCCGCCAATACAACGGACGGTTGCATCAGCAAGGCTCGGGCGATGGCGACACGTTCGCGTTCCCCGCCCGACAATTCGCGAGGCAGGTGGGTGGCTCGATGAGACAATCCAACGGCATCGATCAGTTCCGCTGCACGCGTCGCGTCATCGCCGGTTGGTTTTCCATTTGCCAATGCGGGGATGAGAACGTTTTCTGTTACCGACAGTTGTGGCAACAAATGGTGATCCTGAAAGATGAAACCGATCGTTTGGTTTCGATAGGCAGCTCGCTCGCGTGCATCGAGAGCAAACGGATCTTGGCCGTTGATTTGGACGGACCCGGAGTCGGGTTCGTCGAGCGTTCCAAGAATTTGAAGCAGCGTAGTCTTGCCACTTCCGCTCGGGCCAACAATCGCGGCAGATTGTCCGGGGGAAAGCTCGAGGTTGACGCCTCGCAAGACGGACAGCGGTTCGCCCGCGGTGGGATACGATTTCGACAGCTCGGAAACAACCAACACGTCCGTGGACTCCGTTTTAACGACTGGGATGCAACCAACTCAGTCTAGCAGTCTTCCGCCTGACCGTCGCGATGCGGACGAGCTGGTTGAAGTTTGCTGTCTGTGTGACGTGGCTTTCGATCAACTGGTGTTCGATTCAACTGCTGCTGAGTTGTTCGTTGTCGCTGACACACATGGAGCGAACTAACAGGATGAGTTGCCGGCTCAAACTCAAGCCGATGAATTGCGGGCTGGTGGAGCAGATTGAAACTGAGTGATAAGCACCGCCAATCCGTGGCGACAGGTCGCTTGAAATTTGGGCGTTGCCGCAATGTTTTTAAACAAGAATGCGAATCTGCCATGCAGGCTGGAAGTTTCGAGAGAAGTGGGAGCCGCTCGCCCCGCAAACGAAATGTAAGAACTGACCAAAAAATAAAGATTTTGCGTTCTATAGAGGGCGAATTGCGACACCTAGCGACTCGCTTTAAGTCGGTTTGCAGGGCGTTAGTCGAAGCCGATTTTCTCGTGTGCGCATTTTTAAGCGAATGGTTTGTAAATGGTGTGATCGCGAAATCGAGGTTTTGTGTGTCGGAATGATGGTTGCGTGACACCAGGGAATCCAAAGGCTCGAGTTCGCTTGATGCCTTCCCACCAAATCCCTGTCTTATCGAGAGTCCGATGTTGATGTATCCGACTATGTCATCGCGTTGCCACGTTTGTACGGACGGCGCCGATCACACGATTCCCACACGACGTGGTTTCACCTTGGTCGAGCTGCTGGTCGTCATTGCGATCATCGGAGTGATGGTCGGTTTGCTGCTGCCTGCTGTGCAGTCTGCTCGCGAGGCAGCTCGCCGGATGAGCTGCAGCAACAACATGAAGCAGATCGGGTTGGCACTTCACAACTATCACTCCGCGTTTAAGTCCTTCCCGGCCTCGGGGCGACCTGAGAATTACACCGCCAATGGTTGGGCAAGGAAGTCGTCATGGTTCATCGCCATTTTGCCGCAGTTGGAACAATCAGCCATCTATGACGGGATCGATTTCTCTGCGTCGTCGTTCGACAATGTGAACGCGGGTTGGGCCGCACCGGTTGTCCACTGGGAAGAAATGAATCAAGCACGCGTGCCAGGGTTTTGGTGCCCATCGAGTGTGCTTGCGAAAACGAATCTGTATCCCACAAACGATGCGACTCAAGCGTTGGGAGCTCCTGAAAATCTGGAAGTTCAGATTCCTGACTATGCCGGCAATAGCGGTTGCAACTTCACCGGCGGAACCATCGACGATCACCCGACCGCAGTTTGGGATTGGGGTGGAGTTCATGCTGACAACGGTTTCTTTGGTATGAAGTTGCGATTTGGTACACCGTGGCCCGGTACTGAGACCCGATTCGCTTCGCTGCTAGACGGGACATCACACACCATCGCGGTGGGTGAGCAAGGTGGAGTTCACGGAGGCTTCAACGATCACCGTGCCGGATCGGCTCTTGGCGGCATGTGGTCATGTGGAACCGCAACTGCCGCAAGCTCGAAAAACAATTACGTCGTGACTCGTTATCCCATCAACTACTCCGGCGATGATTGGCCATCGTGGGGCGGATTGAGATGGAACGGCGGTTGGGAAAAGAACGGAATGGAAACCGCATTCAATAACACCGCGTTTCGATCGCAACACAACGGCGGTGCCCAGTTCGTAATGGCCGACGGGTCGGTGCAATTCATCACCGACAGCATCCAGTTCGAAATCTACACGGCGTTGATGGATCGAGCAGACCGGTCGGCGATGGAAGGACTTGAATGATGAACCTGAATCAAGTGGCAATGTTGAATAAACAGAATCGAAGTCGACGGAAACAGTTGCTGGGCTCGTTCGTCTTGCTCATCGGTTGTTTGGGTGCTTTGTCCGGATGTGGCCCATCGGGGCCCGAGATCGGAGAGGTTTCTGGTGTGGTCAGCATGGGAGGGACGCCGGTTCCTGGAGCCTCGATCACGTTTTATCCCGTCAGCGGCCGGCAGTCGTTTGGCAAGTCGGATCAAGAGGGACGATACACATTGGAGTACGCTCAGGATCAACCGGGAGCAGTCACGGGCAGCACCGAGTCAAGATCATGACCGGAGGTATGGGAGCACCCAGCATGCCGAGCGGCCCCGCGGAAAGTCCCAGCAAATCGCGATCGCGTTCAAAGGGGATGGAACCACCAAAGGAAGTCACGCTTCCAGACATGGTGACGGTCGAGTCCGGTTCGAACGAGATTAACCTGGACATTCCTTCGGCTTGACCAGTCGGCTAACGACGAAATTCCGATTGCCTCGGCTGCGATTGTTCGGTTGATCGCGGTCGGGGTTTTTTGTTGGCTGATTGCCCGCAGGGCAGGACATTTTTCGGTGTGTCAGTATGATGGTTGGGATGAATTCATCTTCATCTCATGCGGCTAACGCCGACGAACCGGTTCACTCTTCCATCGGATCACGAACCTCCTGGTCCGACGTGGTTGTGTCATTGATCGTTCCGGCTGCTCTTGTTTTGTTGCTGGTTGTGGTGACCTGGATGCAACAAGGCTTCGTGGCTGGAATGCGATGTGGAACGGATCTGATCCAGCCCGTTGGTTTGGTGTGGCTGGGGATGTTGGCATTGACGGTGTTTGCGGTCCGGCAATGGCGACGTGGAACACAATCCGCGGCCAAGGCCCTCGGTTGGTTCGCCTGCTTCATTCTTTGGTGGATCGTCGGCAACGGCGATTTCGCGAACTGGATGAGCGGCCGCGTTGAGAGTCCGTTGCAAACGGAACCAAGCCCTGCGTTGGAGCAACGCGATCTCGATCGACCGTTTGATGCGGTCGTCGTGCTTGGTGGCGGTTCGTCCGCCATCGCACCCGGGTTTTACGAATTGGGGCGAGATGGCGAACGAGTCATCTCGGCGGCTCAGGCGTATCATGCGGGGGCGACACGGAAAATCATCGTGACAGGATCTTCCACCGATGGGTATGAACCGCCGTGGAAACAGTCGACTCAGTTGCTGATGTCGCTGGGCGTGCCGGAAGACGTGATCGTACGGATCGAAGGCGTTAACACTCAAGCGGAAATGCGTTCGCTCAAGCAGTTGATGGATTCACCGTCGTCGGAAATGAACGAACTTCGCCAGGGCAACGGCGACTCGCCGGAAGAGCTCAAGGTCGGGTTGATCACCAGCGCGTTTCATATGCCGCGAGCGATGCGGTTGGCCAAGGCGTCTTCGCTCGAGCTGATCCCTTTGCCTTGTGCCTTTCGTGCCAGTTCCAACGAACGGCCTTGGATCGCTTCATCGTTGGTGCCGGGGGCAGGAAACCTCGAGACCGTCGCGAAGATGATCAAAGAGACCATCGCGAAAATGGCTGGGCAGTGATTCGCTGGGCAGTGATTTAGCAGGCGAGGACTCGTCGCGTGATGGTTGGTCGGCGATTTGATGCCGGATGGCTATTACAGATTCAGTCTGTTCAAAGTGGGTTCGAGTGCCGCCTGCCACTTTTGATAGCCCGCATCGTTTGGGTGTAGCAAGTCGGGAAACTCCTCTTTCTTGGCGTCGCCATTTTCGTTTGCGAATGGCGTCCATGTATCGACCAGGTGCACGCCATCGTTTTCATTGGCGATCTCGGTCAGCAATTTGTTGAGGCGTTTGATTTTGCCAGCGGGACGTGACTTCGTTTCACTGCTTGGCATCACGAGGCAAATCACGATTGGCATCTCCGAATCGTGCGTCTGCAATTCTTTGAGAATCAACCGAACGTTTCCGGCGATGGTCTTCGGCGTGGCATGCTCCTCCAAGTCGTTTGTTCCCATCAGCATGACGACCGCTTCGGGATTCACGTCCAGCACGTCTTCTTTCAATCGATACAGCATGCCGCGAGTCGTATCGCCGCTGATGCCGCGGTTGGCAACTTTACGATCGCCGAACGCTCCACGGAAATCGTCTCCCCAACCTTGAGTGATGGAGTCACCAAGGAAAACGATTGCGTTTTGGTCTTGTTGCACGCGCGAGGCAAAAGTGGATCGACGTTTCTGCCACAAATTCTTCATCCAGTCATAGCGACGGACGGGACCCTCACCGGCCATCGAGTCGTTGGTTTCCGGAATCAAGAATTGTCGTTCGACCGTGGCGGCATCTTGGGCCATTGCCGAAGAGCCGAAGCAAAACAAACCGGCTTCCAAGCCAACGCAAACACACAAGAGACGCAAACAGGACGATCGACGTTGATTCATTGAAACAGACTCACGGAGCGAATTCGGACGGGACCCAGGTAGTTTATCATGAACGTTCAGGGCGATGATGTCGCCATCCAGTTCACGATGGAGGTGCCGGTGCCGAAACCAAAATTGACGTTGGTCTCGATGAGTGGATTGCGAGTGGGGCATGAGGAATTGCTTCAACGCGGATTGAAGCTGCCCGGATTGGCTCGCCGCGCGTCCGCTCTGTCGCAATTGCCTCCGCTTGGCTTGCTGACCATTGCCGCGTTGGTACCGGAGACGTGGGATATCGAACTGGTCTTGGATGACGGTGTCACACGAGAACGCGAGGTGGCCGAACGGATTTTGTCTGGGAAGTCTTCGTCGACTCCGCCGCGAGTTGTCGCTTTTTCGGCGCTGACTCCCTCGGCCGATCGTGCGGCACGAATCAGTCGACTGGTACAGCGTCCCAACGTGACAACTGTGATCGGCGGATTGCACGCGACGGCGGCACCCGAACATTGTCGCCCGCATTTTGATGTTGTCGTTCAGGGCGACGGAGAAAGCACGTTCGCGAATTTGTTGGCGGATGTGATACAGGGAACGACCACTGCGTCCTATCGAGCTGATGGATCGTTCTCACTCGCGGATTCGCCATTGCCGCGATGGGATTTGTTGGGAGAACACTCGCCACCGCGGTACACGATTCAATCAATGCGAGGTTGTCCATGGGCGTGTTCGTTCTGCGCGGCAAGCCGAATGCTTGGGCCGGCCAGGGTCAAACCGGATGAGCGGTTCGAAGCGGAACTGCAGGCGATCTCACTCCAGCAATCGCGACCGTGGATCGAGTTGGCCGATGACAATACTTTCGCCAGTGGTCGCGATCATGGACCGATGTTGGAATCACTCCGTCGCCATGGTGCGCGTTGGTTCACAGAATCCGATTGGCGAATCGCGAAGCAGCCGAAATTGCTACAGCAAATATCGGAGAGTGGATGTCGACAGATCTTGATTGGGTTGGAGTCCAGCGTGTTTCGCTATCCAGGCATGGGAGCCAAGAACGCGGATTGGGAACGTCTGCTGGAGGCGGTCGTTGCGATTCAAGAAGCTGGCATCGTCGTCAACGGCTGTTTGATCGTCGGAGCGGACGGAGAAACGAAGGCATCAATCGCTCGACTGGGAGACTTCTTGGAAGAAGCTCCGATGGGTGAGATTCAGTTGACGTTGCAGACACCGTTTCCGGGAACCAGCCTTTACAAATCGTTGTCGCAATCGAAGCGGTTGCTTCCCGGTGACTTCTCCAGGTACACGTTGTTTGACGTGGTTTATCAGCCAGATCAGATGACGGCCGAGCAATTGCAAAACGAGTTCAATGACTTGGTCGAGCGAGTGTTTCGTCCGGAGGCTCAGGCACGACGCGATTCCATTCAAAAGAAGATTCGATCCTCCCGACGCACCGCGAGAAACCAGGTATGAGCGACTCACCTGACAGTGAGCCAACGACGATGCGGCTGCGAGATCCGTTGCTGTTTCTGTTCGGAGTCGAAACGTCGATCCGACGCGTGTTGCGTTGCCGAATGTCGCTTCTGCTGGCCTTCGCTTTGGTTGCGACCGCGGCCATGGCTCGCGAATACGATGCGGTCAGTTGGATGCATGCACCGCAAGATTTGCTTGGGCCGTTTGCCGCTTCGTTGGTGATTTGCACCGTTTTGTTTTTCACTGTGCAAATCTGTTTGGCATTGACCGGTGTCAAACGTGATCCGCGAAGCAATTCGATCCGGGATTACCGGATCTTTCTGGTTGGATATTGGATGACCGCGCCGCTGGCTTGGATGTACGCGATTCCAATCGAGACCATGGCGGATGAAGTCGTGTCGCTGCGTTTTAATTTGGCGCTGCTGTCAATCGTTTCAATCTGGCGAGTGTTGTTGTTCAGCCGTGTCGTTGCCATTCAGTTTGGTCTTCGATGGTTCGTGCCACTGTTTTGGATCTTGGTCCCGTGCATGGTCATCGCGTTCTTCGCACTTCTTTCGGCACAGTTGTCGATGGTGTCGTTGATGGGTGGGATTCGGTTGACGCAAACTCAGCAGATTCTGGTGAACTATCAGTCGACGGTCGCGGGGGGATGTTTCTACGGCATCATTCCGGTGTTGCTTGCCGCGTTGGCTTCCATCGGGATGTCGAGCAACCCGAAACATCGTTTCGAGGAGGTTGCCTCACGCAACGTTTCAATGCCAAAGATCGTTTGGCTTTGGCCCGCTGTTTCGGGTGCAGTTCTATTGTTCGCCGCGATGTTCTTTCAACCAAATCTGGTTCGCTCGGCACAGGTGGATTCGTTGCTTCGCGAGGGGGCCGTCGAAGAAGCGATCGCGACGATGCAAGCATCGGGAGAGGACGCGTATCCGGAGGTATGGGATCCACCACCGAAGTATCCAGATCGCGGCGATGGATTGCCGGAAATTTCGCTCATTGCCGACGCGATTCAGAAATCCAATGCGGACCGCTGGATCGTTGACAGGTTAATGGTGCAAGCCGACGAAATCGCGATGCGACAGAAAGGATGGTATCAGGGTACAAGAAGTCTGGAATACCTACGCGAACGTCTCATGTTTGAGGACGAAGAGACGCTCGCCCACATGCTGGATACGTTTGAGAAACTTCGCGAGTTGGAGGTTGGAGACCAAGAAACTCGAGAGCATCGCAACGAGTTGATTGAGATCATCGAAGAGGCGAGTGAGGCAGTGATCCAAGCGAAGGAATTGAAAGCGAGCGAGGGCACCGCTGAAGACGAGAGTCTCTCGGAGAACCAAGATGCCGAAACCGCTGAACTAGTCGTTTCAGAGAATGAGAGCGGTGAGTGAGGTGGATGCGGCGAGTGATCACGGATGTCGTCCCGTTTGGTTCACTCCATTGTTTCCAATTGTTGTTTGGTCTCGCTGACAATTTCTGCCGCCCATTCTTGGTCTCCGTAGAGCGTGATGATGCCTTCCAACACTCGCGTTTTCTGATCGCGCGGGAGTCGGAGTGCGGTCGTGAGACGTGAACGCAGGGCGAGTTCCCGCTGACTGTTGGCAATGTGGTCGGATGGATCTTCTTTCAATCGCTTGAGTTCATCACGAACCAGTACTTCCAATTGCTCAAGCTCTCGTTGCCGAAGTCGGTGCTTGAGTTTGTCGCCGGGAGACATGACGTACCCGGCGGATTCGGGATCCACTTCGATGGAGTAAACATCCAGCCACGCTTGCAGTTGTTCTGCCGCGTCGGCGGTGGATGTTTCTCGCAGGGACAAGGCTTGTAACAGTGACTGTTCCGCGGGAGGCATCTTGGATGAACCACCCGCCGTCCTCGCTCGGTTCTTCAGCTGTCGATAGGTCGATTCGAGTTCGACCGAACGTTGCCACTCGCGAACTTGGTCGGCACGTTCGTCATCCGGATACGCATTCAAGAACTGAGTCATGCGTGATGATTGTGAGCCGAGGTCTCCGTTCACTTCGGCGGCTTGAAAGGACTCAAACAAAGTCGATGCGGAAGGAGTTCGGATCGAGTAAGCGAACAATCCCAGGCCACCGAAAAGAATCAAAACCATGCCGGCGATCGAAGCCCACTGGACCCAATTGGATTCCGAGCCTTCAGCGCGATGCAGGTCTGACAGATAGCCACCGGGAGGCGAATTGGAATCAATCGTTTGAAAATGAGTCTTGACCGGTTCGTTGTTTCCTTTGGATTGAGTCGCCGAATCGTTGGTGCTGGTCATCGCCGGATCGGTCAGCGGATCGGCAAGGTTGCTCGGGTGGTCGCCCGCCACAACGCGTCGTCCGGTCGGATGATCACCACCGGTTTCATTGGTCGGCAAATCTGGCGAAACCTCGCGAGAGGCGTCGGTGTGATGGTGGCCTCGTGTGTCCAAATCGCCAGCCAAGTTGGGTGGCAATTCGGGCGTGAAGTCTTCGTCGCCGAGTTGCGTGCGGGAGGCTTGTTCGTTCAGCGTGCGGCCACGCTGCAATCCCGCGCGGGTGGCCTTCAGGCGATTCATCACCGCGAGGGCGGTCGGGGGACGGTCGGCCGGATCTTTTTCTAGCAATTGGTGGACGATCTCGACGACTTCGGCCGGGATGTCTGGGTTGATCAGATCCAATGGAACCGGACGATCGCGTTGCAGGGCCTCGACGACTTGCGTGACTTTTTTTCCCGCGAATGGGGCTCGCCCAGCCAGCATCGCATACATCACGCTGCCGAGTGCATATAAATCGGTGCGAGGTGTGATCGAATGGCTGCCGGCTTGTTCGGGAGCCATGTAGTCAGCGGTCCCGAGCACCGATCCGTGCAGGGTTTGTTCGCCGAAGCCGAATAGTTTGGCGATTCCAAAGTCCACCAGTTTGACTTCGCCAGCGTCGGTCAGAATCAAGTTGGCTGGTTTGAGGTCGCGATGGATCACTCCAATGTCGTGAGCGTGTTTCAAAGCGGAGCAAACCTGCGTTGCGATGTCCAAGGTTGGTAACCAACCCAGGCGTTTGACATCGCGAATTCGTTTTTGGAGTGTTTCGCCGCGAACCAGTTCCATGGAATAGAAAAGTTGTCCGGCCTCTTCGCCGTAGCCGATCAAGCGAACGATTCCCGGATGCCGCAATCGTCGCAGGGTTTCGACTTCCGCGTCAAATCGTCGGCGAAAACGCATGTCGTCGGCAACGTGTTGAGCGATCAACTTCACCGCGACTTCTTCGCCGGACTTCGCGTGCTTGGCTCGGTAGACCGATCCCATGCCACCGCGACCGATGACGCTTTCAATCTGGTAAGGCCCCAGCTGTTCTGGCTCAGCCATTGAGGTCCGTCCAATCGCTTCGCGGTTCTTGCGAAATCTCAGTCGGCTCGCCTTCATCGGAGAGCGATTGGATCTTTTGTCGGGTGGCTTCGACGGAATCCGCATCCATCAGAGGACGCAATTTGATGCGGAAGGATTTTGTTTCGCCGGCACCGATGTCAACCAATCGGCCCTGTTGTTCTTCGAATCCGCGTCGGTTTGGGAAACCGGTTGCAGGTTCCAATCCGGTCACGTAGCCATCCGTTTCGGCCGCGGTGTTTTTCCATAAGACGAAGGCGGGCAAGGTGGACGTTTTGAAGCTGACCGCGAAGCCGCGTTTCTGTTTGGGAGACATCAACATCGCGTGTGTGTAACCGGTTTCATCGGCCCGAGGTCGGCCAAAGTAAACACGTTCGGTTTCGCCGGTGGTTGGACCATCGAATTCATCCCAACGGTCAATTTGTTCTGCCGCGTGAGCGTCTTTGGGAGCCAGTTCATCAAGCGTTGAAACGAGGCGACTGTTCTCGCCAAGGACGGGCGATCCCAGATTGATGTGGTAGAGCATTTGCATCGTTCGCGGCATGGCGAGTTCGTTCGTCACGTCGTCGAGCAGTTCAACTTCCGTACGATCGGCATGGACGCGAATTCGCGAACGCATTCGAAAACGCTTGAAAAACAGGCGTGTTTCGATGGTTTCGGCGATCAATTCGACGCGGCCGCTAGCTTCGTCAAACTCAAGCGACAACGAATCCGCGGGCGTGTTGGCGATGTGCCCGTGCAGCGGGTATTCGAGTTTTCCGTTGGCATCGTGCTGAGGGGCACCGTTGCTTTCTAGCCCGCATCGCACGACAAGTTCATCGAATCCCGACAACCAACCCAATCCGCTGGGTTCCGATACGGGAACGTGGTTCGGGTGAACCGGTCCGTTGACTGGTGAATGCCAGCCAAAACGAATTCCATCGCACTCGATTCGCCAAATCGACATGCCGCGCGTCGGAAGAACGTCGACGTGCATGCGACTGTTCTTCAGACGTACGATTTCGACGCCTTCGCTGACGCCGCCGCGAAAGATTCCGTGCCGGACCGTCCAATCACCGACTCGGGTCGACAAATCCAGGTGCAGCGGGCTGTTCGTGTCCCACTGGATGCGTTGGTCACGGTCATCGACTTCTCGGACAACGATGGATTCGGTGGCCATGAAGGGCTTCCAATTCAATTCGAGGGTGGCGTGCGAAGCCGGGGCATTCTGGACCCGGCCTCTGAACTTGTATAGACCTTCGCTGCGGCCTAAAACATGTCCTGGAAACGGTCTGGGCGCAATTCGTGCTGATTGTGTTCCATGCTAATTATCATTCATCATCCCATCTCCACCGCCTCCCAACCGAGCACCCGATGAGCACCGTGAAGTTAGACGAAGGATTAATCCAGGGCGACAGCGTTTCCAGTATCCTCGATTCTGCCATGGACGCCCATGGTGGTGTACTGCGGTTGACTCCGACCTGGGTTCCGCGTTCGTTCCTGCACCCTGGACGCCGGATCAAACTGCATCCATCGGATTACTATCGCTTTGGTGCGGATCGAGGCGGAATTGACGAACGTTGGTTCGGCAGCACCACCGACGCGGCCAACGAAGGCCGAGTGTGGCACGAAGGTCAAAGTTTTTGCTTGTTCGAAGGCAAAAAATTCATGTTGAAGGATGCGGTCGCCGAACGCGGCAACGACATCGTCGGCGAAGCAATTTATTCGAAGTACAACCGTTGGCCGGTGTATTCGAAATTCTTTGACAACATGGGCCCCATCCCCCACCACATGCACCAGTCGTTCGAAGACGCGGAGCTGGTCGGTCAGGAAGGCAAGCCGGAAAGTTATTACTTCCCGCCACAGCTGAACAACGTCGACAACAATTTCTCGTACACGTTCATGGGCTTGGAGCCAGGCACCCAACCCGAAGACGTTCGTCGTTGCTTGGAAAATTGGAACGAAGGCGACAACGGCATTTTGGACCTCAGCCGTGCTTACCGCCTGAAACGAGGCACGGGTTGGTTGATCCCACCGGGAGTCTTGCACGCACCGGGTTCGTTGTGCACGTACGAGCCACAATGGGGCAGCGACGTGTTCGGCATGTACCAATCGATCGTCGAAGGCCGCTATGTGCCTTGGTCGTTGCTGGTCAAAGACATGCCCGAAGACAAACACCAAGACCTCGATTTCATCGTCGGGCAGTTGGATTGGGACAAGAACGTCGACACCCACTTCAAAAACAGCAATTATCTCGAGCCAGTTCGCGACGAAAAACGCAGCGGCGATGGCTATGAAGATTTGTGGATCGTTTACGGCACGGTCGATGGCGAGCAATTGTTCAGCGCCAAAGAGCTGACGATTGCTCCCGGTGCCAAGTGCGTTTTGAAAGACGGTGCGGCGAGCAGCTGGATCACCGTGCAAGGCCGCGGCCGAATCGGAAACTTGGATCTGCAAACGCCTGCGATGATTCGCTTCGGCGAGAACACGACCGACGAAGTGTTCATCAGCCACGTTGCAGCCACCAACGGTGTCGAGATCGAGAACCTGGGCAGCGAACCTTTGGTTGGTCTGCGTTACTTCGGCCCCAATGCCCACACCGATCTGCCCAAAGCGGGTAGCTGATCCGAATCGTTAAGTCTGAGTCAACTGTTCAATCTAGCAACGCGAGCGTCCCAATCCGGGGTGTTCGCGTTTTTGCTTTGGTGACGGTGTTCAATCAGATAAAAACGTTTTCCGCCAATGGCATTTGGTGAGCCCGACTCTCGGCAAAATGCATCTGATAGGCGGCGGTGTTGGGAATGAGCACGAAGTCGCCACGCGAAATACCGTTTGGAAATCGAAACTTTCGCTGCATCAGATACTCTGACTCGGTGCAGTAGCCACCGACGAAGTAGCCTTCCATCTCTGCGTGATCAGTCTTTTTCGTTTGCTCCGCTGATGCCTTCGAGGCGGAGATGACGATCGGATCGACCAGAAAATCATCGCGGGTTGTTCGGCATTGCGAGCTGTTCATCATCAGGCCGATCAGATGGTCTTGATTTCGGTCGCGTTTGACGAACAAGACCTCTGCGACCGTCACGCCGCATCCATCCAGCAGGGCTCGGCCAGGTTCGCATTTCAAAATCAGTTCTCGCCGGTTGATTTCGTAAGAGAGTGATGGCGTGAGCACGGCGCGAAACCAATTCGCCGCGCTGAGCGGTTGCCATGCCGGATCGATGTCGGCTAGCGGACGCTGGTTCCACGTCAGTTTTCGATCCGAAGCGAAACGGCCGTTTGTTTCCACGGAGGCGAGAGCTTTTGTGAAAAAACGCTTCCACTGCATTTGATCGCGGAGATAGTTGACGGGAAAGCCGCCGCCAATGTCCAACCACGCGACCGTGTGCCCAAGTCCTCGAACTCGATCGACGACGTGGAGTGCTTCTTCAATTAGCGATGTGGTGAACGATGGTGCGAATTGCTCGTGAGACCGGTGGACGTGGAAATGGATGCCAACGACCTGAATGCGAGCGTCTCCACCAATTGATTTTGCCAGCAGAGTCAATTCGTCGGCTGGCATTCCAAACCGCGACGGCAGGCCGGGGAACTTGTTCGGACAATGCTGCAGACGGAACGCGATTCTGGCTTTCGGTGCGGTTGGTCCCAAATCAGCAAGTGTTTCACGCAGGGTCGCGAGTTCATCTTCGTTGTCGATCACAAGCACGACGTCGTTCAACACGCACGAGCGAATCAAGCTGGCTGGTTTGACCGCAGCGGTGCACAGAATTGGATCCTTCGAAGGATGCTGCGGCGATCCATGTAGCTCATCGAGTGTTTCTTCCAATTCGGAATCGCTGGCGACATCAAAGCCGATGGATTCCAACAGTCCGGTGCGGACGAATTCGGCACACTTGTTGGCTTTGCGAGCGAAGTGAATATGCAGCAGCACGTTGGCACGCTCGGCGACTTTTTGAAGGTCGGCGATGTTGGACCGCATGGGATCGGCCGACAACACGTTGACTGGTGAGCCGTGAAACTCAATCAGCTGTTTGACTTGATCGGCTTCGGCAGCCAACTGCATCATCCACGGCGACCAAATCGCATCCAGCGGAACCACTCCTCGGCAACGACTGCGTAGCTCAATCGCGTGGTCGGGGGCTGAGTCTGGAACGGATGATTTGGGGCGGCATGGAAGGGGGCTGTGGTTCATCCGGTCGAGGTTACCAGTGAGCGGGAGGCGAGCGTCAGGTGCCTAGCAGACAGAGCATTCAATCGGTGATTCCGGCACAAAATACTCAACAGTTATTTTTCAACCGTTCCTCGGCGAGAGGTGTCCACGACCAGCAGGAAGCGACTTGTCGACATCGAGTTGAGACGATATCCTGCCGCTTTGCCCGCGGATGTGGCGGAATTGGCAGACGCGCTAGACTCAGGATCTAGTGCCCGATAAGGGCGTGGAGGTTCGAATCCTCTCATCCGTACTTGATTGAAAATTTCAACGAATTAGCCCCCTGTGTGGTTGCCGTTTTTACAAGCGGTGCCTGACGAGGGGGCTTTTTTTGTGCCGTTTTTGTGTCCTTGCGTTTTGTAACAACCGACGCTGCCTCTCAATTTGATTGCAGTGATTGGTCCGGTTGTGACGAAGTAACGGGTTGTGCAGAGGAGCTTTCTGCACCGGTGAGCGAGAAAACTCGGTCGCCGATTCATTCGAACACAAGGTGGCACCGTGACCGGCAAGCTCATTCGATTCAATCAACGGAAGCGTTCCGCAAAGTTGGCGACCGCAAAACGAGTCGCACTTGCTCTGGCAATCGCGACGTCGACAGCCATGGGCGTCTCCGCTCAGCGTCCCAATGAGCCGCAGCTGAAGCATCTCAAGGTGCCAGCCTCGGTGGCCGATTCGGTGGCGACACGTCTGAGTCTGCAATATCTCGATCAGCCGGGTGTGACGATCACTCCGGACGATCGTCCAGGTGGAGGACTGTTGGTTCTGGCACCGCCGAATCTGCAAAGCCGCATCGCCGCAGACGCAGCGACCTTGTCCAGCAACATGGCTCAAGCCGCCGGTTCACAGGCCGCAACGCCGATTACCGTGCACTTGGTCAACATCACTTGGCGAGAAGTCGAAGACGCTCTGCGAATCATCGCTGGCGAAGACGTTCCGGTGACGACCAGCCGAAACGGCGAGCGAGCATCGTTCACGTTGACGATGGAAAAACGTGGCGGCAGTGCGACTCGAGTTGAAGTCGATCGTCGTGCCAACGCGGTCACGCTGACGACCAGCCCGATGATGCACAACACGTGGCGCAAGACGATCCAAGCGATCGACCAAGCACCGCGTTTTGCCGGTGAAGAAACTCGCGTCTACATGTTGCAGCATGCGAAGATCTCTTCGGTGCAACGTGCGATCCGTTTGTTGCGAGATCTGGATCCCAAAACGGGATCGGGCACATCAGCACGACCCGCATCCAACCGAACCCAGCCAAACTTCCGCACCGCGGCCTTCCAAAACGAAGGCGGGAACGCGGCACCGGATGGGGCAGCAGATGTTGCCGCGGCTGATCCCAACGCGGAAGGCGAAGATCCCGCCGGCCCAATCGGTGATCCCGAGATTCAGTTTGTTCCTGAATCGGGACTGATCATCGTCAAAGGCAACAAACGCGATATCCAACGCGTCATGGATATCGTCAAAGACATCGAAGAGAAGAGCAAGCTGACTCAGCCTGAGATCGAAGTGCGTCAGCTTCAGCACGCCGATTCCAACGCCGTCGCGGCATTGTTGACGCAGCTTTACGAAGACGTATTGTCGGCTCGCCAAGGCGATGTCAGCATCACCGCTCTCGACTCGCCCAACGCGTTGTTGTTGATCGGTCGCAAGGAAGCCATCGAAGCGGTCAACGACTTGATCGAGAAGATCGACCAGCCGATCCCCGAAACGGATCGTTTGCGAGTCTTCCGTTTGCAACACGCATCGGCCACCGACGCCGAAGCCACCATTCAAACGTTCTTCACCAACCAGCCCGGTGGCGATGAAGAAAATCGGCCCGGTCTAGGCGTTCGCGTTCGGATTTCTGCCGACTATCGAACCAACTCGCTGATCGTCAGTGCATCGCCGCGTGACCTCGCCGAAGTCACACGTTTGGTGGAAGAAATTGACGTTCAAAAGATTCCCTCGACCGCTGAGATCAAAGTCTTCCCTTTGACCAACGCTCGAGCGGAAGACATGGTCGAGGTGTTGCAAGATGCGATCTCGGGTGAGCCCGAAAACATCGCTGGTGACACGACGACCGCGGCAACTTCGCTGTCAATCGTTTCGCTCAATTCGCCCGGCAACCCGATTCTCGATTCGGGAATTTTGAACGGTGCTGTGATCACCGCCGACAACAACGTCAACGCGGTGGTGGTTCGTGCTCCGGCCGGCGGCATGCCGCTGATCGGCGAACTGATTCGCCAGCTCGATCAAACACCCGGCATTGATTCGCTGGTCAAAGTGTTCACGATCGAGAATGGTGACGCGACGCAGTTGACCACCGCCTTGCAAAACTTGTTCGGCGATGATGCGGCGACCAATGGTACCAGCGTCGGAGCAGGCAACCTTGGTGAGTTGCCATCGTTGTCAGCGTCCGAGAGTGCTTTGACTCCGCTCGTTTTTTCAACCGACATCCGCACCAACAGTATCATTGCCAGCGGGTCGGCGGAAGATTTAGAAGTGGTCGAAAGCATCTTGTTGCGACTCGACAGCGAAGGGTTTGCCGAACGCATCACCGAAGTGATTTGGCTGAAACACCAAATTGCTGAGAACGTTGCAACCGCGATCACCAACTATGTGACGCAACGAGCTCAATCTCGAAACAACATCACGCAGTTCCAACAGGGCCTTGGTCCGTTGGACCTTCCCGATCGTGACATCGTCGCAGTTGCGGAAGCTCAAACGAACAGCGTCTTGCTCAGCGTTTCGCCACGGATCTACGAAGAAGTCCGTCAGTTGATCGATCGCTTGGACCGACGTCCACCGATGGTGTTGATCAAAACACTGATTGCGGAAGTCCAACTGGATGACGGATTCGAAATCGGCGGCGAGTTTGGATTGCAAGATTCGTTGTTGTTCGATCGTGGCAAGGCAACGGGTGCGATCGCCACTGGGAATCCAGCCTCGACTCCTGGGTTCAATTTTGGTGGAACCAACCTACCCAATGCGAATTCGTTTGGACAGGAGAACGTTGCCTCCCAAGGTTTAACCAGCTTTGGCGCGAACGCCAGTCAGTTGACTAATCTGAGTGGCCTTAACTCTGGAGGTTTCGTCTTCTCAGCTGCTAGCGAATCCGTCAATCTGTTCTTGCGGACCTTGCGAGTTGCCAACCGTCTGCAGATTCTCAGCCGACCTGAAATCATGACGGCCGATAACACGGAAGGTTTTGTCCAAGTCGGTCAGAATTTCCCTCGACCATCTGACATTTCGTTTACCCAGTTGGGGCAGCCTATTATCGGTATCGAAAATGTTGACGTAGGGATCATTCTTCGGGTAACGCCACGCGTCGGCGCAGACGGTTTGATCTTAATGGCGATTGACGCAAGTCGCTCCGACATCAACCAGAGCGAGGGACAAAACATCGGTTTCGATCAGAACAGCAATCCGATTTTCGTGCCAGCGATTGATACAACCAAGGCTCAGGCCACAATCACGGCCTTCGATGGACAAACGGTCGTCTTCGGTGGATTGATCCAAAAGGTTCGTCAGAACCGAACGCGTCGAGTGCCTTACCTGTCGAACATTCCCGTTCTCGGCACGTTCTTCAAGTTTGACTCTGAGATTGAGCAACGCAGCGAATTGCTGGTGGTCATGACACCGATTTTGGTGACCGGTCACGAAGATCTGGAATATGTCAAACAGGTTGAATCCAGCCGCATGAGTTGGTGCTTGGCCGACGTCGTCGAAATGCACGGGGACGTTGGATTGTCGGGCGGTTATGGATTGTGGGGACCCGCGGTTGGGCCAACGATCTATCCCGATATTCATCCCACGGTCGATGTCTTCCCCGCGGCTGATATGCCCGGTGGTGGCCGCGCCGTGAAGGGAGGCATGGTTCCTCCTGGTACCGTCATCAATTCAGTCGAAGGACATGTGGTTCCCGGAACAACGAACCAGTTGCCATCGGACGTGACGTTGAATCCTGGTGAGTCGATCATCCACAACGATTGGATCGAGGCTCCTCAGGGATCGATGCCGACGCAACAAGGTTTGCCCGTGGATCAATTGCCGCCACCAGTGCTGTCGGCTCCGAATGAAATGTTACCGGCACCCGTGTCAGGCGGCGTGCCAGCGACGGGAGCGGGCTTCTCCGGATCGGTACCGACCAAACAAGCGACGACGAACGGATCGTCCTCGCAGGTTCCTGCTAAACAGGCATCCGTTCGGACATCTTCCAAACCAGAAGCGGAGAAACCCGCTGGTGAAGAAGCCGCGACCAAGAAACGTTGGTTCAACTTCAACCGTTCTAAGTAATCAGTCCATTGCCATCGCACACTCGCGTGATTCGCGTCCTGCAATCACGCAAGTGTGCAGTGGCAAAGTAGAAGAGCATCCGATTGGGGCCGTCCCGACACGGATGAAAGATGACGGCGTCGTTGTCATGTCGACGAGAACTTTCCCGCAACTGTTCTCGTTGAAGCCAACCTCGCTTGTAAATATTTGTGTCGTCGTGAATTTGAATCCGAACGCTTTCCGCGTTGGGAAAAAGATTCGCGGTCAACCCTCAAAGCAGAGACCCAGACATGTCATTGAAATCTCGCGCCCGAAATGCATCCCGAGTGACACTTGGGGCTTGCTTGGTCAGTTTGACACTCAGCACCGGATGTGCGTCGATGACGCAGTCCGAAAGTGCGGCACCGAAAAAGAGTCTGCTGGAACGGATGCCATGGGCGAAAAAGGACAAGGCGCCTGAGCCCTATCCCAACCCCGCAAAATTGGCTGCGGTATGGTCAACCGAATCGTTGACGCAAGTCGGCCGAGTTCCAACACGAGGATTTGGCGGACGGATCTTCTTCTACGACGAGAAAACTCGTTCGGTACCAGTCGACGGCACGCTGGTGATTCATGGTTTCGATGACAAGGCCGAAGACCCCAAGACTGCGGTCAAACGGTTTGAGTTCACACCAGAGCAATTGACCAGCCACTTCAGCCAGTCAGACGTCGGCGCATCGTACAGCGTTTGGATTCCGTGGGACGCGATTGGTGGCGAACAGCGTCACATCTCTTTGGTTGCATCGTTCAAAACCAAGGAAGGCAAAACGTTGCAGGGACAACCGACCAACGTTCTGCTGCCAGGAACGAAAGCAGACAGTGCGATGGCACTCGCCAACCGCTATTCACCTGACTTTCGGGCTTGGCAACAAGCTTCGTCAGGCAAGACATCGCCTAGCAGCGGTTTGACCACGACCACGATTTCGCGTCCGACGGTACGAGAACGAGCGAGCGAGTTGCCGCCGTCTGTCGGGACGTGGAACATTGCTCGTTCGAGTTCATCCAACTCGGTCGACATCGCAATGGTTGACCGAAACGATGCACCGGAGAATGGTCAGGGTGAACCCGCCAACGCAATCGCCTCGCCTGCGAAAACTGGAACGCCACAAGTCATGCCGGCATCGACTCGCTTGAAGTGAGTTGAACCCGGGGTGTTGTTTGTAGGCCAGGTTGCACCTGGCTGGGTGATTGATGGGCTGCGTTGAGTGTTGTGGGTAGACGCCTCGCTTTGTACCAAAGCATCGGTTGGTTGCCAGGTGAGACCTGGCCTACGTCACCTGGTGGCTGAGCTCTCCGGGGTTTCGTGTGGTCCCTCGCCTACGCGTTCGGGTTGTGAAGTGGGTGGTGACTGGGGAAGTGGCTGCTGGCATTGCAAGATTAAAAAAAGAGCCCGGTGAAAACCGGGCTCTTTGCATTTGTCATTCGTTGATTGGCTCAATCGGCCGCGAGGCGGATCAGCCCAATTCCCAACCGTCGCGGTATTCGCGTTGAACGAATTGGTTGACGGCTTCAACGTTGGGGCTCATCAATTCCTTGGCGTTCCACTCGATGCGTTGGCCTTCGCCAGCACGCATGGCCAAGTTGCCGACCAAGATGGTTTCGGTCAGGCGGCCAGCGTAGCCGAAGTTCGACATGGTGCCGGGCTCGTATTCGCCCTTGATGGTGCTAACGAATTCCCATTTGTGTCGTTCGTCGCCACTGGCGTTGAATGGGATGCGAGGCAACCAAGGTTCGGGCTTTTTGAAGTCGACGTATTTGTCTTCGGGAAGCAAGTAGTACTTGGCTCCGTAGTCGTCGGGTGAGAACACGAGGCCTTTGCTGCCGACGATGACCGCACCGGATTGTTTCCGTCCGCCGTCACGTTGTGCTTGGACGCGTTTCTGGAACGAAGCGGGCAACTGCGAGATGATGCTTTCCGGTGGCAGGTTGCCGCCGTCGTACCAGTAGAACTTACAAGGTGGCAGCATCTTGCCATCGGCACCTTCGCGTTCTGGGAACTCGAACATCAGCGAGCTGCTGCCGGGATACTGTTCGCCTTCGACGATGCCGGGGTTCTTCACAGCGGTGACCGCGATGGGGTCCCACAACTGAAGAGCTTTGACAGGCATGTTGGTGGTGTGACAGGCCATGTCACCGAGAGCACCGGTTCCGAAGTCGACCCAACCGCGCCAGTTGAACGAGTGGTAGGCGCCTTTGACAAACGGACGCATCGGGGCCGGGCCGATCCAAGCATCCCAGTTCAACGAGGACGGCACGGGGTCTTCGCCTTCAGGACGTCCGCCACCTTGTGGCCACACGGGACGGTTGCTGAAAATGTGAATTTCGCTGACGTCACCGATCGCGCCGCTTTGAATGACTTCCACAGCTTCGCGAAGACCATCTTCGCTGGTGCCTTGGTTGCCCATTTGGGTGATGACGCCGGTCTTCTCCGCGGTTTCTCGCATCAAGCGAGCTTCGCGAATCGACCAGGTCATGGGTTTTTGGCAGTAGATGTGCTTGCCCATGTTCATGGCTTTGACACATGCCGCCGCGTGCGTGTGGTCAGGCGTGCTGCAGGTCACGATGTCGACCTTATCGCCCAGTTTGTCCAGCATTTCGCGGAAGTCGTCGAACTGTTCTGCGTCTTTGAATTCGCGGCCCTTCTTTGCCAATGTGTCACGGTCGACATCGCACAACGCGGCGATCTTGACGCCTTGATTGGCGATGTGGCTGGTATCGCTACCGCCTTTGCCGCCGACGCCGATGCAGGCCGCTGACAGCGAGTTCAATGCGGAGGGCGACTCTTCTTGTGCCACGCTGGTACCGGCAAAGTAGCCGACTCCCGCGGTCAATGCGGCCGATTGGCCAATGAAACGGCGGCGGTTTGTTTTCGAGGTCATGGACAAACAGTTCCAAAGGAAGGGAAAGGTAGGTGGGCGAACAGGCGAACCGTCGTCGCGTCAGTTTGCAACAAGATATCGTAGACAGACGCGATGGGTGACGGAGATCCGTGAATCGAATTGTACTTCACCTGAGCGCCTAGATTAACAACTCAATAGAGGCAGGACAATCTTTCCGCAAGAACGATTGCCGACGTCATTTCGCAAAACGCAGATGCAATTGAGGATCTGTTCACCTTAAGAACACCTTGGGGGGACCGCTGTCCACTGGCACGAAAAAAGCCGCTTCCGTGAAGAAGCGGCTTGTTCGGTGGTACCACGGTTCAATTTTCGCGTGCGGGCCATTCGCTTGGATCGGCCGAGCACGCTAGAGAATCGTTGCCGGTGAAGCAAGTTCTCAATCAAGATGTTTCGATCAACTGCCAGTTGCCGGCGTCGGTTTCGACTTTCCAGATCTGTGGCAACGCTTCGTCTTTCAGTTGGCTGGCGACCAAGGATGCCAACGGATCAGGAATCACGAAGGCAACGACTTGGTTGCGATTGCGTTTCAAGATCCGACGCACCGCCTTGCCGACTCGATGGGCGGCTTCGTGCAACGGTTCACCACCGGGAGGACAAGTCGATTCCGGCGTGTCGCACAATTCGCGATACAGCCGTGGTTGGTTGCGGCGAATTTCTTCGATCAGTTTGCCATGCCACAATCCGTGGTCCACATTGCGGAACTCGTCGATCACCTTGGGACGCAGGTCACGTCCTTCGGAAAGACACGTCGCCGTTTCGACCGCGGATTGGCAGGGTGCACAGTAAATCGCATGGAGGCGAATGCCAGCCAGTTCGCTGGCGAGCGATTCAGCTTGCATGCGGCCGCGTTCGCACAACGGCATGTCCAGGTTGCCCTTCATGCGACCTTGTTCATCAAAGGTGGTCGCACCGGGGCGAATCAAAACCAGCTTGGAAGCGGCTTTGGGCCAAAGTGAAATCATGACTGGTCTCCTGCTGAAGGAGGCGAACCATGCATGGCCTGCGTCAATTCGTTGATCGCAGTTTCGTAATCGTGTTGTCCAAAAATCGCGGACCCAACGACAAACAGGTCGCAACCGGCGGCACGAGCCTCACCGATTGTCTCGGCTTTGATGCCACCGTCGATTTCCAGCAGCAAGTCTGGTTTGCGTTCTTTGAGGCTTCGCAAACGGTCCAGCGAAACTGGATTGAATTTTTGGCCGCCAAACCCTGCGTTGACGCTCATGACCAGGACCATGTCGACTGAATCAAGGCAGCAATCCAGTTTGGCAAAGTCCGTGTCGGGGTTGATCGCGACACCGACGCCAACGCCCATATCACGAATCTTTCCAGCGACTTCGACGGAGTCCTCGACTGCTTCCACGTGGAAGGTCAGCATGTCCGCGCCGGCATCGACCATCGGTTGCGCGTAGGTAACCGGATCGCTGATCATCAGGTGAACGTCCAGCGGCATGTCCGTGTGACGACGCAGACCTTCGACAATGGGCATGCCGTAGGTCAGGTTGGGCACAAAGTGGCCGTCCATGACATCCAAGTGCAACACGCGCGTTCCAGCAACGTTCAGCTTCTCGATCTCGGTGCGCAAGTCACCAAAATCGCATTGCAAAAGGCTCGGCAAAATTGCCGGCCCAGCGGCACGGATGGAATCGAGCTTCGCTCGGCTCATACAGTTGTCTCATCGGGGAATGGATTCACCACACAGGGAACACGCGATGTGGCCCATGGAAACGTCCAAAGACGTTCAACCGAGATCACTCTGCGAACACGGCAAAAACCGGGTTCACCTCGTTTCTCGATCGCACCTCGCCGCCTTGGCAGCCAAATGCCCACGTTGTGTTGGTGTGATGCGATCGCCGTGCCAATGTTCGCCAGCCAAAACCGATCCGATCGGGAGGCTGATTGCGATTTGACGACACACGATTGCATCGATGGGGCAACAGATTGATCAAGTCCCCGGGCCGCTGTCAATTGGCAGGCCAAATCCAGGGGGACTCCCCCAAGCCACAATGGCGGACGCAATGCAGAAATTCAAAACAACCGGCATTTGCTAGCAACCGCAATGGCGTCGAATCCTCCGTAAAAATTTGCTTTCGGCACCAGCGATTTTCGCGGATCGGGCCATTTGCGGTTCGAGAAGCATTCTGAGCGGTTCGTTCCACTAGGGGTAGGAGATCGTGCAGTTTTACATCTCCTTCCTTTTGAGAGGTCCGGACCGGGGAGGGAAGTGCACGCCGTTTCCCATGCTCGGCCCT
>NZ_DDGH01000013.1:108255-127988 GCF_002337565.1 Rhodopirellula sp. UBA1907 | reverse complement strand
GTCGCTCGACCTAGTATATCGCTCTCCCCAAACTCTGTTTCGGGAGAGGTACTCCGTGTGTGAATCCGCCGAAAAGCGGCACTTTGAAACCGCGCGACCTCCCTGCCTAAGAGCTCTGCCCGCGCACGAAAAAACGGCCGTCGCAGGTTCCGAAGAACTCGCGACGACCGTTGATGTGTTGAAGGAAAAGACCCCGGTTCACCGACCTCGAAGGCGGAAGGACGCCTCCGAGCGACCGATGCGGGGTTTCTTCGCGATCAGCGTCCCGGATCGAATCCGGTTTGAGCGATCTCTTCTTCTTCTTGGATGATGATTCGTGGTGTGACCATCATCATCAAACTTCGTGACTCACGACCGACCGCGGTGTTGCGGAACAATCGGCTGACGTATGGAATCTTGCTGAGGAACGGCACGCCACGTTCGTTGCGGCCTTCGCTCATTCGTTTGATCCCACCCAGAAGAATCGTACCGCCATCGGGAACACTCACGGTCGTGTTGACTGTGGTGAAGGCGAACGTCGGTTGTTGAACCGTCGTGCCTTGCGTGACGCTTTCTTCTTCTTGCTCGTCCTCTTCATCGATCACGCCGTCACCGTTGGTGTCAACGTTGCGATTCGAAGTGTTGCGAGTCGTCGAGTTGCCTTGGAACGTGAACTCGTTCACTTCGCCGATTTGGCTGAAGGTTGGAATCAACGTCAAACGAACGAATCGTTTGTCTTCACTGACAACACCTTGCACGTTCAGTCGTGTGCCTTCGTCGAGAACAACGATGACGGGCTGTTGTGCGACGGCGAAGTCACCGACGACGGGAACAATACTGGTCACGAAAGGACGTGAAGTCTGGTCTTGGATCGAAGCGATCTGACCATCGAACAACGTTACCTTCGGAGCCTGCATCACGTTTGTGCGACTGTCGCCCTGAGCGGCTTGCAGGAAGAAGTACGCTTCGATGTCACTGAGGATGGCGAACCCGAGCGTCGAGATCGCACCCGCATCGGGAGCACCGAATGGCACCGTGGCACCACTGTTTTGGTCCAATCGAATGTCGAGGTCGGCAGTCGGAGTTCCGTCGCCGTCCAGACCAATCGTGACTTCTGGTCCGCTGTCATCGCCTGGCAAACCAGGAGCGTTGTCATCGAACTGCAAGTCAAAGTCGATTCCGATTTGTTCGAAGAACGTGTCGGACAACGTGATGAAGCGAACTTCGATCGTGATTTGCAAGTTCTGCAGACGACGAAGCGACTCCAACAAGTCAACGATTTGATCGTGCACATCACTTGTGGTGCTGACGACCAGCGACAAGTTTTGTGGATACGGTGCCATCGTGCCGACGCCACCGAGTTGTTCCCACGACTCAGGTTCAATCGTTGTTTGAATCAATTGCATCAGTTGGCTGAAGTCAGCCATCGACTGACCACCCAAACCGCCGAGGTTGCTGGGCGAACCCAAACCGCCGGCCGAGGCGAAGCTGCCGCCGGTGTTGTACTGGCCCAGCATATTGGGGCTCATCGATGCCGCATTGTTGTTGCCGGCAAAACCGCCCAATCCCGATGCCGAGACGGGCACGACTTGAACATCAGTTTGAGGGTTGATCATTTGGTAGGCGTTTCGCAACGCACCACGCAAACCATCATCGTAACCAGTGACAAAGTTCGGAATCGGTGTGACCAAGTCAGCGACCCGATAAGTGCGACGTTCCACCATCGTTCGGCGAGCGTCCTTGCTGGTCACGTTCAACACTTCGTTGTCGATGACGTGCGTCAGGTCGAGGTCGCCAAGAATGATGTTCAGAGCACTTCGCAACGAAATGCGAGTCGAGATGTTCTGCGAAACCGGAGTCTCGCGGTTCAAACGAATCGCAGCCAAGGCTCGGTTGTCGATCACGATCGGCACACCGGTCATGTTCGACAAATCATCCAGGACTTCGCCCAGCGGACGATCGCGGTATTTGACTTCGACTTCGGTTTCGAGTTTTCGCTTGATCTGTTGTTCGGCTGGCGTCAGGTTCGATTCGGCACCTTGGGCCAACCGACGACGCGACAGTTCTTCCCAGGAACGAATTTCAGGGAACTCGAACGGACGGTCGGGATTCAGTGGCACGGAAGCTCGGTCGATGGACAACATTTCACGGTTGAAGTTGTCCTCCTTGTCCGCACTGATCTCTTCATTCATTTGAAGACGAACGCCCATGCGGCTGCTGCTAAACATGCTTTGGGCGATCGGCGAACCTGGCTTCAGCTCACCGACTTGTTTGGCGATCACTTCGGCTTCGTGGAAGCGACGATCGTCCATTAGGTCGTTGAAGGTCTCGACCAGCGATGAGATTTCATCGTCGATACGAGCTTCTTTGGCGGCTTCGGTTGCCATTTCAGAACGAACGGCTTGGTTGGCCAAATTCAATTGGATTTCAGCACGATGCTGTTCGACGTATGTCTTTTGATCCGACAAAGCTCGGTCGACCATGGCCGCCAGCGATGCCTTGGACGCTTCATCGATGCTGGCACCTTCGACACGACGACGAAGTCGTTCGAGGTCGTCGACAGCCTCCATTGGAGTTTCGGTGCGTTTCTCATTTGCCTTCGACAATTCCGTCGTGATCTCGCGATACAGGCGACGAGTTTGTTGTTGGGCTTCGAGGTCCGCTTTATCCATCGCCGACAGGGGTTGGCCTGCGGTTGCCGAAGGCAAACGCGACGGTTGCAACAAGGTCAATTTGTCTTGCAACGCACGGCGAGTTTGCGTGTCGAGTTCGGACTCAAACGTCCAGGCTTTCACGAATGCTTGGCGTGCCTCGGTCTTCTTTCCTTGCGACAACAAGTCCATTCCTTCACGGAACAAACGGTCGCCTTCGGAATTGCCAAGCGGCAGTGCAGCTTGGACCTGAGCAATGCCACCAGGTGTTGGGCTTGCGCCGCCGGCCTGTTGCACCATGGAAGGAGCACCCGCAGCGGCGTTGCCACTGGTTTGCATAGTTGGGTTGGCTGCCTGTTTGACCAATGCCTCCAAATCCACGCCAGTCCGACGAGCGGCGGCTTGGGTATCGAGAAGCAATTGCCACGGACGAGCGTCGCCGGCTTGGAATTCATGCTCTTTCAATCCAAAGGATTGTGCCTGTTTGGCGAACAAGTGAGCGTCTTTGACATTGCCTTTGTCGAGCGCGGCACGTCCGGCGGCAACCAATCGCAACGTTTCCGTGCGACGGACAGCCAACGGCAACGAAGCAGGCGTTTCTTTCGAAGTCGCGGCTACTTTCGCGGTCGAGTCGGTTGGTGGCAATGTGAACTGGGCCGATGCATTCGGGACTGCGACAGCGGTCGATAGCAACGAAGCAATGGACAGCGACACCAATGGTCGGGTGACCTTGTGTCGCCATTGAGTTTCCAGCGTCGACATCAACGTCTCCTTAGCAGAGGCCGCTTTGACAGGGGCATCGGTCATCGCGGTCATCGAATGACCCAATTCATCCTTGGTCTGTCCCTCAGGACATGACCGGTTCCGCCTTAGCGGATGATACGAGCGGTTCAACGCGACTCTCCTTCTTCGCGTGAGACATGAAATCCATAAAGTGCAGGAAAGCTCTCGCCCAGACTCACCATGGGTGGACTGGTTGTCGGCCGTGAACACCGGAGTGTTCCGCGTTTCGAACTGGTCTCCTCGGTAGAATCCCATCGTCGTGACGGAATAAACCCAATGAGTCAGCACGAAAACCTTCCTAGCGAGGTTGGCAATACGAATTGCGGACAACCAGTGTCAACACGGCTTTGAGTGAACAAATCGAATTTTTGTCAACCTGAAAACGCGATCCTCGCATGAAACTCTTTGCCGAACTCTTCCAGCGACTGGATCAGACGACGAAGACCAACGAAAAGGTCGCCGCGATCGCCCAGTACATGTCCGCCGCATCCCCCGAAGATGCCGCCTGGGCCATCGCTTCGCTGAGCGGTCGTCGCGTAAAACGCTTGGTTTCCACGGGGTTACTGCGACGTTTGGCGGCGGAGTCGGCCGGGATTCCGGATTGGTTGTTCGAGGAGTCCTACGATTCAGTCGGAGACTTGGCCGAAACGATCTCACTGCTGGTCCCGGCAGGAAACTCATCGGATGCGGATTTCCGAAGTTTGTCGGATTGGATGCAAAATGACGTGCTTCCGCTGGCCCGCATGGACGAATCCGAGCAATCGGACGCCGTGCGACAAATGTGGGCTCAAACCGAGGGCACTTCGCGATTGATTCTGATGAAACTAATCACCGGATCATTTCGCGTCGGTGTGAGCTCGCGGTTGGTCGCTCGCGGGATCGCTGAGTCCAACGGGTTGCCGGCCGATGTGATCGCTCACCGGTTGATGGGCGATTGGGATCCGACGCCTGAATTCATCGAGCGGCTGCATTCGACGGATTTGAACGACGCCACCCACAGCCGGCCGTATCCGTTTTGTCTGGCTCACGCTTTGGCGGACGATGCCAACGCGGAAGGCGACGGCCCCGATTGGCAAATACTCGGCGACCCTTCGGAATATCAATCCGAATGGAAATGGGATGGCATCCGAGGCCAAGTGATCCGCCGTGCGGGGCGAACGTATATCTGGTCTCGTGGCGAAGACCTGATGGTCAATCGATGGCCCGAGATTGAACGTGCGGCGGAGTTTTTGCCGGATGGAACCGTGATCGATGGTGAGATCCTGGCCAGCCGTCTCATCTCACCGGCTTCGGATGATTCCAAGCAGGCAATTGAGGTGCTTCCCTTCGCCCAATTGCAACGCCGGATCGGACGCAAAACGGTCGGCAAGAAGTTGCTGGCCGAAGTGCCCGTCATGTTCCACGCGTTTGATTGTTTGGAACTGGATGGCAATGACCTACGAGCGAAACCATTGGCGGAGCGTCGTGACGCGTTGCTGAAGATGCTGAGCATCCATCAACCACCCAGCGTCGTTTGGAACGAACCGTTGTCGTTTGAGTCTTGGGATGACCTCGCCGCGATTCGTTCGACTAGTCGTGATGTCTTGGCCGAAGGTGTGATGATCAAGCGTTTGGACGCCCCGTACAGCGTCGGTCGCGTTCGCGGTGTTTGGTGGAAATGGAAGCTCGCGCCGCACACGGTGGATGCGGTTTTGATTTATGCGCAACGAGGCCATGGCAAACGAGCAAGCTTGTACACGGACTACACATTCGCGGTCTGGGACGAAGACAAACTGGTGCCATTCGCGAAAGCCTACAGCGGTTTGACCGACGCCGAAATTCGCAAGGTCGACCGGTTTGTGCGCGACAACACTTCCGAACGCTTCGGGCCGGTTCGAAGCGTCAAACCCGAGTTGGTGATGGAGCTGGCGTTTGAAGGATTGCAACGAAGCACGCGGCACAAATCAGGCATCGCGACTCGGTTTCCTCGCATTGTTCGCTGGCGAACCGACAAGCAACCGGCCGACGCTGATCGCTTGGCTGATTTGATCGCGATGTTGCCAGAGGCGGAGTCGAAGGTGATTGCGAGTGGTTCGGAGGGAGGGGATTGAGCTGGGTGGGGGGTGCCGATCGAACGGCGTCGATCGGTTACAGGATGCCGACCGAGCGGCGTCGGTCGGTTACGGCATTTCGACCGAATGGGGGCGGTCGGTTACAGGATTGCGATCAAGCGGCGTCGATCGATGCTCAGGTTAGTCGCGGTTGTTCTTTGCCGAGCATGCGATCGAGTGAATCCGACGTTTGATAGATCAACGCTTCGGGGAAGTGGGCGTAGGGGTGGAAGTATTCAAACGTGAGGTAGCCGTCGTAGCCAATCGCGTCGAAAGCTTCCAAGACGGCGGGCCAGTTCGTGGTGCCGTCGAGCAATGGCCGGAATGCCTCGAGCGAATGGTCCGTTCCCTTTTTGGTGTACTCCTTCAAGTGAACGTTTTGGATGCGGTCACCCAAGATCGGAATCCAGTGCTCAGGGAATTGGTATTCCATGATGTTGCCCGTGTCGAAATGCACTCGCACGTGTTCGCTTTGGAAACTGTCCACGAAGTCAGCCATCTCCATCGGTGACATCAGGAAGCCATTGAAGAAGATGTTCTCCATGTTCAGTTTGACGTTCAACTTCTCGGCTTGAGGAAGCAACTTTCCGATCGCTTCACGAGCCCGTTGGTCGCAAACGTCGTTGGGCGTCGGGTCGTGATCTTCTCGCCATGGCATGTGAACCGCACCGGGCACGACCAGCAAGTTCTCCGTCCCCAAATCATGAGCCGCTTGCGTCATTTTGCCCGCCAGTTCCATTCCGCGAGCACGCTCGGCAGGATCGTTGCTGGTCAGCGGGTAGGGCCAAAACAGGAACGAACAAACTCCACTGATTGCGATGCCGATTTCGTCGGCCATCTTGCGAATCTCGGTGAACTCTTTGGTGCCCGACTTCGGCGACAAATCACTGTCGAGGTCGTAGTTCAGTTCGATCCCGTCGAAGCCAGCGTCCTTGGCCAGTTGCAAGCATTCCTTCAGCGACATCTTGTCGGGGTAGGGGAACGCCCAAAGATTGATCGACTTTTTGAACTTGTACTTCGGTTGCGTTTGGTTGGGCGAAGCCGCGGTGGCAACCGTCGCGGCTTGAGAGGATCCCGCTGCAATCGCGGCACCGCCAAACGCGGCGTAGCTCAACCATTGCCGACGATCGACGGATGATTTGGAAGCGGACGATGGAGAGGCTGACAGTGGGTGAGACTTCGGGTGGGATTTCACGAGGTGGGCTCCTTGGTCAACATGGAGGACGACAGCATTCGGGGAGATCGAAAGGTGGAACCAGCCTAACCGAACCGCGTCCAACCGTTGTGGATGACGGCCGAAATCGTTCTGTCCCCACCGGCTGATTGAACTGGCTTCATGGTTGACCCCGCTCAACACTGATCCTTGACTCCTCCGCATTTCACATTCTTTTCGTCTCGCACGCTCCATGCCCGCATCCGCTTCCAAGACCGAACGTATCCAGCCAAGGGCGTTGGTGGATCGGTTCTTTGAAGTTCGCGATTCCAAACCGTTTCTGTTCCAACGATCGACCTGGAAGGCTTACTTGGACGGCAAAAGTGGGCTGGTGCATTCGGCCACGGGAACGGGCAAAACGCTGGCCGTTTGGATGGGGCCGTTGTTGCAGTGGATGAAAGCCAACAAAGACCCCAGCAAATGGAATCCGAAGAGTCCGCCGGGTCTGCAAGTCTTGTGGGTGACTCCGCTGAAGGCTCTCGCGGGTGACACGACCGCGGCGATGCAGGCGGCCATCGACGAGATGAATTTGCCTTGGGATCTGCAGGGGCGAACCGGCGACACCAAAGCCAGCTTGAAGGCCCGGCAAATGAAGCGGTTGCCGACCGCGATGGTCACAACGCCTGAAAGCCTGACGTTGATGCTGACTCACGAGCGATTGCAACCGCAGTTGTCAGAACTGAAGGCGGTGATCGTCGATGAGTGGCATGAGTTGTTGGGAACCAAACGCGGCGTCCAAACCGAGTTGGCTCTCGCGAGGTTGCGACGTCTTTCGCCCGATCTACAAACTTGGGGCGTGTCCGCGACGCTTGGCAATTTGGAGGAAGCCTTGGAATCTTTGGTGGGACCCGCCAACACCGATGATGCGGTCATCATTCACGGCAAGAGCAAGAAGAAGACCAAGCTCTACTCGATTCTGCCGCCGGTCATCGAACGCTTTCCTTGGTCCGGGCACATCGGAACGCGAATGATTCCTGAGGTGGCCAAAGAAGTTGAGCAGGCCAGTTCGTCACTCATCTTTGCTAACACTCGATCTCAGACCGAAATCTGGTATCAAAAACTGTTGGCTCATCGACCCGACTGGGCTGGCCAAATTGCTCTTCATCATGGATCGCTCGACACCAGCGTCCGACAATGGGTGGAGAACGGATTGCGAGAGGGCAGTTTGAAAACGGTGGTCTGCACTAGCAGCTTGGATCTGGGTGTCGACTTCACCGCCGTCGACCTTGTCATCCAAATCGGCAGCCCCAAGGGAGCGGCACGGTTGCTGCAACGAGCCGGTCGCAGCGGCCACCAACCCGGCGCGATCAGCCGGCTCGCGTTTGTGCCGACCAACGCGTTCGAATTGATCGAGCTGGCAGCGGCACAAGATTCCATTCGCGATGGAAAACTCGAGTCACGTCCGTTGATCAAATCCCCGCTGGACGTGTTGACTCAGCACTTGGTCACCATCGCGATCGGTGGCGGGTTTGAACCAAACGAATTGCTCGCCGAAGTGCGACAAACACGAGCGTTTGAATCGCTGTCGGAACAACAGTGGCAATTCGCCATCGACTTTGTCGTCCGCGGAGGCAGCACGCTGGATGCCTATCCCGAATTCAAACGTGTCGAACTGGTCGACGGTCGCTATGTGGTGACTCAGAAACGAGTCATGTCCAACCACCGTATGAACATCGGGACAATCGTCTCGGACGCTTCGATGCGAGTGAAGTTCTTGAAAGGCGGAACGCTGGGAACCGTCGAAGAATCGTTTCTTTCGAAAGTCAGCATCGGCGACAAATTTCTGTTTGCTGGTCGGTTGGTCGAGTTGGTTCGGATCGACAACAGCGAGGCCTACGTCAAACGAGCCAAGGGCGCACCCGATGCGGTGCCGCGGTGGATGGGCGGACGAATGCCGCTGTCCAGCGAGCTTGCCCAAGGCCTGCGGGATAAATTGCAGCAGGCCGCCGAGGGCGACTTTGTTGGGCCTGAGATGAAGCGAATGCGTCCGCTGCTAAAATTGCAAGCGAAGTGGAGTCACGTGCCAGCCGCGAATGAATTGCTGATCGAGTCGATTCGAACGCGAGATGGATATCAGTTGTTCTTTTATCCTTTCGCTGGCCGCTTGGCTCACGAAGGATTGTCCGCGGTGCTGGCACATCGCATGTCGCGAATTGAAAAGATCTCATTCTCGTTTGCCTGCAACGACTATGGGTTTGTGTTGACGTCGCCGAAGCCCGCTCCGCTGAACCAGGCTCTCGATGCCGGACTATTGTCGCCCGATCGACTGGTGGCGGACATCGGCGAATCGCTCAACGCGACCGAGATGAGCCGGCGTGGTTTCCGCGCGATTGCTCGCATCGCTGGATTGATCCAGGGTGGCTATCCCGGTCGTCAAAAGCCCAACAAGCATCTTCAGGCGAGCAGCAATTTGTTCTTCGAAGTGTTCCGTGAATACGACCCGGACAACTTGTTGCTTCACCAATGCAATGAAGAGGTCTTGGAGAACCAACTGAACGCATCGCGAATGGAAGACGCTTTGCGCCGGATTGAGGGCAGCCAAGTCGTCATTCGCGAACCGGAGAAGGTCACTCCGATGGGGTTTGGGTTGCTGGTCGATCGTTTGCGAGAACGTTTGTCGAGCGAAACGCTGGCCGAACGAATCGCTCGCATGCAGGCTCAGCTAGAGAAAGCCGCCACGGCGAAATGAGGTGGCCGCACCGTGCCGGTTCTGCTTCCGTTGCACGTGTCGACGAGGCCAAATCGGGGCGAACATTCTACCCTTTCAACGTTTTGGCAATCGCGTCACAATGCGGCATCTTTTGATCCCTTGTACCGGCGAATCGACGTGAACGCACCCGAACCATCTGACTCGGCCACACCTGAAAAAACGCCGTCCAAACACTTCATTCGCCAAGCGATTGATGCGGATCTGGCGAGTGGACGCTTTGACGGAGTTGCCACGCGATTCCCGCCGGAACCCAATGGCTACCTCCACATCGGACACGCGAAAAGTATTTGCCTGAACTTTGGTCTGGCCAAAGACATGGGCGGCACATGCAACCTGCGATTCGATGACACCAACCCCGTCAAAGAAGACACCGAGTACGTTGAGTCCATCCAAGACGACGTGCGTTGGTTGGGGTTTGAGTGGGACAACTTGCACTTCGCCAGCGACTACTTCGATCAACTTTATGATTGGGCCGAACAACTGGTCAAAGACGGCAAGGCCTACGTATGCGACCTGAACGCCGAAGAGACTCGCGAGTATCGCGGGACGTTGACCGAACCGGGCAAAAATTCACCTCACCGCGATCGCACTCCCGAGGAGAACTTGGAGCTGCTGCGTGCGATGAAGGCGGGCAAGTTCAAGGACGGTGAGAAAACGTTGCGAGCCAAGATCGACATGGCTTCGCCGAACATCAATCTTCGCGATCCGGTGATGTACCGAATCGCTCATGTGCCGCACCATCGCACCGGCGACAAGTGGTGCATCTATCCCATGTATGACTGGGCCCACGGTCAGTCTGATTCACTGGAAAAGATCACGTTCTCGATCTGCACGCTCGAGTTCGAGCACCATCGGCCGCTTTACAATTGGTACTGCGAGAACCTTGGCATTCATCATCCTCGCCAAATCGAGTTCGCTCGTCTGAACATGACTTTCACCGTCATGAGCAAACGGAAACTCTTGCAACTAGTGAAGGAAAACCACGTCACCGGTTGGGACGATCCTCGAATGCCGACCTTGGTTGGTTTGCGTCGTCGTGGTTACACGCCCGAGTCCATTCGTGCGTTCTGCGCCGACATCGGTGTGGCCAAGTTCAATAGCACGATTGATGTCATTCGCTTGGAAAACTCGGTTCGCGAGCACCTGAACTCGGTCGCGTCGCGACGGATGGCGGTTTTGAATCCGATCAAGCTCACCATCACGAACTGGCCCGAGGGCAAGGTCGAGATGATGAACGCGATCAACAACCCCGAAGACGAATCCGCCGGTAGCCGCGAAATTCCATTCAGCGGTGAGTTGTACATCGAGACCGAAGATTTTCGCGAAGAGGCTCCTCGCAAATTCTTCCGTTTGAAGAAGGGCGGTTCGGTTCGTTTGCGTTCTGGCTACATCGTGGATTGTCACGACGTGGTGAAGGACGACGATGGGAATGTCACCGAAGTCTTGTGCACCTACGATCCGGAAACCAAGAGCGGCGAAGACACCTCCGGTCGCAAAGTCAAAGGTACGATCCACTGGGTCAGTCGCGAACACGCTAAGAAAGTGACCGTTCGCAATTACGACCGTCTGTTCAAGGTCGAAAACCCGGATGCGTCCTCGGATACGGGATCGTTCCTGGATCACTTGAACCCAGACTCGCTGACAACACTAACCGCCCACGTGGAACCAGCATTGGCGGAGGCCGCAGTGGGTGATCGCGTGCAGTTCGAACGACTCGGGTATTACGTCGTCGATCCCGATTCGACCGATGGCGAGCTCGTTTTCAATCGCATCGTCCCGTTACGTGATACTTGGGGCAAGATCGAAGCGAAGGGGAAGAAGTAGCTCGCCAGGAATTCTCTGTAGCCGAATTCGCCAGAATTCGGAAGCATGTTCGCCGTAGCCGGATTCACCAGGGTTCGGAATCGTTTGCATAGCGGACAGGCGCCGAGATTGCTCGGTGCCTGTTGAGTGATCGTTCAGTGGGGATCACAGGCTGGAAGCCTATGCCACTCTTTAGGCGAGGTCGTAGACTTGGCTGTAGCGGGTTCGCAGGCTTTGGATCAGCGGTTCGGCGGAGAGCGGTTTGCCGCTGGCTTGTTCGACCAGTTCATCCGCGGTTCGCGTTCGTCCGAGCTGATGAACGTTCTTGACCAACCATTCTCGTAGCGGTGCAAAGTTACCTTCCCGAACCATTGCATCAATGTCTCCGAGTGATTCTTTGGCAGCATCGTACAACTGTGCCGCGGCCAAATTCCCGAGCGTGTATGTCGGGAAGTACCCGATCAGGCCCGCGCTCCAGTGAACGTCTTGCAGCACGCCATCGGCGGCCGACGGTGGGCGAACCCCGATGACTTGTTCGTAAGCATCCGCCCATGCGACCGGCAAATCATCCGTCGATAGCTCGCCGCTGATCAGCGCTTGTTCCAATTCAAATCGTACGATGATGTGCAGGTTGTAAGTCGCCTCGTCGGCTTCGACGCGAATCAGCGATGGCGAGACTGAATTGAAGCAGCGATGCAGTTCCGCAGCGGTGGCATTGCCCAATTGCGCCGGGAAGTGTTGTTGGATCTGTGGGGTGAAGTGTTCCCAGAACGGCAGCGTTCGGCCGACGAGGTTTTCCCACATTCGTGATTGTGACTCGTGGATTCCCAACGACGCGTAGCTTCCCGGTGGCAATCCGAACCAGTCGTCTCGCATGCCTTGTTCGTACAGTCCGTGGCCAGCCTCATGCAGCGTTCCAAAGATGCTGGTCGGAAGAAAATTGGGTTCGTAGCGAGTCAAGATGCGGCAGTCGGAGGGACCGATCGTTGTGCAAAATGGATGCGAAGTCTCATCCAGCCGACCTCGGTTGAAGTCAAAGCCGATCGCTTCGGCGAGCACGTGCGAGAACGCTCGTTGTGCTTCGATTGGAAATTCTTGCGTGATCAGCGACGTGTCGACTTGTCGAGGTGAGTCTTTGATCTCGCTGATCAATGCCACCAGTTCGGTTCGCAAGTCGGCAAAGGTTTTCGTGAGAGCGGCCGCCTTCGCACCTGGTTCGAATTCGTCCAGCAAGGCTTCGTAGACCGTTTGGTCATCGGTCTTCAGAAGCTCGCCCGTTTCCCGTTTGAGCGAAAGCATTTCGTCCAGCACGGGCTGGAACATCGAGTAGTCGTCCGCTTTGCGAGCGGCGTCCCATTGGCCTTGGCCGCGAACGCAACATGATGCGGTGCGTTGGACCAGGTCGCTGGGCAGTTTGCATTGCCGGCGGTAATCATCAGCGAGGCACTTGAGCGTCGCTCCGATGTCACTGTGCGGATCGGATGCTGCGTCCCAGTCCGCAAGCGAAGCGAGTTGCTCTTCGATGACCGGGGCCGTTTGCAGGGTGTGCACCAACCCGCGCAGGTGAGCAACTTGTTCGGCGCGGTACTCCGCACCCCCGCGTGGCATTCCGGTGCGTTCATCCCATTCCAGCAAATCCGCTGTGGTGGAGAGCTTTGCCGCATCACGAAAGGTTTGGCAAAGGGCATCGAAGGTGGATGCGTGATCGCTTGTCGTCTGGCTCATCAGAATGGTTCCCAAAAAAAATCCCCGGCACAAATGAATGTGCCGGGGACGTTGTCATGTTCGCTGACGTTTGGCAAGCCGACGTCAACGAGTTCGTGGTTGCATCAACCTAGAAGATATCACTGGTATCAATCGTCTCTTTGGATGCACGTGTACCGAGAGCACCCCAGACGCCATAAACGCTTTGGGCACCATTGATCATCGGCGCCGATTGTTGGTTGCCCGCATCGATGCTGTCGGTGATGAACTTGACGGCACCGTCGCCTAGCAAGACGTGAGCACCACCTTGGTGCCGGCTACTGCACGACGAGATGCCTTGGCTGGCGTCGTCAGCCGAAAAGCAGTTCAGCGAGTTTGGCGGCTTGATGGTTTGGAACGAGGTGTACTGGATTCGACCGTCGGCCCAGCGTCCACCACGAATTTGGTTCCCGCCGCCCAAGTTGCCGGGCAGATCAGCATCGGGGAGCCAGAACTGAGGACGGGCCGGATCAACTCCGGGATCACAAAATGCTGGGTTGGTGATGACGTCTGTCCCCGCGTTCAATTGAAACTCAGCGATCAATTCGCGAGCACCGATTGTCGTCGCCACTTCACCCATGGCGATTGTGTTGGACAATCCGTCAAGGCAGTCTCGGAATTTCAATTGATGCCGTGCCCAGAACATCCCTCGGTTTCGAGCTCGAGCCAGGGCTGCCCAGTTGGTGTTGTTTCCGGTCGCGCGGCCTTTGATGCCAGCTTGCCCGGTGGCGATACCGCCATCTTCGTAGTTGCCGCGTTCGTTGCGACCACCTGAGTGAACCAGTTCAATCGCATCGCCAAGGCAAAAAGCAAAGTTGGATCGGCCGAGTGCTGGCAGTCCCACGCCTGGGTCGCTGGGGCAGCGAAGGGTGGGGATGTTCGTCATCCAAGGTGGAAAGTCTGTCCGCCAAGGTCCTGGGTTAATCAGCATGCCTCCGCCAGGAGTTTGGTAAGGGTTGCTGACAACGTCCCAGATCGCTTGTTGTTCCATGAACGGCGTCAATCCGACCAGGCCGCTCAGATACAAGCGTTGCGTCAATGCGGAGTTGGTCGTGGTCGTGTAATTCGCTCCCGTCATCTGCTGCGGCAACGTATTGAATGCCGAGTGATAGTTGTGGACCGCAAGTCCCATCTGTTTGAAGTTGTTGCTGCAACTCATTCGGCGCGCCGCCTCGCGAGCGGCCTGGACCGCGGGCAACAGCAGCCCCACCAAAACGCCAATGATGGCGATCACCACCAGGAGCTCCACCAGCGTGAAGGCTCCTCTTTTCTTACTACTCATGGGGAAAATTCTCTAAAGACATCGAGAAAGCTGATGAAATTGCCAGGTACGCCTCAAGCAATCAGCAGCCGAGAAAAAGGAGGGATGGATCGGTTGCGATCGCTACTGGTCCATCTGTTCGAGGTAGGCCTGTTGTTCGGCCTCTTGTTCAGGAGTCATTTGGTTGGGGTCAGCCACCGTCTGCGAAGTGCTGGATGGACAGCCTGTAATCGCTAATGAAACCGCTACCAGAATCAGAGCTGAAAGTCGCGGAAGAGTACTCATGTAGAAAAACCACCATTCGGAAGAGTGAGGAGCGATCGCGAACGCAAGAAGGTGGTCCTTCCCGCTATTTAGAGATAAGGGAAGGTACTCTCACGTTGCTTTTGGCTCAAAGTTACAGCCTTTCGGCGCATTGGCAAGAGAATTTTTGACCCGGATGGTCGTCTTGTTTTACCTAGCGAGCTCGGCGAAGACGCCTCGGTCTGGGTTTGAAAAGATCCGCCGGCGAACTTGGGGGCCGCCATCCGATTGAGAATAAATCTAAGAATCGGGTTTGTTTGGTGTTTGCGAGACTTGAACTAGGCCTCGAGTGACATTTTCTGGCGAGTGATAAGGCCTTGAAGTCTATCGAGTAGACGCCGTTTTTCAGTCCCGGCCGTTTATCGTTGAAAATAGATAAAGGTTGCCAAGTCGCCCTTGTTGCTGGGCGTCAGGGAGCCAACCCTGGAGTTCCTCTCGCTGCGTGGATGACAGGGAACGCGTGAGAAACCAATGCCTTGAATGAGCATTGTTGGTGGATTTTGAAAGGACCGCATTTTTCCATCCTTCCGCCGGCGTTTGAGATCCCAAGGCATGAAGGTTTGCTTCGGAACCCAACGAGTACGGTCCTTTGGCAGGAAACGTCAGATAGTTCGCGAGATCGACGTTTTTGACCTCTCCCACAATGGGCGGTTGCTCGATCAAATAGCCGTCAATCCAGACGTGATGCTCGGTCTGAAGCGTGTTTTCCTTGTCTTTGGGTGTGGTTTCTGCGGCAATCAACCGAAGAGCTTTTCGCCAGTCTTCGCCGCGATGCACCCAGTAGGAGGTCACTCGCGGTAACCAGGGTCGATTTGGTCCAGGCTGACTCCATTCTGGGGTCCAGTAAATCGATCCTTGCGCGAAAAAGACCGTAAATAACGATGTGAAAGCAATTGACGCCGCTAAGATTTCGTAGTGTCTTCGAAGGCTCAGAGCGGCGATCCAGGCACCGAGACTGATGCAGCCGAGCGGCAAACCTGCGATCAGATAGCGCCGATGCCAGATTGGGACCCCAAGAAATTTTGCCAAAAAAAATCCGGAAATCACAGAAATCATCAGGGCACTTAGTGTCAGTGCTGCAAAAGAAGCGGGACGAACGCGGAAAGCGGGGGGGGCAGTTGCAGGCGAAACATCGTCCGACTGCGACTTGGAGCCGGTTCGAAATGGCAGAGTCGCCGAACCGAGCAGGTAGAAGGCAAAGGGAATGAGCGTCCACCCTATCCATGGCCAAATGCTCCAAAGAGCGAAGAGTGATCGAGGGCGGCCAAAAGCTTCCCAGGCATCCCTGTGGTTCCAGATTTCTCGTTGATGATTGGCGATCAGCACGCCAACGATCATCCAACCCGCCAGCCACAGCACGTGCCGAATAGTGCGTCGTTTGAATTCAATGGGGTTTCCGTGGGCGTGAACCAAGTCGCTCACTGACAGTGCGATCACGAGTGGGGCGAGCGTCACCAGGGAAGTGACGTGCATCAAAATCGCAAACAAGACGCTTGCGTGCAGCCCCACCCAGTATCGTGCTCTAGTCCGAGACGCCGACGTCCAGATTCGAGCGGCAAAAAGGATTGCGGCGGTGCTGCCCAGGATGACGGCGGCATACGGCCGAAGTTCAGTCCCAAAGAATGCAGCATTGCGATCAAACGCGAAAAAGAGGCCGGCGATCGTCGCTGCCAGCAGGCTGCCGTGGTAACGCAGGGATCCCCAGGTGATCAGGGCGGCAGAAAGGCTGACACACCAGAGGCTGGTTAGCCGAGCCAGGACTTCCACGGGGTAGCTGGCGAAAGGCTCGGGCCAGGGAATCTGTTGCCAGATCCAAAGGGCCCAGAAGTACAGCGGTTGCTGGTTTCCCATTTTTGCTCGTGGAGCCACATCGCCCCAGCCGTCGGCGACGCACCACGCCGTGTGAAGCTCATCGATCCAATAGCTTTCCGCCAAGAATGGCCATCGAAGCGCGAACGTGAGAGCGAAGACCGCGATTACGCACACCCACTCGATTGCGGTGGTGCGACGTTTATCAGGAAGCGATCTTGCTTCGGCTGTCTTCGGAGCAGGCGTGGAAAAGCGTTTCATGGGCCAAGCCTAGCCCAAGGTTGTTGGCTCGGTAAACTGACCGGCTGGCTTTCGCAGCCCGGTCCACTTCGTCGATCCCTTCCTCGTTCTTTTCCGCATCGTTGCCGTGCCTGAATTTTCAATCCAAACCGTAGACGCTCGCGATCCCTCTTCGAGCGAAGCTGCGGAAACGCTGGCCGCGTTGCGAGAAAAGTTGAGTCCTCGCGGGGACTTGGTGAGTCCGCGTGGTCGCGAGTTGACGTTGAAAGTGTTCGGCAAGGCTCTCTCGCCGATCGAAGTCGTGGAAACCATTTGCAAGGATGTTCAATCGCAAGGCACCGAGGCGTTGCTGCGATACACCAAGGCTCTCGACGGAGCCGAGTTGACGGCCGATTCGCTGCGAGTGCCGGAAGCAGATTTGAAGGCCGCTCACGCCGCGGCGGACCCGAAGCTGATCGAAACCATCGGCCGAATCCGCGACAACATTGCCACGTTCCAGTCCGCGATTTTGCACCAAGATGTCACCATCACGCCGCGTCCGGGAGTCTCGCTGACCCAGCGATATGTGCCGATTCCTCGCGTGGGAATCTGCGTTCCCGGTGGTGCGGCGGCTTATCCCTCAACGGTGATGATGACCGCGATTCCGGCTCAGGTCGCTGGCGTCGATGAGATTGCGGTGGTCGCGCCTCCGACCCCGTTTGGTGCCTACAACACGGACATGCTGGCGACTTGTCATGAGCTGGGGATCAAGGAAGTCTATCGGTGCGGAGGAGCACAGGCTGTCGCCGCGATGGCGTACGGATGCGATGCCTTGCCCGCGGTCGACAAAATCGTCGGCCCCGGCAACTTGTTCGTGGCATTGGCGAAGAAGCACGTTTTCGGCACCGTCGACATCGATTCGTTTGCCGGGCCGAGCGAAGTGATTGTGATCGCCGACGATTCTGCTGATGCTTCGTTTGTTGCGTCGGATTTGTTGGCTCAAGCCGAACATTCGCCCGGATCGGCGATTTTGATCACTTGGGATGAGACGCTGCTGACGAACGTTCAGTCAGAATTGTCACGGCAACTTGGCGAACTGGAGCGTGGCGATTTGGCTCGCGATGCTTTGTCCGATTTCGGAGCTTTGGTGTTGGCTCGCGATGCCGACCATGCTTGCGAATTGACCGACTCGTTCGCGCCGGAGCACTTGCAGATTGAAACTCGCGAACCGGAATCGTTGATCGCGAAAATTCGGCACAGCGGTGCGGCGTTCTTGGGACACCACACCCCGGTCGCACTGGGGGATTACGCCGCGGGACCCAGTCACGTTTTGCCGACGGGTGGCACGTGCCGATGGGCGGCCGGGTTGTCTGCGAACAGCTTTTTGCGGTCCGGCAGTGTGACTCAGTTCGATCAATCGGCTTTGTCGGCAATCGCTCAGGACGTCATCACGGTGGCGGAGAAAGAGGGCCTGACCGCCCACGCTCGCAGCATCTCGATCCGAACGGAATGATCGGCTGAAACGGAAAAGACTGCCCGCTCGAAATGGTCTGAATGATCATCCGGTTTGGCAGACAATCGTGCCGATTTGGCTGGGCTTTTCCCCGCAATTCCGGGGGCGCTTCCGGCATTGCCCGTTGAGGAAACCTGGCCCGATTGCTACGTTTTTGGGTCGCTATCCACGCATCAATCGCCCATTTCGGCCGCAATATCAGTGATCGCCCCCAACCTCGCATCGAAGCTTCCCGACGACCAACGCATTGTCATCACCGGCGTCGGTCTGACGTCGCCAAACGGCAACGACTGGGCCACATTCCGCCAAGCGTTGCTGGAAAAACGCAGCGGTGTGCAGCCGTATGAGATCCGCTACTTCGGTGAGACTTTGGCGGGCGTTTGCGATTTCGATGCGAAGAAGTATCAATCCAAAAAAGACATTCGCCGGGGAACTCGCGCTGGCAGCGTCGGCGTTTACACGGCTCAAGAAGCTGTCGCTCATTCCGGGTTGGATTGGGAAAACGTCGACAAGGATCGAGTCGGGATCTACGTCGGCGTGACTGAACACGGCAACGTCGAGACCGAAAACGAGATCCACGTGATCAAAGGGTTCGACTACGACACGAGTTGTTGGTCGCACCACCACAATCCGCGCACGGTCGCGAACAATCCCGCGGGTGAAATTGCATTGAACATGCAGATTACCGGGCCGCACTACACGATCGGTGCCGCTTGTGCCGCCGGAAACGCTGGCATCATTCAGGGTGCTCAGATGCTGCGGTTGAACGAGTGCGATGTGGCGATCGCGGGCGGAACCAGCGAGAGCATTCATACGTTCGGGATTTTCGCCAGCTTCAATAGTCAGAACGCGTTGGCGACCCACGCCGATCCGACTCTCGCGTCACGGCCGTTCGATCAAAAACGCAACGGCATCGTCGTCGCGGAAGGCGGTTGCTTGTACACGCTGGAGCGACTCAGTGACGCCAAGGCTCGCGGGGCGGAGATCCACGGCGAGTTGGTTGGTTACGCAATGAACACGGACGCGACCGACTTTGTTTTGCCAAACCCAGAACGCCAAGCCCAATGCGTTCAGAAGGCTCTCAAGCGTGCCGGCTTGGAAGCGGACCAGATCGACATCGTCAGCACGCACGCGACGGGAACCAACAGCGGCGACATTCAAGAATGTGCAGCTTTGCGGAGCGTGTTTGGAAAATGCGAGAATGTTCGCATCAACAACACAAAGAGTTACATCGGGCACGCGATGGGAGCCGCTGGGTCTCTGGAGTTGGCTGGTAATTTGATGGCGTTCCGCGATCAAGTCGTCCACCCGACGATCAATGTGGATGAGCTGGATCCCGAGTGCGATCTGCCTGGTTTGGTGCTCAACGAGCCGCAAGAGAAACCTCGCGTGGATTATATCCTGAACAACTCGTTCGGAATGCTCGGCATCAACTCCGTCGTCATCGTCGGCCGAGTTTGATTAAGAAGTCGCTCGCCGCTAGCCAACCGCGAGCAACCTCCAATTCCAAATTTGCACTTTGCAATTGTCACTTTGCAATTGCAGTGCTCGACCCTCCCCTCGCTTCGCTTGACCCTCCCAGTGGGAGGGTGAATCGGAACAAGGCCTTTTGTTCCGTGATCCACTGATCCCCGTGGACCTGTGGACCTGTGGACC
>NZ_DDGH01000013.1:58110-108016 GCF_002337565.1 Rhodopirellula sp. UBA1907 | reverse complement strand
GGACCTGTGGACCTGTGGACCTGAGCCACTTTCCCCTTCCTGCGTCGATCTGTCCCAATTCAATTGGCACAGGCGCCAAGTGGTGCCCCTTGTGTCGAATCCCGTTGCCGTCGAAACTACTCCATCCCGCGGTGGCGGTTGCTCCACGGCGGAACACGGACGTTTCTTCTTCCCGTTTCTCTCGCATCCCTGCTTCCTTTCATGACTCCTGCCGAAATTCGCCAAGAAATCATCGATATCCTCGACGACATTTCTCCTGATGAGGACCTCGACAACCTGGACGATCAGAAGGCGTTTCGCGAGCAATTGGAACTGGATTCGATGGACTTTTTGGACATCGTGATGGAACTCCGCAAGCGTCACCGCGTGCAGATTCCAGAGGAAGACTACGGCCACCTCGCTAGCATGCACTCCACGGTCACTTACCTGGAACCCAAGATGAAGGATCTTTAGGACAAGCGGAAAGAATTACAGGGGCACAGAACCACAGGGTGTGCCTTCGGGAAACTGCTCTCGGTCGTGCCTGTGGTCCTGTGACACTGAGCCCCTTTCCACTTTCGCTGTATGTACGACACCATCATCATCGGCGCGGGGATGAGCGGGCTGGCAGCCGGCATTCGGCTGGCCCACTTTGACCAACGCGTTTGCATCCTCGAGAAGCATTACACGATCGGTGGGCTCAATTCGTTTTATCGAATGGGCGGTCGCGACTACGACGTGGGTCTGCACGCGATGACCAACTTCGCTCGGAAGGGTGACAAAAAAGGCCCGCTGGCAAAGCTGATTCGCCAACTGCGATTCGGTTGGGAAGATTTCAAGCTTGCTGAGCAAAACGGGTCGTCGATTCGTTTCCCCGGTGTCGAGTTGGACTTCAACAACGACATCGCGATGCTGGAAAGCGAAATCAAATCGCGATTCCCCGATCAGATCGACGGCTTCCGAAGTCTGTGCGGATCGCTGCTCGACTACAGCGACATGGACGGTGACTCGCCCGATTTCATGCGGTCAGCTCGCGAGGTCATGGCGGAACATCTGTCTGATCCGCTGTTGATCGAAATGTTGCTGTGTCCGTTGATGTGGTACGGCAACGCTCGCGAAAACGACATGGACTTTGGCCAGTTCTGCATCATGTTTCGCGCCTGTTACTTGGAAGGTTTTGGTCGGCCATACAAAGGTGTTCGGGTCATCCTGAAAAACTTGGTTCGCAAGTTCCGCGGCCTGGGCGGCGAGCTGAAATTACGAAGCGGCGTTGCCAACATCCACGTCGAAGACGGCAAAGCGGTCGGTGTTGTGCTGGACGACGGGACTGAATTGCAGGCCAAGCGGATTCTGTCGTCCGCGGGGACGGTCGAGACGATGCGGATGTGTGACGACATCACCGAACCAGACGTCGCGAAAGCGGGCAAGCTTTCGTTCATCGAGTCGATCAGCGTGCTGGATTGCAAGCCAAAAGAATTGGGCTTTGACCGGACGATCGTGTTCTACAACGACTCGCCCAATTTTCACTGGGAGCGGCCGGATGACTCGTTGTGCGATGCACGAACGGGAGTCATCTGCAGCCCGAACAATTACATCTACGACGCCGAAGAAGGCGAGTTGCCCGACGGTGTCGTTCGAATCACGACGCTCGCCAACCACGATTTGTGGTCCGATCTGCCGGAAGAGAAATACCGTGCCGCCAAGGTGACGCAGTATGACGAAGCCGTCGCGTCGGCCGTCCGGTTCATGCCCGATTTTCGTTCACGCGTGGTCGATACCGACGTCTTCACGCCAAAAACCATCCGCCGTTTCACTTGGCACGACAACGGTGCCGTTTACGGTGCGCCCGACAAACAGTTGGATGGGACCACGCATCTGCCCAATGTTTTCCTTTGCGGAACGGACCAAGGTTTCGTCGGAATCGTGGGTGCGATCGTCAGCGGCATCAGCATGGCAAACCGCCACTGCCTTCAAGTTTGACCGTTTCGGGCGATCATACGCCCGCGGATGCGGTTTTTGGATGCAGCCTGGCCATTGAGGTCGCGCCGGCATTGACAATTGAGCGGTCGGGCAGCAGGCTTTCCAGTCGGAAATTCTTCATGATTCCCGTGATTTGGGGGTCTTTGTCCAGACGAGGTTCGAATGCCCAGCGAAACTGCCGCGATTGTTTACACGCACACCGATGAAGCTCCCGCACTGGCGACCCGTTCGTTGCTGCCGATCCTGCAAGCGTTCACCAGCGGCAGCGGTTTGTCGTTCGAAACCAAAGACATCTCGCTGGCCGGCCGTATCCTGGCCGGATTCGCGGATCGTTTGCCGGCGGACAAGCAAGTCCCCGACGCACTGGCCGAACTTGGCGAACTGGTCACGAAGCCACACGCCAATGTGATCAAGCTTCCCAACATCAGTGCCTCGATCCCACAATTGGTCGAAGCGATCACCGAACTGCAGGCTCAAGGGTACGACATCCCTGACTTCCCGCAGGATCCCAAAACCGATGAAGAAAAATCGGTTCGAGCGATCTACGCCAAGGTGCTGGGAAGCGCCGTCAACCCGGTTCTTCGCGAAGGAAACTCGGATCGCCGCGTCGCCGCTCCTGTGAAAGCGTATGCCCAAAAGAACCCACACTCGATGGGCGATTGGTTGGCGGATTCGAAGTCGCATGTGGCTCATGTGAGCGAAGGTGACTTCTATGGAAGCGAGAAATCGGTGATCATCGATTCCGATGACACTCTGCGCATCGAGCATGTTGATCATGACGGAAACGTCACGGTTCTTCGTGATGGTTTGGCCGTCATCGCTGGCGAGATTGTCGACTCCGCTCGATTGAGCGTACGTCACTTGCGAGCTTTCTATGCGGAGCAAATTGCGGACGCAAAGTCGACCGGCGTTCTGTTCTCGTTGCATTTGAAAGCGACGATGATGAAGGTCAGCGATCCGATCCTGTTCGGACATTGCGTTGCCGTGATGTACGATCGCTTGTTCGAAGAACATGGTGATGTGTTGACCGCCGCGGGTGTTGATCCCGATCAAGGTCTCGCATCGGTATTCGCGAAGGTGCAAGATTTGCCTTCCGATCAGCGAGCATTGGTCGAAGGAACCCTGGTTGAGATTCAGTCGAGCCTGCCTGAAATCGCGATGGTCGATTCGGACAAAGGCATCACGAACTTGCACGTGCCCAGCGACGTGATCATCGACGCCTCAATGCCCGCCGCGATTCGCGCTGGTGGCAAAATGTGGGGAGCCGATGGCAAGTTGCACGATATGAAGGCGGTCATTCCTGATCGTTGCTATGCGGGCGTCTACCAAGCCACGATCGATGATTGCATCGCCAACGGAAAGTTCGATGTCACCAAGATGGGCAGCGTCGCCAACGTCGGATTGATGGCAAAGAAAGCCGAAGAATACGGCTCGCACGACAAGACATTCCGCGTTCCCGCCGACGGCAAAGTGCGCGTGGTCAACTCGGCCGGTACGGAGCTGATGATTCACGAAGTGGAAAAAGGCGACATCTGGCGAGCTTGCCAAACCAAAGACGTTGCAGTGAAGGATTGGGTCCGATTGGCCGTCGTCCGTTCGCGTGCCACCGGTTCCCCCGCGATTTTCTGGCTGGATGAAAATCGGGCTCATGATCAGAACCTGATTGGCAAGGTCAACGAGTATCTGAAAGACCATGACACGGCAGGTTTGGACATCCAGATTCTGGCACCCGCCGATGCGACCCGTCATGCTTGCGGTCGCGCTCGTGAAGGCAAGGACACGATCAGCGTCACCGGCAACGTGCTCCGTGATTACCTGACCGACTTGTTCCCAATTCTGGAGCTCGGAACCAGCGCCAAAATGCTTTCGATCGTTCCATTGTTGGAAGGCGGAGGTTTGTTCGAAACCGGAGCCGGCGGTTCGGCACCCAAGCACGTCGAACAAATCATGAGCGAGAATCACCTGCGTTGGGACTCGCTTGGCGAATTCCTCGCGTTGGCCGTTTCTCTGGAAGACTTGGCGGAAAAGACCGGCAATGAAGAATTCGCGGTCCTGGCAAAGACATTGGATGACGCGACCGGACGTTTCCTGGACAACGACAAATCGCCTTCGCGAAAAGTCGGTGAGCTCGACAATCGCGGCAGCCATTTCTATCTGGCGTTGTACTGGGCCGAAGCGTTGGCGAAATCTGGTCACGAAGGGTTGAAAGCACGCTTCGAACCGATCGCAAAGGCCATGGCTGAAAACGAGTCGAAGATCGTCGGCGAGTTGAACGATGCTCAAGGCGTCGAGGTTGATCTGGGTGGCTATTATCATCCCGATGAAGCAAAGGCCAGTGCCGCGATGCGTCCGAGCCCAACGCTCAACGCCATCATCGATGGTCTGGCTGGTTAAGCTGGCGTTCACGCGTCGTCAACACTCGCGACGGTCGCCCAAGCCCGTCTTCCACCGGTACGATGGCCTTCCAAGGCCGTCGAGCCCAACTCCCCTCGCCGTCCGCTGCCCATCATGCCAGTCGACCCCACGCCAGTCCTTCAGTACATCAACGGTTTTCGTTTCTCGAAAGTCATGTTTGCTGCGGTTGAGTTGGGTGTCTTTGATCGGCTGGACAAGCAACCTCGATCGGCGGAAGAATTGGCGGCGGATTTGAAGTGCGAGCCCACGGCGATGAACCGTTTGCTCGATGGGTTGGTGGGGATGCAGTTGCTCGCCCGTGAATCGCAGGATTATCGCAACACCGACCTCGCCTCGGAATTGCTGACGACGACCAGTCCCAATCGGATGACGGGCTATATCAAGTTCAGCAACGATGTGAGTTGGAAGTTGTGGTCGCATTTCGAAAACGCGATTCGTGAAGGTTCGCATCGTTGGAAAGACGCTTACGGTTGGGACCAGCCGATCTTCAGCAGTTTCTTTGCCGACGAAGCTGCCATGCGAGAGTTCTTGATGGGAATGCATGGCTACGGCGTGATCAGTTCGCCCAAGGTGGTCCGCGCCGTCGACCTGTCACCGTTTAAACACTTGGTGGATCTCGGTGGAGCAACCGGTCACCTGCCGATCGCGGCTTGTGAGGCATACGAGTCGTTGACTGCAACCGTGTTTGATCTGCCCGATGTGATTCCATTGACCAAAGAGATCGTTGCGCAGTCATCCGTTGCAGATCGGATTGATGTGACGGCGGGAGATTTCTTTGCCGACAAGTTGCCGGAAGCGGATTTGATGTCGTTGGGCAGGATTCTGCACGATTGGTCCGACGAAAAGATCGATCGTTTGCTCGCGAAGATCTTTGACCGATTGCCGGAAGGCGGCGGTTTGCTGCTCGCGGAAATTCTGATCCAAGACGACCGTGGCGGTCCGGACTGGGGACAAATGCAAGACCTCAACATGCTGGTTTGCACCGAAGGTCGTGAACGAACGTTGGCGGAGTACGAAGCGATTTTGCGTCGTGCAGGCTTCAGCAGCGTGACCGGTCAAGTCACCGGCGCACCCGTCGACGCGGTGCTCGCGATCAAGTGAGTGGCGAGACATGGAGATTCGAATGAAGTCGCCACCGGGCGTGCTCGCTGGAACAAAACGCAATTGATGGTGGATCGCCAGCCCGCTGCTGCACGGGAAGCCACTGTTGACGAAAACAATTTCGGCCGTTACTTAAAAACAAGCATGGACGACATCTTGTCGTCCAAAACTTCGTTATCCACCGCAGCGAAATGAGCCGCAAGCCGACATTTTCGATTCGCAGCCTGTTGGTGCTTACAGCCACCGTCGCGATTGCCGTTACGGCTCTCGCCGTTTTGCTTCGCCGCACACCGCGACCATACAAGACGCTGGAACGATTCGCGAACTCCTACGAGGCTCGCGGGTGGACTGTGGAGGTTGCGCCCGATTTGGACGGCCCGTATCGAACTGCTGGTGACGACTGGTCTGGTGCTGCCGCCGTTCAATGCAACTCTGGGCAACCCGTAAAAGGCTGGGTCGAATCTGGTGGAACGCGGCGAGCAATTCACTATCCCGCCCGTATCGGAGCGTCGTATATTGTCGAATTCCTTGAAACCCGCGACGACAGGCCGACCTATCTCATTCTATCGAAACCAGATGGTCTCCAAGCATCAAGCGGCGGATAACATGGTTTTTACGCTAGGCCTTCGGCACACCTTCGTTTGTTTTGCAACGGGCGCTGGCATTGGTACAATCTCTCGTGATTCAAACTCCACCGCTTCGTTTGGGGCGGTGTCGTAAAAACCTTCCGCTATCCGCCGCGGGTTGATCGTTGGCCAACCTAATCATCGAAAAATCGCCGTCGATCAAATGGTATTCCGACTTGTTTCCATTTTTCGCGTTGATTGAACCAACGATCCGCGAACACCGCTGGCTCTGGACCGAAGTGGACGTGAACGCCGCGTTGCCGATTCCGGATAATGACATCGGTCGATACCTAATTGACGGGGACGCACTGTTTGACTTCGCCGTCGACCGCCCGCAGTTCAGGTGGTCCGTTCTGTCGGCTCTGCCCCCTGAATACGAGGTCGACCCAACTGCCATCCCGCGTGAATCCGTCCCTTACGCTGACGGTAATCCTGATTTCTGGCACGGTTCTCCTCGTCCGCAATTTTCGGAAGCGCTATTTGAAATCGTCTGCTGGGATTCGTCCGCGACACTGCTGATTGGTACTGACAACCATCTGATATTGGACGCTTTTCGTGCTGCGTACCCCGGTGCCGTCGATCTCGACGCTGAGAATCGCTCACGGGCCTAGCGGCGGACAACATGGTTTGTGCGTAGTCTTTCGGAACCCCTTGGTTGGTCACGCTGGCTGGCACTGGTATAGTCTTTCGTAGTTCAAACATCGCTCGCATCTTTCAAGGCGGTGTCGTAGCAACCTTCCGTTATGTGACCGAGGCGCTCGTTGGATCGTAAACGCGTAATCTACATTGACGTCGATGACACGTTGATCCGCACTGTCGGCACCACCCAAATTCCGATGCCAGCCAGCGCGGATTACGTTCGGCGAATGCACGCGGCTGGTCATACGCTGTACTGCTGGTCTCGCGGCGGTGGCGACTACTCCCGCGATGTTGCTACTTTCCTCGGTATCGCTGACTGCTTTGTCGGTTTCCTGCCCAAACCTGACATATGTCTCGATGATCGCGGCGACCGACTGCTTGACTATTGTGACGTGATCCTTCCCGGCAACGCGTCAAACCACTGACCGCAACCAAAGTCGCGGTCACATAACATGGTTTTTGCGTTATTTCTTCGGTGCACCTTCCATGTTTGGTCACGCGGGCTGGTATCGGTACAAACTTTCGCCGATCAGACATCACTCGCTTCGTAGAGGACGGTGTCGTAAAAGTCTTCCTTTTCTTAAGGCAGCGAATGGGACGGTCAGGGGGAAGTTCGGTGCGATGAATGCAGGTTCGGGCGAACTGACGCGAGTGATTGTTGCTCGAAGCAAACGGGCGGCTTCTAGATCCGTCGGCATTCATTGCGGTGACACCCGGAGTGATTGATTCAGGTTAGGATAAAGACGATTCATCCCAACTTGGAGATTTGAATGATGAAGACTCTGGCAATCTTGTTCGTATTTCTTGGGTCGTTGATTGGACAAGACGCCAGTGGGCAATCGAGTCTGGATCTGAAACTGCAATCGAAATCGAATTCCGATTCAGGCGACGTTGTCATTCAGCACGTGGACGAGACTTGGGAGACATCGAGAACAGCCATTATCGTTTGTGACGTGTGGGACTATCACCATTGTTTCAACGCGGTCGGTCGCTTGAACGAGATGGCACCGAGGATGAATGAGGTCATCGTGGAGGCTCGGCGACGCGGGGTGACAATCATTCATTCACCGAGTGGCTGCGTTGATTTCTACGCGGACAGTCCGGCGCGGAAGCGTGCAATCGAGGCACCCGTCGCTGCGAGTTTGCCCAAAGAGATCGTTGCGTGGTGTGACAGCATTCCGTCGGAAGAAGAGGCTGAGTATCCCGTCGATCAGTCGGATGGTGGCGAGGACGATGATCCCGAAGAGCACGCGGCTTGGGCCGCGAAGCTGGAGTCGATCGGACGCGATCCGAAAAAGCCTTGGCAGCGGCAACTGAAAACGATCGAGATCGATGACTCGGTGGACTACATCACTGACCAAGGCGACGAGGTTTGGAATGTCCTGGAATCGAGGAACATTGACAATGTGATTTTGCTGGGCGTGCATACCAACATGTGCGTGCTCGGTCGCCCCTTTGGGCTTCGTCAAATGGCAAAGAACGGCAAGAACGTGGTGCTGATGCGTGACATGACGGACTCGATGTACAACCCAAAGATGTGGCCCTACGTCAGTCACTTTGAAGGGACCCGGCGAGTGATATCGCACATCGAGCGATACGTTTGCCCAACGATCACCAGCGACCAAATCATCGGTGGTACGCCATTTCGTTTTGAAGGTGATGAGTGATCGTTCAGGCTTTCGCTGGAACCAAACCCGGATGTCGCGCAACAAGTAGCCGACGGAGGCCCTCCGTCGGCAAAAAGGCGTTCTTGCTGGTGAGATTTCGCGTTTACTGTGATCGTGTGCGCTCTTGCCGACCGAAAGCCTCGGTCGGCTACATGGGATGCTGACTGGGGGCTTTTCGTGACTTCGCAAGTCGTGAGGTTTCATCCGTCCGACGTCTGGAGGCGGTTCTTTCACTCGTACCAGGCTTGAATGGGCACGCAAAGCCAATGCCGTGGGGCCCTGGAAGTGGCGCAATGACGTAGCCGACGGAGGCTCTCCGTCGGCAAAAAAGCGTTCTTGCTGGGGAGGTTGTGCGGTTGCTTTGATTGTTTGCGCTCATGCCGACCGAAAGCCTCGGTCGGCTACATGGGATGCTGTCTGGGGGCTTTTCGTGACTTTGCAAGTCGTGAGGTTTCATCCGTCTGACGTCTGGGCACGGTCGGTGTGGAGAATCAGCCGCTCGTTGCGTCGTTTGTTTCTGGCGTCATGCTTCGCTGCTGGCAAGCAATTCAAATGGAAGTGTTCCGAAAGGTTTTCCGTTGATCTGCAACGTGACCGCGTGCCGGCCGGGATAGAGTTTGTACGTGGTGGCGTTGGCGTGCAGTCGATGGCGTTTGTTCAGTGCAGCGGTTTCTCCCTTGCTGAGAGAAAGACGCTTGAGTTTATGAACTTTGGGGGCAGTGGTTCCATTGGCTTTGACGAAGTCGATGACGTAGTCGATCATCAGTTTTTCGGATCGCTCCGCTTGGACCAAGAAGGAAAGCTCCAGTGAGTCGCCCGGCTTCAGTTCACTGGTCTTGAGTTCAAAATCCGCGACTTCAATCTTGGGATTGTCTCGATAACCAAGAAACTTCAGTGCGGGTGCATGACCTTGTTTGATCAGCGTTCGCAAAGCATGGCGGCTGATCCAATCCAATTCCTTTGTTGTTTGACGTTTGGCTTTCTTCCATTCGCGAAGGAGTTTCAGGACGAGTTCAGGGTGTGACTTTGAAATGTCGTTCAGGTGATTGGCGACGGAACGAGTGACATAGCGAGTCGGGTCGGCGTGCAGTGTTTCGAGCAACGGGATCGGTGCTGTGACATCGATCGTGAGGCGGCGTGACCACGGCAGTTTGGGGCGTGTTCCCTCGCTGGCCAAACGCCGTACGTGGTAGTTGGAATCGGTGGACCACTGCGTGAGTTCGGCCAGAGTCGCGTCGGGATGGGCGTCAATGAAGGCGCGGATGGCATCCTCCATCGAGAACCGCATGGTGATTTGTTTGAGCGTCCGAAGCGAGTGTCGGAGTTGTTTGCGGTCGAGCCCATTGCGGACGACAAATTCGCCAAGAGGAGCAAAGATGAAATCGCCAAAGTCATCGTCGGTGCGTTTGGGATCCAGGGGTGGCGGCAGTGCCTCACGAATTTGTTTGGCAGCGGTAGAAAAGTCATCTGACAGATGTTTTTCGAGCACACGCGCGATGTGGACGATGCGCTGTTTCAGTTCGAGATCTTGGAGGCCTCGCATGCATTGTCGAGTGAAGGCTTTGCCATCGAAGCTTGCGTCGGCTTCTTGGAATAGTCCGCTCAGGTAGCTGATGCGTTCTCGATTGAAGAGTTGATCCTTGAGGCTGAAGCCGCTGCCGGTGGTCGTTTCACTCATGTCTGCGATTGTCTCAGTGGTGTCGAGCAGGAGTGTGTTGGGGACTTCGGATTGGGGAACGGTGCATCAAAACCAGCCAATTGGAGTTGATTCTTGCCAGTAGGAAGGCTCGGGCCGTTGAGCACTCGTTCTCGATTGAGGAGTTCGCGTTTGCGTTCCAAACCCCATCGAAAACCGGAGTCTTTGCCATCGGATCGAACCGCTCGGTGACAGGGGACAGCCAACGCAATTTGGTTCTGGCCGCAGGCAGCTCCAACCGCGCGGCTGGAACCCGGAGAGCCAATCCTTTCGGCCAATTCGCGATAGGTGATCGTTTCTCCTGGCGATGTTTGAACCAGGGCTTCCCACACTCGTTTTTGAAACGAGGTGCCGCGAAGGTCCAGAGGAAGGACCAAGGGTTGCGTCGGTTGCTCGACAAATTGCCGGACGTCGGCTAGTTCCGTTTGGAAAGACTCAGGTGCTTCGACAAGTTCATGGTGTGGGAATGCGGCGGCCAACTCGGATAACTGACTCGACGGATCGTCACCAAGGGAGAGAGAGCAGATTCCCTTCGCTGAGTTGGCTTCGCAAACCCGTGCGATCAAGACGTGTCCGAGGACGCATGCGTCGGTCGCGAAATGCAATGTTGATTCGTTTTGCTTGGGTGGCGACTGGCTCATGCTTCGCTTTTGAATCGGCGGGGTGGAAAGTATCGTGTGGTTGGGATCGCCGGGGACATTCTGACGTTTGCATTCAAACGATGGGGCTTCCGCGATCAAGGAGTTTTTGATGTGCGGAGTTCTTGTGTGGCCCAGTCCGCGGCGATGGTCCCGATTTCACCAGCGAGCGAGTTGACGGAGCCTTTGCCATTCGGATGAACGCGATTGCTGAGGAAGATGACGTACAGTTTTAGTTCAGGATCGATCCAAATCGCGGTGCCGGTGAAGCCGCCATGTCCAAAGGCCGACTCGCTCATCGATTTGCCTCGATTGGACGAGTAACCCGATTGCTTGTCCCACCCAAGGCTTCGCAACTGAATCTGATCTCTCGACGCGCTGGGGACTTCGACGCCGGTGATCATCGCATCAAAGGTTGATTGCGAAAACAGGCTCACGTGTTCGTTCTTTCCCGAGTTCAGCAGAACATTGGCGAGTTTGGAAAGATCCTCTGCGGTGCTGAACAATCCGGCGTGACCGGCGACACCACCCAACGCGTAGCACCGAGGGTCGTGGACTTCGCCTCGCATCCAGTGACCTTCACGTTGTTGGGTGGTCGCGCAGCGTTCGTCGTCTTGTCCGATCGATCGAAAGCCGGTGTCGGTCATCTTCAACGGTTCAAAGATGTTCTGCTTTGCAAATTCATTCAGCGGTTTGCCGGAGACTTGCTCGACCAGTTCGCCCAGAACCATGAAGCCAACATCGGAGTACCGGAATCGCGTGCCAGGTGGACTGCGAAGTTTTTGGTTCATCAAATTTTCGATCGACTCGGCATGCGCGCCTTTGTAGTCAGACATTCCGTTGTCAGGAATCAGTCCGGAGGTGTGCAGCAGCAGGTGGCGGATCGTGACGGTTTCCTTGTCGTGGCTGGCGAAGTCGGGAAGGTATTGGCTGACCGGATCTTCAATCGAGAGTTTGCCTTGATCGGCCAGAATCATCACGCTGGTTGCCGTCGCAATCGGTTTGGTCAACGAAGCCAGATCGAAGATGGTGTCTTCTGTCATGGGGACTTTGGTCGGTTCGACTTGGCGGTTGCCGAACGCATCTTGAAAGACGGTTTGGCCGTCGAAGCCGATCGCGATCACTGCTCCCGGGCATTTGCCGGCTTGGATGCCTTCCGTCACGACCCGCTGCACTTGGTCGGCTGGGAAGTCATCCGAGTGGCCAGTCGCGGCGGTTGAGAGAACGAGCAGGAAAGCGAAGGCGAGTCGCGCGAAGGTTTGGTTCATGGTGTCGGGACAGAGAATGAAAGAACAGCGGGCTGGTGACAAAGATTCTGAGTCGCCGTTAGTTTACAATGGCCGGCCGACCCAGATCGACTCGGACGGCTTGGATCAGTCGTTCGATGCAAAATGTTTTGCGATGCGACCTGGAAAGAACCGTTTGGTTTCGTTTGGCCTGACGCTTTTGGAAGCCGCTCGGAACCGGATCGACTTGGAACGTTTCGAGAAATTCTTGCCGAATGATTCGATTCGCGTGCATCGTCGGACAACGCTACCCGCTCCACCATCCCCTACCCACCTATTGATTGAGTCAGCATGAAACGTGTTGTGATGGGAGCCTGTTTCTCCCTCTTTGCTTGTCTTTTCGTTCTGATCGCGGCTTCGCAATCGAGTGCCGCGGAAACTTCGCCACCGAACATTGTCGTGGTGTTGGTCGACGACATGGGGTTCTCTGACCTGGGGTGTTATGGCAGCGAAATTGAAACGCCGCACATTGATTCATTGGCAGAGAATGGTTTGCGGTTCACGCAGTTTTACAACTCCGGTCGGTGCTGTCCGACTCGCGCGAGTTTGATAACGGGGTTGCACCCGCACCAAGTCGGGATTGGTCACATGACCGCACCTCCCGGTGAGACCCTCGTCGCTCCACCGGCGTACCAGGGACACTTGAATGAGACCTGCGTCACGATCCCGCAAGTGTTGAAGTCGAAGGACTATCACACGTTCATGACTGGTAAGTGGCACTTGGGTCATGCGAGCCAAGATGATTGGCCGATGCAGCGAGGTTTCGATCGCTTCTACGGCGGGATCAGCGGCGCCTTCAACTACTTCAAACCGGGCGGTGATCGTGGGATGACCGATGGAAACGAAGCGGTCGAGACCGAGGACGGCTTTTATGCGACCGATGCATTCACTAACGTCGCTTGTGAGTACATCAGCGACGCTACCCAAGCCGACGACAAACCGTTCTTTCTTTACCTCGCATACAACGCACCTCACTGGCCGTTGAACGCGAAGGTGAAGGACTTCGAGAAGTACCGAGGACGTTATACGGATGGCTGGGAAGCAGTGATGAAAGCCCGGCAGACCAAGCAACGTGAGATCGGGCTGTTCGGTGAATCATTGCAACCGGCGCCCCACGTCGGTCCGGCTTGGGATTCATTGAAGCCAAAGAAGCGTGATGATTTGGATGCGATCATGGCAGCGTACGCCGGATGCGTGGACAACATCGATCAGAACATTGGACGGCTGGTCGCTCATTTGAAATCAATCGACCAGTACGAGAACACGTTGATCCTTTTCTTGTCAGACAACGGTGCTTGTCAGGAGGGCGGGCGATTGGGATTCGGCGACGAGAACATGGTCCGGAATCCACCTTTGGAAACGACCAACGGCGTGCGTCAAGGTTTGGCTTGGGCAAACGCGAGCAACACTCCGTTTCGTTTGTACAAGCACTTCTTGCACGAAGGTGGTGCGAACACGCCGTTGATTGCTCATTGGCCAGGTGGCATTCCTGAGTCACGTCGCAACTCGTTTGTGAGACAACCGGCGTACTTGCCGGACATCATGGCGACCTGTGTTGAACTGGCCGGCGCAGAGATGCCCAGCGATGTTCCTCCGTGCGTGGGCAGTTCGTTTGTGAACGCATTGAAGGGCGACTCGGAAGTCGCGAATCGACCAATCCATCATTCACCGATGTTCTTCGAGCACGAAGGCAACGCGGCGATGCGTGATGGGGACTGGAAGCTGGTTCGCGAATACAAGAAGCCTTGGGAGTTGTACAACATTGCCGAAGATCGGACGGAGCTGAATGATTTGTCGACCGCGGAATCGGATCGGCGTGACCGGATGGTTGCGGCCTGGGAGGCTTGGGCGACGAAGACAGAAGTCGCGTTTCCCGAGCGATACAACATGTATCAAGAGATGAAGAAACACGAGTGAGAGCTTGTGTGCATCGCTTTCTTGTTCGCTACGACAGGCAGCCGTCTTGGCTTCACAAACGGTTGTTTCACTGACGGGCGATCAAGTAGCCGACGGAGGCTCTCCGTCGGCAAAACCGGATGTGTAATGCTGCAGACAGCCGGGTAGGTTCGTTGCCTCGTGTTGCTGGTGAGGCGAGTCGCTTGTTGCGATTGGGTGCGCTCGAGCCGACGGAGAGCCTCCGTCGGCTACGGGTTTGCTGCGAGTTGGTGATGGCGCTGAGGGATTGGTGGGCGTCACAAGTCGTTGGTCTCATTTGCGACGTTGCTGAATCAACATCTCACGTGAGCTGTTGACGCAGTATGTCCTTTAGAGCTCAATGGCTTCAGTGTGCCCGAACTACCTGTGGTTGCTACATGCCGTGTTTGGGATAGCAGCTACGTAGCCGACGGAGGCCCTCCGTCGGCAAAAACGGATGTGTGATGCTACAGACATCCGGGTAGGTTTGTTGCCTCGTGGTGGCTGGTGAGGCTGGTTGCTTGTTGCGATCGGGTGCGCTTGGGCCGACGGAGAGCCTCCGTCGGCTACGGGTTTGCTTCCGTTCTCCTGTGGGACGCTGGATAAGGGAGTTCTACTCGGTTTGATGCGAGATGGGACGCATGGCGGGGAGCGGGTTGGCGTCGGTTTCCCAGGCTCGGACTTGAATTTCGTCGATGATCGCTTCGCCACCGCCGAGGACTTCGAACATAACGTGAATGGGTTCGTCGCTTACGGTTTGACGGTAGAGCGTGACCGGTGTCCAGTCGGGGCGGTCTTGGATGAGCACTCCAAGTTCTTGCGTGCCCAGCGAGTCGTACATCAACAAGCCTTGGTGGGGGCCGCCAAATCCTAGCGTGCGAACGACTGCATCGATCCGGACGGCTCGATTGGGTTCGACAAAAATTGGTGGGCTGCGTACCAACAACGCAGTTCCTTCGTAGCCGCCAGGCAATGAGTCGTCTCGTTTGGGAATGACACGAACAGCCAATGCTCCCGTGCCATGAAAGACTCCGCGATCAACGCACTGAGCAGCCGTCTCCGCCCACTCGGAGTGGCGACGACCAAAGGTCCAGCCCTCGGTTTGCAGGGCGTCGGGACGGTCCATGCCACCACCGCTGAGCAGGTTCACTCCCCAACGCGAACGTCCGTGCACATCACCAATCGGCGGCAGCTTCAACACCGAAGTTGTTGACAAGCCAGAATTCAACAAGGGAGCCCATGCGATTTGGGTTTCGTAGTTGCCCGCGTCCATCGGTGGGCTGCTGACGATGCCATAGGGATCTTCTCGGAACGCGTCGCAAAGCATCCAGTTGGCTTTCATGCACCAAGCATCCGCTCGAGCTGCCAAACGCAATGCGGATTGGGCGTCGTTGCTGCGGACCATGCGTTCGGAATTGTTGATCGTGCTGCGAGCAACCTCGAGCAGGTCATTCGGTGCGTCACGTGAAACGGCGCGGGCGGCGACGGCTCGCGACCAAGCGGTGTTGGATTGTTCGATGGAATCGCGAGCCAGTTGCCAACGATCCAGTGATGCTTGTTGAGCGAACTTGGAGAGCGACGATGCCAGTTGACCGCCTTCGGTGAGCTGGTCGCTGATCGCGATGACTTCGACCACGTCTGGAGAAACGATCTCAATCGAGGTTCCTTGGGTGGTCGTTTCCGGTTCGATTCGTTCGGCGGCGAAATGAGTCAATCGCCACATCAGCTTGCCTTGTTCAAAGGCGGGCAAGTCAATGCGAAGCGTCTTGCCATCGCCGCCCATGATTCGAGTCCCGCGAACCATTGCGGACGTGCAAATCAAAAACGTGGTGGAGCCGCTGCTGAGTCGATGAGCGGTGTAGTACGGACCCACAGGAACTGACGTGACGTCGGGCGTCCCGGTCGAGATCCATTGTTCGAGCGATGCGACGAAGCGGTTGATGAAGCTGATCGCCATGCCGCGGTTCTGGTCAAGTGTTTCGCCAGAAGCCAGCGACCGAGTCGAACGCACGAGGATGGCAGATGGAGCATCCGCCATCGCATCGGCGACTTCTCGCCACATTGGTTGCCAGGCAAATGTTTCTGTGGGTGGAGTGCCAATGCGATTTGAGATTGCGTTGGACTGAGCGATCGCGGCGGCATTGGGCATTCCGAGCACGCTGACGGCGATCTGCTTGCCACCCAATCGCAATCGTTGCTGTGATCGTTCGCTGCGAATCGCTTCGCTCGACAAGGCACGAATGCGAGGCGGAGCGGTCAGCACGGCGGCGTCCAGCATCGCGCCATAGTGTCGGAAGTCTTCGACGGGCGAGCCAACGATCGGCCGTTGCCAACGTCGAGGCAAGGCACGCAGGCGAGCAATCTTTTGAGAGATCTCTTCCCGGTGGTGGCTGTCCATCGCCAAACCTGGCGCCGCAATCCATCCGGCGACTGGTTCGAGCAACGGTTCGAGTTTAGGATCGGGAATGGTAGGACACGGCGCGTAGATACGCATGCGGTGAGCGATCGCGTCGGACAGGATGGCTGCTGTGGGAGGTTCAGCCAACCAGATCGCATCAAACCCCAACGATCGTATCCAGCTAAGAGGCTCGTTGTTGTACTGAATGATTCGGGTGACGCGTCCAATGGGAAACGCGGGTTGGTCAGCTGGAGAAACCAACGACCGCGGATTGGAGGCGGATTCGGAAAGGCCCGCTCGACGTTCACCTTGTAAGAGCGACAGGTCAACGCTCATCCGCGAGGATGACTGCAGCGGCTTGCGATTGGCGTTGGCTGTTGAATGAGGTGAGCTGTCCAGTTCGGTTACCGGGACCATCGCGTTGACGCGAAGATCATCCAATCGCAAGGTTGCGTTGCCGGGTTTGCCGTAAGCGTTGACGACAACCGCATCGACATAGGGAGACGACACGTCGGCTTGGATGCCGTATTCGTTTCGCAGTGCGATGATCTTCAACCGCAACGGTGCGGTGATGTCGCTCACGCCAAGACGTTGAAACTCACCGACGCGTCGATATTGAGATCCAAAGATATTGACCGATGCGGGACGACGCGTTTCAGGGTCAATCAGATAGGGGAACCGAACTCGAAAGCCAATTTGGATTCCGGTGTTAAGTCCTTTGACCGACACCATGGCGGACAGTTCATCGATTGGTCGGACTGGTTCGATCGGGTAAACCAGGATGGCTTTCGTGCCATGCCCCATCACCAATGTAATGGCTTCGCAGACACCACCTTCGGCCGATGGATCGTTCTCATGACCTTGCTCAGCAACCTTTGCATCGCAATCACTTTCGTGAAGTGACCATCGCGGCGGATAGGCATCGAGCGAATCAATCAACTGCGCCGACGAGACGTTCATCATCCAAAGCGAACATGCAATCGCGACAAAGATGGAGGTGATGTTCGCCCAAGTGGCCGTTCCGAGGCAGCGTTTTTTCATCGCGATCTTCGTTTGAGATGTGTGCGCACGCGGTGGCCACACCCGATTCGATCGGGGCCGCATCGGAATACTTTTCCTAGCCGTTTCAGCCATCGCGGGAAGTTCTGCAAACGTGTCGGCGAGCCGGATTGAACGTTGACCATCTTCGGAGCCAAGGGAACAATCCCTTGCAAGTGACCGGGAGGCGAAAACGCAACATCGCGTTGCAAAACCTCCCCAACTACGGGTTGATCCCCCGAAACGCACCTAAGTGCTTGGGATACCAAGTCTTGGGCAGGAAAGCCAGATCGAAAGTGTGTTGCCAGAACGCCACGTTGCGAAAACGCAACACACATTAACAAAAACCGTAAGTGCTTTTCCCGTAATGACTTCGGGATCACAACGTCGTTCCGGCAGGCGGCCGGCACCGCAAGTGCAATGGATGGCTATCACCAAACAAGCAACCACTCGCTGGTTTGGTCCCACACCCTGACGCCCTCGAAGGAAAGTCACTTTTATGACCAAGATCGCTGCCAACAACACCGCCAAAATCAACGACGAAACTCCTGTTGAATTGCAAGAAATGGCTGCCGCCATTGATGCCCTTCCCGCTCGCTATCGGGACGCCGTCGCACCCGCTTTGGCTCGAGTCGTGGAATGCAGCACGCGTCGTCGTCGCATCCTGAACTTGGTCCAAGAAGCCCTGTCGCAACTGCGTTTGGATATGAAGTATCTGATCTTCGATTTGGAAGCGACCCGTCGGGAACGTGACCAGTACAAAGAAATGTTGGAACAAGACGGCTCGCTCTAAGCCGCAACGAATCAGGACGCTTGTTCTGACTCAACATGGATCCCGCTGAGCCGGGATCCTGACATTGGGTGTGTCGTCAGCTAGGACTGGCTCGGAGTTTTTTCGAGCCGACAGCTTCGACGGACATCACCACTTTCGATTCGCTAAACGGAGTCAATCGCGGTATTCGCGATGATGCACCGTGCCCCAACGCGAAAACGAACTTCATTCAACGGCGTTGCCGATCACGATTTGGTGATCCGCTTTCCATGAGCCCATCGCACGTCGCGAAACTAGGCCGCTCGTTCGCTCGCGTCGCCGTAATTTTGCCGGTCGACATTTTGTTGATGGGGCGTTTGCTCTTCGCTTTGATCGCCATCGTTCGAACTGATCGGACGCGATTGCGAAGCATGCTGCGACGACATTGTGGACTGCATCGCTTCGTATTGTTCGGTCGCGCTCATGTGCGATGCGTGCATTGGAGAAGCATGCATCGGGAACGAAGGCATCCGTGTCGATGAGTCAGCATCATGCTGAGGGATGGCTTCGGTGGAATGGCTGCTATCAACGCGAGTTCGTCGGCCAACATCAGGGACCATCTTGTCGAACAAGTTGCCCAGCAAACGTGGATGGAAGCAGACGTAGGACCAAAACAGTCCAAACGCGACACCGCCGCATACGTCGCTGGCAAAGTGGGAGCTCGTGTTGACCCGATTGATCAGCACACCCATCCAGATCATTGCGAAAAGAACGCGGCCGCGGGGAACGACCACCCACAAACCGATCAGCATGGCTGTCGCGGTCACGACGTGTCCACTTGGAAAGGCTCGCATGGCAGCATCGAAGGATGCGACTTCGCTGAGGTCCCAATCAAAAGCCCACAGCCACGCCGAATCGTGGCCGGCGTGATTTAGATTGAGGTTGCTGGGGCGAGGCCGGATCACAAACATCTTGGCAATCGTTGCGATGGCACCGCCACCCATAGCGAGAGTGGCCAGTCGCGGCAAATGCCAACGCCGTTTCGGTGCCATCAGCAAAATTGCCAGCAAGATCACGAAGACGCCGTAGCCGTGCGATAGCACCAACGAAAGCTCGAGTGCCGAATCCAATTCCGCAGGCAACGGTTCGGTGCGGAAATACGAGGCGATGTTCACGTCCACCAACGTCATCATCGGCACCAGCATCATTGTCATGGCTGCCATGTAGAGCAGCGTCACGGGACGATACAGCGTGACCGCATCGTTGGTCGTGCTGGATTTGGTGAACGTTTGGTTTTCGCGAGGTTGTGTTTCGCGAGGCGATTCGATTCGGTTCACGATGGCGTCCTGTATCGCGACTGGTTCAGATCGACGGTCTGGAGGCCGGATTCGCGATCGGACAATCGGGGCAAGATCGAAATCATTCGGTCAAGCGGTCCGCGTCGATTGATGTGAATCCTGGACGATCCAGACGCTACGAAATGCCGGTGAGCGATGGGAACCCCAGTCGGGTTGAAGTTCCATGCGAGCCGCGATGAGTTCCGCGAAATCTGAGGTTTTCCCAACCGGCCGCGCCTTTGCAAACGACGCAATCGGCCCAGAGTTGGAGGTCGCGTCACGTGGTAACTAGGACGAGCAGCGTGGTGTGTTCCGCGTATTGAGTTCACCACCGGCGTGATACCATGCGATTTTTCGATTTGTTCCGTGAAACACTGACGCCATGAAACAGCACGTTCAAAAACACTTTTCGTTTCTTCGCACAACCGCGATCGGCGGAATTTTCTTCTTGCTGCCTTTGTTGGTGGTGTGCGTGCTGCTCGGCCAGTTGGTTCAGGTCATCTACGCCGTGGCAATCGCGTTGTTGCCGTTCTTGCGAGACTACACACCGTTTCATGACACAACGGGATACCTGTTGGTCTTTGGCATCGCGACGCTGTTGCTGGTGTTGGCGTGTTTCGTGTCCGGCATCATGGCTCGTCGATCGATCGCGAGGCAGTTCACTCGTTTCATCGAAAAGTATCTGTTGATGCTGTTTCCGCGTTACGCGATTTTCAAGGAACAACTCAGCGGCAACATTGGCGGCGACGTTGCGAAGAACCGGTTGCGTCCGGTGGTGGTGCAGTTGGAAGGGTATTCGCAGTTGGCGTTCGAGGTGGAACGTTATCGCGGATCGGACATCGCCAACGATCCACTGGGAGTGACGCTGTATTTGCCAGGGTCGCCGGATCCGTGGAACGGAAAGGTGGTGATGGTCGAAGCATCTCGGGTGCAGCGAATCGACGCACCGTTTGGCGACGTGGTCGGAACGTTCGAGCAATTGGGCACCGACACTCAGAAATGGGCGCGGGCCAACGCACTGGCTGTCGAAAGCGAAGAAGCCTAGCCAAGTCTATCGACATGGCTTTCGGTTTCGGCTGGGGAGCGATTCCCGCTGGGATTGGGGCGGTACGGCGATGCCAAAATTGGGCAATCCGCTATACTTCTCGCCAACTACTAAGACTCATTCCCAACTTCACTCAAGCGTTTGCATGACAACCGATTCACGTCATTACTGGGGCATCGACATTGGCGGCACCAGCATCAAGTGCGGACTGGTGAACTCAGGCGGCGAGACCGTCGCGTTTGAACAGGTCCCCACGTTGGAAGCCGAAGGCCCCCAAGCGGCGGTTGACCGGTTGGCCACAATGATTCGTGAAGTCGAAACGCGGACGAAAACAATCGGCAATGTGCCACGAATTGGTATGGGAGCCCCCGGGCCGATGGATCTGCCCCGCGGAATGTTGGTGGCTCCGCCCCAATTGCCTTCGTGGTGGGAGTTCCCGTTGTGTCAAAAGTTGACCGAGGCAACCGGACGTCCAATTTCGTTCTTGAACGATGCGAATGCGGCCGCATACGGCGAGTTTTGGCTGGGAAGTGGCGCTCAGGGATCGTCGATGATTCTATTGACGCTGGGGACCGGCGTCGGTGGCGGCATCATTGTGGAAGACCAATTGGTCAATGGTGTGAACAGTTTCGGCAGCGAGTGCGGACACATCATCGTTGACCCTTCGCCGGACGCCCAGCTTTGTGCATGGGGCGGCGGTCGCGGCCAATTGGAAGCTTACGCCTCGGCCAGCGGGGTGGTCATGCGGACTCGGCACCGGTTGGCCGAGTACCCCAAATCTTTGTTGCGGCCGTTTCTCGGCGAGAACAGTTCCCAGTTGACCGCCAAACGAATTTGGGAAGCGGCGACGGAGGGCGACGATTTCGCGAATTTGATCATCGATGAAACGGCTCATTGGTTGGGAATTGGCGTCACTAATTTGGTTCACACGTTGGACCCCGGACACGTCGCTCTGGGTGGAGCGATGAATTTCGGCGGGTCGGAGTGTGAGATTGGGCGTCGTTTTTTAGCGGGCGTGACCGAAGAATTTCGACAACGGACCTTCCCGAATGTCTTCGAGGGAACGACCATTTCGTTTGCGACACTCGGACACGAAGCCGGTTATTTGGGCGCCGCCGGGTATGCTCGCAAGCAAGATTCCTGAAACGGGTTCGCCGTTTGAACAATCATCATCACTGAAACTGAAACCGGATGGCATCGAAATCCTCTCGTTCGCAAGAACACATTCGCAACTTCTGCATCATCGCTCACATCGACCACGGCAAAAGCACGTTGGCCGATCGTTTGTTGGAGAGCACCGGAACGGTTGATAACCGCGGGAAGAAGACGCAAATGCTGGATGACTTGGCGTTGGAACAACAACGCGGAATCACCATCAAGGCTCGCGCCGTGGCCATGCGGTACAAACGCGACGGCGTCGAGTACGAGCTGAACCTGATCGACACGCCCGGCCACGTCGACTTCCAATACGAAGTTTCACGCTCGTTGGCTTGTTGCGAAGGCGCGTTGTTGCTGGTCGATGCTTTTCAGGGTGTGGAAGCACAAACGGTCGCCAACGCTTTCGCGGCGATGGAGCATGACCTGACGATTGTTCCGGTGATCAACAAAATCGACTTGACTCACGCCCGCCCGGATGAGGTGGCCGAGGAAATGATGAATTCGTTGGGCACCGATCCTGACGAATGCAAACGCGTTAGTGCGAAGACCGGCGAAGGCGTTGCGACACTGTTGGATGCGATCGTGGATTCGGTCCCCGCACCGACTGGCGATCCCGATGCGGTGCTGCAGGCCATGGTTTTTGATTCCAACTACGATGATTTTCGTGGTGCGATCACATACATCCGAGTCATGCAGGGAACGGTTCGAAAGGGGCAAAAGATCAAATTTCTGCGAGCTGGATCCACACACGATGTGGTGGAATTGGGCCAGTTTGCTCCCAGTCGCGTTCCTTGCGACGAGTTGGTTGCGGGCCAGGTGGGCTATTTGATCTGCAACATCAAGAGCCTCGGCGACGTTCACATTGGGGACACGATCAGCATCGCGGGCAATGATCCCGCGCCGGCGCTGCCCGGTTATGACCGCCCGAAACGGATGGTTTATTGCGGTTTGTTCCCCAGTGATGGGCAGGACTTCAGCGAACTGCGGGACGCACTCGAGCGATTGGCGGTCAACGATCCGAGTTTTGAGTTCGAACCCGAAACGAGTGACGCGCTCGGGTTTGGTTTCCGCTGTGGTTTCCTTGGATTGCTGCACATGGAAATCGTCCAGCAACGATTGGAGCAGGAATCGGACATCGATCTGGTCCAAACCGCTCCCAACGTGACCTACGAGATCACTGACAAACGAGGCGAAACAAAGAACATTCACAAGCCTCAGGATGTTCCCGATCCCGGGGACATCGAAAAGTTCTGCCAGCCGATTGTGCGTTGCAACGTGATCGTGCCGGAGGAATACATCGGCCCGGTCATGAAACTGTGCCAGGAACGACGTGGCATCCAAAAGGGCCACGAAGTGCTGGGGGCTTCGCGAGCGATGTTGACATATGACATTCCGCTGGCGGAAGTCATCTACGACTTGCACGACCGGATCAAGAGCTGCACGCGTGGCTACGGGACGCTGGATTACGAGATGGTCGGTTACGAAGAAGCGGACCTGTGCCGACTGGATATTCTCGTCAACGGCAACCGAGTCGACGCGTTGTCGGTGGTTTGTCACCGAGCCGATGCGGATCGTCGCGGGCGTGCGGTGGCGAAGAAGTTGAAGTCAGAGATCGAGCGACACATGTTCGAGGTTGCTGTCCAAGCCGCGATCGGCAGCCGCGTGATCGCCCGTGAAACCGTGCCGGCGATGCGAAAGAACGTGACCGCGAAGTGTTACGGCGGTGACATCACGCGAAAACGGAAGTTGCTGCAGAAGCAAAAGGAAGGCAAGAAGCGGATGAAGGCGGTCGGCAACGTCGAGATCAGCCAAAAGGCTTTCATGGCGGTTCTGACGGACGGCGAGTGAGCGGAGGCTCGCTGGTGTTTGGTGCCTAGTCGGTTCAAACAGTATTGGTCAGCGTCAGCTTGTCCGCTCTTGAGATTCTTTCGTATTCACGCCGCAGTGTTTCCGAGTCGACTCCGTGGTGGATGCGTTTGCGGAGTATCAGCTGGAAACGCGGCAAAAGGTTGAGTTTGCGTGTTGGTTGACGGATTGAGTTCCACGCGTGAAACGTTCCGATCAAAACTTTCCGAACGAATTTCCGGAATGACCCGCAAGATCGGAACAGTTTGACACGATACAGGTACTACGCAAATGAATGATCCTCTGCGGATCGGTTCAAGTGCGGATTTGCCAAGTCGGAAACCAAGGAAGGTTGCTCGGATGACCAGCAAGATGACCTCAACACTCACTCGTTTCGGGACGTTGTGCCTGCTCACCACTGTGGTGATCTCTAGCACAGGTTGCTACGGCCTGGGCGGCAGCAACTACAACTTGGGAATCCTCGGATTTCCAATTCCTGTAAGCCCGTACTACCAGCACAAACAAGAAGAGAAGTTCCACAACAAGGAACGCTATGACCGGGTGCCGATTCTCGGCCCCACCACGTCAGGCGGACCTCCAATCGCGTTGGATCCACCCAGCGATGACGAAGTGATGCAAGCACTCGAACAGGCTCGTCCTGTCCAAGGCGGCATCCCGTTGATCTGGGAAAAGCAACGCAACGATGTGCGAATCATCAAAGAGAAGATCGCGGATTACATCGATCCACCGCGTTTCTACCCTTTGATCGGTCCAGCCCAGCTGCACCACGCACACTACAAGTGCACGATCTACTTCGACGAGTCGACCATCATCGGCTACCCCGTTCCGCACACGCTGCGTGACCGCGAAGCGATTGAGGTCGTCTACATTGACCACAACCACTTCCACATGGTTGGTGACGTCGAGCCTTACACGACACCGAACCTGTAGGTCCTAGCCTGCTGGGATCGACGTTCCGGATGCAACACTCCGGTTGGCAATCGCACTGAACAAAAGCAACGGTCCGATGAGCATTTGAGCTCACCGGGCCGTTCGTTCGTTCAAGCCCGACATCTTTCCCACACCGCACGGTTTCCCCACGCGATGCGTCTGACTCGTGATGGCGTTGAGAAATCAGAAAAGGACGTCGGGATTCTTCCCGGAAGCATGGTCGGCGGGTTAGCGTATGCGGACTGAAATCACGTCCCGCTCCTCGCGAATCCCTGCACATGAATTCTGACGAAAACCCTTCTTTGACCAGCGACTCGCCACGATTCGACGCCGATGATTTGGGCACGCCCGATTCAGTGGAGTCGAACCCCACCGCCAATTCGGATGTATACGAAGACGTGCCGGATGACGAGCCCGTCGGCGAAGCTTCCGCCGCAACCGAGGCCGCTCCTGAGACGTTGACGGCCGAAATGCTGAACGAAGACGTTTCGGATTTGGCTGACGACGTCGAAGAGCTTTCGGATGAAGTCAACCAATTCGCGGTTTCAGCCGTCGCGGCGACGGACGCTCCGGAAGAGTCCGTCGACACGGAGCTGTCGCCCGAGTTGTTGGCGTTGCAGCAACCCTTCGTCGGACAATGGAACGGTTTGGTCAGCACGACCAACTGGGAAAAAGGCCGCATCATCAGTCAGTGGCGAGCCGCGTTGATCGAAGCCGGTGCTCCGTCGACCGAATATTCCGATGAGGCTTGGGCCTCTCGCGTCGGAGGTGTCACGGCACCCCACGTGGGGCGTTTGCGTCGCGTCTTTGACCGATTCGCGGAAGACCAGCCGAAGTACGAAGGTTTGTATTGGTCGCACTTCTTGGCCGCGTTGGATTGGGATGACGCAGCACTTTGGTTGCAAGGAGCCGTGGAAGAGAAGTGGTCGGTTTCGAACATGCGAGACAAGCGTTGGAAAGCCAACGGCGAAGTCGAATCGCAGCGTCCGTCGGCCAGCCAAGTCATGGAGGTTGATTTGGATGAGGACCAGCCTGAAATGAGCGATGCCAACTTGGGCACCGCTCCCGCGCAGGGCGACGACACAACGAAGGATTACGACGGCGATACCGATGGCGTCCAAGGTCCTACCTACGAGGGACCGGACTTTGGCGATGAAGAGGAACTGAACAAGCTCGGTGAGTCGGGCCGCGAAGAAGGGGAAGCGGGATTGGCGACGGAAACGCCGCCGTCACCTTTGCAACCGTTCGCTGGTTTGCCAGAATTGCCAGATGACCTCAGCGACGTCGTGGAACAACTGAAATTGTCGATCTTGCGACACAAGTCCGCTGGGTTCAACGACGTGTCGCCCGACGTGATTCGCCGCTACCTCGAAGCGGTTGCACTCCTGATTGAATCGTAGCCATCGAAACGACTTCCCAAGCCGCCAATGAAACCGTGCCCCATTCCGTTGCCCCTGACTTCGCGTCGGGGCAACGGATTTTAGTTGGGATCTGCACCTACAACGAAGCCGCCAACGTCAAAACGATGTTGACCAAGATTCGTGAGGCTTTGCCAAACGCGGTGTGTTTGGTCGTCGATGACGATTCGCCCGATGGAACCGCGGAGATCGCACGACGGTACGCGGAGGAATCCGGGGCCAGTGATTCGGTGCTGGTGAAAGTCCGCAAGGACGAACGCGGATTGGGTGGCGCCATTCGTGCCGCGATGCAAACTGCGATCGACGGGAAGTACGATTTGTTCTGCAACATGGACGCGGATCTCAGTCATGACCCAGCGGACTTGCCGCGGCTGGTTTCGACGTGTCTGGATGAGAACGCCGACGTGGTCGTCGGGTCTCGCTACATCGAAGGCGGCGCCATCGTCGGTTGGCCTTGGCGTCGCAAGGTGATGAGCGGTTTGATCAACGGGTTCACGCGAAAGATGTTGAGGTTGCCGGTGCGTGACGCGAGCGGTTCCTACCGTTGCTATCGCGTGCGTTGTTTGGCTGGGTTGGATCCGCCTCGCAATCCGAGTGACGGTTACGCGTTTATCCAAGAAGTCTTGCTGCGGCTTCATCGCGATGGAGCCAAGTGCGTCGAGGTTCCGATCACGTTTACCGAACGAGTTCACGGGACCAGCAAGTTGAATTTTCGCGAAGCAATGCGGAGCAGTTTGACAGTGTTCCGATTGTTGGCGGTTCGGTAGGCCATGTTTTACATGGCGACTGCGAATAGGGGCTTCGTTTGCGGTTTGGGCTGGTTTGAAGTGGTGCGTGAATTGGAACGCGGCGATCGCCAGGTGGAACCTGGCCTACGTGGATTTTCGTCCCACTTTGCTTTGTGCAACCTCTTGGGCGGCTCGGCGGCCGTGGTCGAAGGCTTCTTCGAAGAGGGCGACGCCGCTGAGATCTGATGCAGCGAAGTGCAGGTTGCCGATGGGTTCGCTGGCCTTTGCTCGGAGTGGATTGGAGCGACTGCCGATGGTGGGCTGGATCATGGCATGTCCCCACACCATGACGTCCAACGTCTCAATTTGATTTCGAATGTCAGGGTGCATGACTTCGAGATCGCTGCAAACGACTTCGGCGGCTTCTTCCCACGTCAGGTTCAATAGCTCGGTGCGGGTGATCGCGGCGTTGTCGGTGGTCAGGGCTTGGTACCAGGTCAGCACCGTTCCGCCGTGGTCGCGTCCGGTTTGATGTCCCGCGTTGACATAACCCAAGGAGGCGGACTGATAGCGAACGTTGTCCCAGCACATTGCGGGTTCGTTTTCCTTCGGTCGATCTCTCAGCACGATATTCGCAACCAACCAACTTCCGTACTGAAACGACTGAGCCATCTCGATGCGGTTTTGTTTGATTTCGCCAAGTGAATCAGGCAGCAAACGGCACGCGATGAATTGCGGGACCGCGAGGATCACCGAGTCGGCGGTGACGTCGGACCGCTTTTGCGTTTGAGTGTTCAATGCGTTTAACGAAAGCGTGCCAGAATCAAGTTCGCTCATTGAAAGGACCGCTTGGTCCATTTCGATTCGGTCGCCGATTTTCCGCACCAATTGATTGACCAGAAAGCAGTTGCCTTCGGGCCAGGTCAGCACGGGAGCGGACTCGGTCGAGTTGGACGGATCGAGCATCCGCGAAGCAAAGTAGAAGATACCCGCCCATGCACTGGTTTGGTCGGCGCGTAGTCCATAGTCATCTCGGCAGGAGTGGTCGACCAACCAAAGCAATCGCGGCGAATCAAATTCGCGGGATTGCATCCACTGTGTCATCGAAAGCTGATCGAGTGCGAGACACTCGGGATCATCACTCGCTTGCGAGGTTGGAAGCACGAACCATCGTTTGCCGCTCGCATCGGTTTGCTTTGCGAATTCCGACATCTCTTTTTGAAAGCGTTCGATTTGCGAGACGTCTTGGTCGGTCGCATCACGCATCGGGAGCAAACCGTATTGCCATTGGCCGTTTGCCCACACTCGTTCTTCCGGATCGCGACAAAGCATCTGCTCGGCGGCTTCACCGTCATCATTTAGAACGCCGCAATCACGCAAGAAGGCTCGCAGTGGTTTGTTGTGAGTGCCGGGAAGCGGCAAGTAGTGGGCTCCCCACGGCGCACGCAATGATCCGAATGAGTCGGAAGTGTACTGAGTGCTTTTCGAGGTTCCGCCGGGAGACGATTCAAGTTCGAGGATGAGGAAGTCATCGACGCCCGATTTCAGAAGTTCGTAGCCGGCGGCCAGCCCGGCGACACCGCCGCCGACGATGATGCAACTGGCGTGGCGGCTGATGTCGTCTGTTTGCGAAGCGAATCGTTCGGCGATGGGAACTCGCAATCGATGGCCGACGTCGCGATTCGGCGAGAGCATCGAGCCAGAAAAAGGCAGGGCACCCGACCATTTGGATGTCAGGGAATCGCAGCCGACGCAGGCGAGGGCACCGGCACCGAGCACCGAAGACAGCAAATCTCGCCGGGTGTAGCGAAGTCTTCGGGGCTGAGAATTCATCCGAATGCTCCGTTGGTTTTCAATAAGTAACCGACATAGCTGCAGTAGATCACAATCATCAACACGCCTTCCCAGCGAACAATCGTTCGACCGGTCCGGTACAGAACCCAACTGAGAATCGCGGCGATCACCATCAGTGGCATGTCCAGTTGTAGGATCTCGTCGGCAACGTTCAGCCCGCTCGGTGCGATGACGGAGGTGATGCCGAGGACCGCGACGATGTTCAGCGTCGTGCTGCCCACCGCGTTGCCAATCGCGATTCCTCGTTCGCCTTTGATGGTTGCGGCGACGGAGGTGACCAGTTCAGGAAGCGAGGTTCCCGCGGAAACGATTGTGAGGCCGATGACCAATTCCGATACGCCAAGAATGCGTGCCATCGAAACGGCACCGTCGACGAACAAGTCGCATCCGAAGACCAAGGCGGCAACACCGGCGGTCAGCATGATCAGTTGCCAAACGATGACGGCAACACGGCGCCCCAAGGTTTCGGCGGCTTCCTCGACAATTTCTGGCGTCAGCAGATCGTCGCTGATCGGTTGCTCGCCCGACTTTTTCCCAAGTCGGTACGAAATCGCGAAGTAGCCAATCATGATCAGGATCAAGACGATTCCGTCGAAGCGTCCGATGATTCCGTTCAAAGATGCGACCAGCATCGCGATGGTCGCGGCAATCATGACCGGAACGTCAAAGCGTGTGATCTGGCGATCGACCGGCAGCGGTGCGAACAGAGCGCTGAATCCAACGATCATCAACATGTTGAACAGATTGCTGCCGACGACGTTTCCGATCGTGATGTCCGCTTGACCGCGGAGGGCGGTTGCGAACGAAACTGCCATTTCGGGGGCGCTGGTTCCGAGCGATACGACGGTCAGTCCCACGAACAGGGGACTGAGTTTCGCCGCGATCGCCAAACGGGACGCGCCGCGAACAACCCACTCGCCTCCGACCAAAAGAAGGAGGACGCCGCCGAGAATCTGGAGTGCAATGATGCCATTCATAGGCCCGAAAATAGACAAGCGTGCCGTCTCGCAACAGGAGACGACACGCTTGAAAGTTGTTTCGGTGATCCAGAACGAGAATCACACGTCAGAATGGATTGGCTCGTGCGTCAGGCAATGACACCTCAGGCCAAACGCGAATCAATGGTGACCGCGATGACCACGACCATGTCGACCGTAGTGCAGGTCGTAGTGACCTGGTTGGTAATGGTAGTGGTTACCGTGAGGAACCAAGGTTGGCGCGTGGTAATCGTAGTGTGGTCGAGCGTAACCGCGGTAGCCGGACGAATAGCGGCTTGGGTACACAACCGGTCCGAAGGCTCGGTGCCCGTTGTTGTAGTAGCTGCCATAGCGGCTTCCGTAGCGACTGCTGTAGCGGCTCGGCCCATAGTTGCCATAGCTGAAACCGCCGGTTCCGATGCTGAGCGAAAAGCCTTGCGCGTTTGCTTCAGGGGCGTCGCCCATGAAGGTTGCGGCGACGGCGAGAACCGGGACGGCGATCCATTTGGTCAATCGAGACATTGTTTTTTTCTCCGTAGAAAACTTGTTCCGCCGCGTGATGCCGCCTTGGCATCGGTTCACAAAGTCGCGTGAAACTCATTTCGAAGGAGAATGAAAGCAAGCCTGGGGCCAAACGGTGCCAATTCGTCACGAAATGCGATCGAAAGCGTAAAACGCAGGGATTTTGGAGGAGATACCCTGTTTTCGATCGCTAGATGACTCGCGAGGGTGCTTCGGAGTGTGTTCGATGTGATGTCACTTCCGGTTGCATGTTGAGACGCCGAACACCCGAATGGGGGTGAGGCGAGCTGGTTTTATCGGCCCAACCAGGGCATCGCGTCGGCGCTCAGGCGATTGCGAACTGGCCCGGGCAGCGGTTGCTGATAGCTGGGCGGACGACTGCCTTGATCGTTCGGTCCGATATCAGTCAGCGGATAGGGATCGTGCACGATCGCGCGGGCTTGTTGTTGGTTCATTGTTCCCGGTGCAGGCAACACACCGCGACCGCGGCAACCAGCGGACAAGCCAGCGAGGAGAACCAGCGAAGACACGCCGGCGAGCGAACATACGCGCAGGGAGGAGTTGCGCATGAGATCGGTCCTGAAAAGTAGGAGAGACACGGATTGGGAGGGCGGCGTTGCCGGGGAGGGTTGGGAAGAGCAAGCTGCCGGCGGGTCACGTCATCAAATGAAATGACCCTACAGGAATTCATCGAACGATCGCGATGCCGCCTGGAAGGCTTCCCGTCCCGCGAAGCGAAAAGGACGGGCGGCAGGTTGGGTTGATCCGGTCGATTCCGGTTGAAACGTTTATTCGAATGGCGTGTCGATATGACGCTGGTTCGGCCTTGCGATCTTTTAAAACGAGAAGTAACGCAACCAGTTTCTGAATCCTTGACCGGGAACGTATGCGACCGGTTGGCCCCAGAGTCCTGGTCCGACTTGGACGGCGTTGGTGCCTTGGCCGAAATCAATCAACGCACCAGCGGGACCGGCGGGTAGCGTCGTTGATGCAACCGGTGGAACCGTTGCAACGCCAGGGTAAGTGCTGGCGGGAATCGCGGCGGGAGCGGCGATCTGCGCCGGTGGCGCGATGTAGTTGACCGGCGACACTCCGGCCGGCGCCGCACAACCTTGCCCGTATCCGTAACCGGAATAGGGACTCATCGCGGAGTACTCGCTTGGTGCTGTGATGAGTGCGCAGTTGCTCATCGTTGCAAAGCCACCGTTGCTCAGTTGTGGAGGCGGAACAGGGGCGTAATCCGATGGTGGAGGACCGATGGTGTTGGGTGCAAACGTTGGGTTGCCACCCAAGACGTCGTTTGGAACGGGACTGGGCTGCGGCAACGATCGGCCTTGCGAAAAGTTGTCGTTTCGCAGCGTATTGCCGGGAGCAGCGTTTCTCGGGGCAACATTTCCCGGAACGACATTTTGAGGGGCTACCGCATTCCCACCGGGTTGCGACACACCTGGATTCGGTGACACCGCCGAAGGTGGAGGGTTGTTCAAAGGCGGGGCAGCAAACGAGGGCTGCGTCGGCACCGGTGCGGAATCCGCAGGTGGCGTGAATGTTTGTGGTCCGCCCACATCGCCGGGCAATGAGAATCCGTTTGACTGCATTGCAACCTGTCGCACGTTGGGATCATAACCGCGGGACTGGTTGTTTGCTCCAGTAGTGGACCGGTAGGAGGTCGGCGTGATGTTGGTGCTTTGGTTTGCTCGTTGGCGACGGGCGGTTTCGGTTTGGTCGACCGCGCTGGGTGAACCGATGGGGCGGAACGGCAGTGATTGCTGGGCCCACAACGTTTCGGGCGAAGCAAGTGTTGCTCCACCGGCCAACACAACGATGGCTGCGATGAGCTTGCGGGCGCGTTTGGGTTGCGAATCGTTGGTCAGATTGCGGTTCATGGTATCCCGTTCGTAAAAGCGTGATCTTGTTGGGGGTATCAATCTGTGGCGGACTGCATCAAGATCAATTCCATGACACGCAGGGAATCGAACTCGTTTACCAAACCCTCACCACAAGAAGTGCTGGCATCGCGCGGTGACGCGGTGGTTGTGGATTTGGAACGTCGCAACCGGGATGCCAATCGACCCAATTCCGTCTTCGTGGAACTGGAAGCTGCCAATCGCCATCGAGGTCAGCAGCCAGAGATGACTCAGGTGTTGACGTTGTTGCTTGCGTCGTCGGAATGTTCGCTGCGATGCACGATGTGCGATTTGTGGCGAAACACGCTAAACGAACCAACGCCGCCAGGGGCTCTGCCCGAACAAATTCGATTTGGTTTGCGGCACTGGCGAGAGCAAACCGGTCGCGAATCGGGCGGAACGATCAAGCTTTACAACAGCGGGAATTTCTTCGACCCGCGAACGACACCGTCGGTGGATGACGATGAGATTCTCCGTTTGTGTGAACCGTTTGATCGCGTGGTGGTCGAGAACCATCCGCTGATCGGGACACGACGTTTGTTTGAGTTCGGGAAACGTTCGCGCGGGAAACTGGAAATAGCAGTCGGTTTGGAATGCATCGCACCACGGATGTTGGATCGATTGAACAAACGACTTCGTCCGGGGCAATTTTTTCAATTCGCAAAACACCTGAAAGAAGCGTCGATTGATCTGCGTGTGTTCTTGATTCATGGTCTGCCGTGGTTGGCTCCGGCGGAATCGTACGCATGGACGATCGCATCGGCACGGTTTGCCGCCGCGGCGGGGGCTCGTCATATCAGTTTGCTGCCGTGTCGAACGGGCAACGGTTTCATGGATCGTTTGGCTCGCGAAGGCATGTTTTGTCCGCCAACGCGAAAACAGATGCGGGTGGTCATGGACGCTCTCGAAAACGATCCGCGATTTGATCACGGACCGGTGCTGACTTTGGACACTTGGGGATTGGAACCGGAGCCAGTTGAATTGAGTGAGAGCGTTACCGCTGAACCGAAGAGCGATGCGACACAAGATGTCTGAATCATCGAACCACTATGACGTTGCTATTTTGGGCGGCGGGTTTTCCGGAGGGCTGCTTGCCTGGGTGTTGGCTGCTCGTGGCATGCGAGTGTTGTTGGTTGAGCGAGATCGATTTGGTCGCTTTGCCATCGGGGAATCAAGTACGCCAATGGCGGATTTGGTGATGCGGCAGCTTGCGGAGAAGTATGCCTTTCCGAAGCTGCACGCCTTGTCGACCTATCCGAGTTGGAAACAAACGTTTCCCAATTTACGATGCGGAAAGAAACGCGGGTTCAGCTACTACCATCACGGCGCAGTGCGAAGTGACGAGATCGCCAGCGATGGGTTTCACGATCACATGGACGGAAAGGCCGGTGCGAAGCGAAACAGTTTGCTGGTAACGGCGAGTCCCAATGACACTTGGGCGGACACGCATTGGTTGCGAAGCGATGTCGATGCGTTTTTTGTCGAGCAAGCAACTCTCGCGGGAGCGGATTGCCGGGAGTGCACCCAGGTTGTTTCGGCGGAGATCGGTGAGCCAGCTCGGCTGATACTTCGCGAATGCACGGAGAAAGAAGACGAGCGAACAAGTCAGGCTGTATCGGCTCGGTGGTTGATCAATGCGTCGGGGCGGTTTGGTGTGTTGCCGGAGGACTTGGCCGCGTCCATTGGGCTGCGTCGAGTCGATCAACGGTTGCAGACAAACACTCGAAGCGTGTTCGCTCACTTTCGCAACGTGCGATCATGGACGGACGAATTGCGACGAACGAACCAGTTGGGCGAGGATGAACCCTTTGATCCCGATGACGCGGCTCAACATCATCTGACCGCGGATGGTTGGATGTGGATGCTGCGTTTGGATCACGGCGTCACCAGTGTCGGATGGACTCAGCCGAACGGTCGCGATTCCGTGGATTGGCATCGGTACCCAAGTCTGAAGAGCATGATGCAGGATGCGACTTTCGACGAGGCGACTCCTGATTGGATCAGCGTTGACCGAGTTCAGCGAATGCAAACGCCGATCAGATTGCGGAACTACATCGCGATGCCGACCGCGGTGGCAACGATTGATCCATTGCACAGTACCGGGATCGCTCATGGATTGATCGGTGTCGCGAGATTGGCGGACACGCTGCTGAGTGAGCCGGCACGCCAAGCGGATCTGTTGGTGAGCTACGCTGTGACCGTCGAAAGCGAATTGCTTCGGATCGATTCGTTGGTGGCGATGTGTTACCGATGCTTGCGCAGCATGTCGCGGTTTGAGGCTGTTTCCATGTTGTACTTTGCAGCCGCAATCAACTCAGAAGAGTTCCTGGCATCGGGCGGTGACGTGCACTCGCCGTTGTGGTTCTTGGGCAACCCCGAATTCGGGCGTCTGATCGATGCGACCAGTCGGCAATTGGATCACGACGTTTCTGACATCGAGTTGTGGGATTGGTTGCGACCTCGATTGCAACCCTTCCAAACCGCGGGTTTGCTCGATCCGGCCGTTGATGGACGTTATCGTTACACCGGCGAGGCGAAGGTGTAAGCGTGCCGCGAGGGGATGCCACTTCCGCATTCACTTAAGACTGGAACAACTCTTCTTCTTCGGTTTGGTCGACTTCGATGAGGTGGGCGTTTTGCGTGGCTCGGCAAAGGTCCAATAATTTTTGGGTCTGACGTAGCAGAGTGATCCACTCGACGTTTTCACCGTTGGAGGCCGCCTCTTCGATTTGTCGGGCGGAGTCGACGATCGGAGTCAGGTAGCTGGCGTCCGCGATGTCGCACAGGTCTCGAGCAAGGTCCCGCAGTTCCGTGATATTTTGCGCGTCCATGGCTTCGGCGATGCGTTCGATTTGCTGTCCGATCTTCAGCGCGGTTGGCTTCGGCACGGCAAACGAGATCCCCGTCGCGGTCGGCACGCCCATGGCGCTTTCTTTGACGTCGGCTTCGATCTTGGTGAGGAAGTGGTTCACCAGTTCAGTGTCGAATTGTTTGCCCGCGCATCGTTTCAATTCCATCGCCGCGGTGGAGTGCGGTCGGCCTTGCCGATAGGCATGGTCCGAAACGATGGAATCGTAGGTGTCGGCGATCGTGAGGATGCGTGCTTCCATCGGAAGTTCATCCAGTTTTAGATGCCGTTCGGTGGTACCGCGTTCGGAGATCGCATGGTGGGCTCGAATGATGCGTTCGAGTTCGGGGCAATGGAAAGTGCCCGCGACCATGTCCAAGCCGATCGTGTTGTGACGCCGCATGACTTTCCATTCTTCGTCAGTCAGCGGACCGGGTTTATGCAGAACATCATCCGGCACGCCGATCTTTCCGATGTCGTGCAGCAGAGCGGCGATTTCCAAAACATAAATGTCACGCTGGCAAACCAATCCATCCGCGGCTTGAACGCAGAGGTTCGCAACGCGTCGGCTGTGTTCAGCAGTCGCGGGGTCTCGGTAGGCCAATGCGGAAACCAGTGCCGTGACGGCATGGAACGGGAGGCTGACCAAGTTTGGATCGGCGACTTCTTCTGGAGGAGCTTCTTCTTCGCCAAGCACATCGACGCGATCAGGATCGAATGCGACCGACTGGTTCCGTCCGCCGCGTTTGGCAACGTACAGGCAACTGTCGGCTTGGTTGATCAGCGATTGGACATCCGTGGCACCGAATTTCAGTTCGCTGACACCGAGTGAAGCAGTCAGCCGCAACGATTCGGGGTCTTCGAGGCGAATGTTCATCACCGCCAATCGAGTTCGCTCGGATTGTTCCATCGCTTCGTCCAGGTCGTGACCTGGCAACATCACGCAGAATTCTTCTCCCCCGTAACGGCAGACAACTTGATTCTCTTCGTGGAGGTCTCGCAGAACCTTGCTGACCTTGCGAAGCACTTCGTCACCGGCATGGTGACCGTAAGTATCGTTGACGCTCTTGAAGTGGTCGATGTCGACCATGAAGCATGACAGCGGACGCCCAGCGTTGCGATAGTCCGTCAGCATCTCTTCCATGCGCTCAAAGAATGCACGACGGTTCAAACAACCGGTCAAAGCATCTCGCGTCGCAAGGATTTCGAGCTCTTGGTTTTTCTTCTGAATCTCGTCTTTGCTCAATCGCAACATCGACAACATGTTTTCGAGTTCGAGACGATGTTTCTCGACGTGCGTGACGTCCTGGAAGGTGACCAGAGCACCTTTTTGTTTTTCATCTTCGCCGATCGGTCCCGCGTTGACGCTGAACACTCGGTGGATTCCATCACGCCCGGTCAGTCGAAGGATCTCGCCGACGACGGATTTGCGTTGACTGATGGCTTGCGTCCATGGCAGCTCAGCGTCCTTCGTCGACTTATCGCCGTTGCCGAATACCCAGGGCAGATCGGCGGCCAACCGTTCTTGCAGTTCTTCGGGTTCGTATCCGTTGGTGGCCAGGAAGTTGTCATTGGCAAGAACGATCTTGCCGTCTTTGTCCAAGACGAGCAGACCTTCAGCGAGTGTGTCGAGAGCCTGACGGACGCGATCGGGAACAACCTGCGTTCGTGAGAAGACGCCGAGGATTCGCATCATCAAGAATGAATACGACCCCATGCCGATCACGGTGAAGAAGATCAGCAGTCGAAGGATTCCTTCGTCGAGCAATCCGCCGAACGGCCCCGCGAGCTTGCTTCGGAATGTGAATTCGAGATTGCCCCATGTGCGTTCTTGGACGGTGATTGGGATATCCAACCGAATGATATCGCCATCGAGTTCGACGGTGGATTGTTTGGAGCCGGGTTCGGTGGGCTCGACCCAGGTGGGAACTGACTCAGCGGGAGCGGGATCGTCCGAGAGGAACAAGTCGCTGTCTCGCGACGTGGCGTCCTGAGAATTTGCGTTGGGTGTGCCGGCGGACTTGGCTTCGCCAGTTGATTTGGATTTGTTCCAGCAAATTCGGTGATGTTTTGTGTTGGCTTGCAGGATGCCAGATTCGGTCCGCAGCCCAGCGGAGAGCAGGGATTCGTTTTGGCGAACCAGGGCGTCCAGGGTGGTGTTCAGCTTGGCCCACCGGTGCTGGCGAATGTCGTCGATCGATGCGATCGCAACGGTTTCGCAGAATTTGCGCCGCGCAGCTTCTTCGGCCAGCCGTGAATCGGGGATAAACCCGAGCCACTGAGCTCCGAGGATGAGACCCAGTCCGACGCACACTAGTGCGAAGGCGAGTCGAAGCGATGCGAATACGGCCTGGAACAAGAAAAACGATCGTTGGGAGAGGGATGGTTGACGTCAAATTCCACTCTGATTCGTCACACGCATGCGGTGACACGCGACCCGTCGGCCGCGAGAAATCAGTCCAGGAATTCCCTTTGGGTAAGTCTTCGCCATGAAACGTGGCACACCTGCGTTGGGAGGTGTACATCTGAGTTGACGCTAAAAAGTTGTGTCGTTACTGACGGTTCAGCCGGCTGGTCCGGCTGTTCGTTTCGTAGCGAATTGTCCGGTGGTGCTAGTCGAGCATTTCTTCCACTTTGTCGTGGGCTGCGCCGTCGGCCCCGCGGTAGGCAGAAAGCAACGATGCTGGGTCGAGCATTCGCCAACTTGGGATGCCCGCGTACATCGTCGCGATGAACATTCCGCCTCGCAGTGCCCAAAGCACATAACCGATCGAGGCCAAGCCCAAGGTTGTGCCAACGGCACCGACGTGGATTTCTTCGTTGTCGTATGTTTGGTTGATTTGGACCGTGCCGTTGTCGGAAAGGTGCCAACTGAGCAACGTGCTGAGTTCTGAGTCGCCATCCAATCCGTCGAGCAGTCCACTTTCACCATTGAGAATGTCATAGATGAACATGGAGTCGCCGAAGCCAAAGCGTTGAGCGACGCGTCCGGATTGGCTGGATGTGGCACGGACTCCTTGTCCACGAGCGTCGTTGCCATTGCCAGCACTCTCTTCACCCGACTCGGAGCTGCCGCCGTCGCCGGGATTGGCGTCTGAGTTGCCTCGGCCGGCTCGAGTGGATTCGTTTTCTGACGAACCAGTGGATCCACCGGGACCGACCGGGGTGGTAGCGCCGTCGCCGCCACTATCGCCACCTGAATCGCTGGAGCCATCTCCACTATCGGATCCGCCGTCACCGTCGGAACCACCATCGCCGCTTCCCGTTGATCCACCGGAATCGCCGCCGCTGTCGCCACCGGAACTTCCGCCGCTGCCACCGGATGACCCCGGGATCACGTCGATCGTGACCGTGGCTGTGTTGCTGGTCAGCGATCCGTCGTCAGCTTGATAGCTGAACGAATCGGAGCCGAAGTACCCGGCGTCGGGCGTGTAGGTGACGTCGCCGTTCAGATCTATCTGCAGCGTTCCGTTGGCGGGATGGGCGATGATGACGACTCGAAGCGGATCGGAGTCGACATCAATGTCGTTGGCCAGCAAGTGCGGTGATTCGAGTACGGTGCTTTGCCCGACGATGACCGTGTAGACACCGTCACCCAGAGCGACCGGTGCTTCATTGACATCGCGCACTTGAATCGTGAACGTTTGGTCGACGAATGAACCGTCGTCCGATGTGGACCGAACAATCACATCGTGTGACGTTTGGTCTTCGAAGTTCAGCGAAGCTCCCGACGCGACGGTGACCACACCGGAATTCAGATCGACGTCGAAACGTCCACCCGCATCGTTGAACATCGTGTACTGGATGTTGTTGTTGGTTGCATCAGCGTCCGTGGCAATGACGGTGATGCCGACAGAGGTTCCATCGGCGGCGTTTTCGTTGACTTCGTTGACGTTGCCGTCGACATCTCCGCCTGCGACGACAACAAATTCGTCGACGTCGTTGATGTAGATCGTGAAGGTTTGTGAAGCTGAGGATGTGTCACTGGATGTCGCGGTGACGGTGATGTCGTAGCGATCGGATGATTCTCGGTCGATGGATCCAGCCACGGTGACTTCGCCGGTGCCAGAGTCGATCTGAAACAATCCGCCCGGGTTGGAACTCAGGCTGTACGTGATGGTGTTGTTGGTTGCGTCCAAGTCGAACGCGTCTGCAGTGATACCAACGGTCGTTCCAACGGCTACGTTTTCGTCGACATCGTTTGTTCCGAGGTCGCTGTCGGTCGGAGTCGAAACATCGAACTCGTTCAAATCGTTGATTGCGATGTTGAACGTTTCAGTCGCGGTGGATCCATCGGAACTGGTGGCCTGAACGATGATTGTTCGGGTCGGTCCATGCGTTTCGCGATCGATCGCATTGGCGGATGTGGTGACCTCGCCGGTATTAGGATCAATTTGGAACAACCCGTCCGGATTGCTGGTCAAACTGTAGGTGACGGTGCTGTTGGTGGAATCCAAGTCAAACGCATCGGCTGTGATTCCAACGGAAATTCCCTGGCCAGAGTTTTCATCGATTTCGTTGGCTGCCGTATCGCTATCGGTTGGGGTGCTGACAGCATGCTCGTTGGCATCCGTGATCGTCACGACAAAGGTTTCGTCGTAGGTGGCACCGGCGTTGTCCGTCACTCGGACGGTGATGTTGTGGGTGGTGTCAGTTTCATTGTCCAGTTGGGATGTGTCCGCAACGGTGACTTCACCGGTGTTGGGATCGATCGCGAATCGTCCATTTGCGTCGTCTGTCAGAGTGAAGTTCGCTGTATCGCCCGAATCGACATCGCTGTGTGTGATCGTGCCGACGGACGTTCCGTTGTTAGCGGTCTCGATGACGGTCAGGCCAGTGGTTGCCAAATCATGAGGATTGTCATTGGTACCCTGAATGGTGATCGTGATTTCGGCGGTGCTGTTCGCTCCGTTTGAATCTTCGATCGTGTAGGTGAAGACATCCTGAAGTGTGTCGGCTGTCGTTCGAAGAGCTTGGACCGACGCGTTGTTGTCATCGACAACAAAGGTGTACGATCCGTTGCTCGCGATTTGGATGGTTCCGAAAGTACCAACCACATTGTTGGCGACGGAACCCGACGCGGATCCCTGCGAACCTGCAGCGACACCAACAACCGTCAGCGAGTCAGTCACATCCGCATCGGCGTCATTGTCCAAGACGTTGCCGGTGGCATCGCTGCCGACTGTAGCATTGGCGATTCCGCCAGACTCAGTCGAGGTGCCGCTATCGACCGAGGCAATCGGTCCGTCGTTCGTGCCGGTGATGGTGACCGTAACGGTTTCGGTGTCGGACAACGGTGCGCCGTCATCGTCGGTGGCACTGATGGTGTAGGTGAGGACCAGCGTTTCGCCGTCGGCCAGGAAGTCGAATGCTTCGGCGCCGCTGTTGAAGTCCCACGTTAGCGTGTCGGTCGTTTCGGTTCCGTCCAGGATCGCGGTTGGTGAGACAGACAGGTAGCCTTGTAGGGTCGCGTTGTTGAGCGATCCGGGAACGCTGGCGACGCCGCTGCCGGAAACGGCAACGCTGTCGACCGCAGCGGCGACGTTGTCGCTTCGGTCCAGGTCTTCGATCGTGACCGTTCCAGTGTCGGTCAGTCCGCTGTCGGTTTCCGTCAAGCTAGACGAGTCAGGGCCGCCGGTGATGACTGGGGCGTCGTCCGTTCCGTTGACGGTGATGACGACGGTTTGCGTGTCGGTGGCACCTTGGCTGTCGGTGACTTCGATCGTGTAGGTCAGCGTCAACGATTCACCGTTGGCGAGGTAATCGAAGGCTTCTGCGCCGCTGTTAAAATTCCACGTCAGTTGGTCAGAGGTTTCGGATGAGTCCAAAACTGCGCCGGTCGATGTCAGCATCGCTTGCAGCGCAGCATTGTCGCTTCCCAACCCCGTGGTGGTCCCACTGCTGACGACCCCGGTAACAGTCGAGGAGACCGTGTCGCTGAGGTTGGCGTCGGTGACCGTCAGGGTGCCCGTCGAAGTCAGTGTCGCATCGGTTTCGGCGAGTGTCTCGGCTGCACTGTCACCGGTTTCCACGGTGATCACAGGAGCGTTGTTGTTACCGGTGATGGTGATCACAACGTTTTGTGTGTCCGTCGCCGACTGGCTGTCCGTGACCGTGATGGTGTAGGTCAGTGTCAGTGATTCGCCCGTGGCGAGATAGTCAAACGTCTCGCTACCCGAGTTGAAATCCCATGTCAGTGTGTTAGTCGTTTCAGTTCCGTCGATCACGCTGGCGGTCGACGCAAGCATCGCCAAGAGTTCTGAGTTGTTGGATGCCAATCCCGTGGTGTCGCCAGAAGCCGCGACGTTGCTGATGGTCGAACTGACCGAGTCGGTTAGATCAAAATCGTCAACCGTTAGCGTCCCCGACGTTGTCAATGTCGCTCCGGTCTGACCAAGCGTTTCAGCGGCACTGTCACCGGTGTCGACATGCACGTCAGGCGAGTCGTTGGTTCCGGTGATGGTGACCGTGACAGTTTCGGTGTCGGACAACGATGCGCCGTTATCGTCGGTGGCACTGATGGTGTAGGTGAGGACCAGCGTTTCGCCGTCGGCCAGGAAGTCGAATGCTTCGGCGCCGCTGTTGAAGTCCCACGTTAGCGTGTCGGTCGTTTCGGTTCCGTCCAAAATCGCGGTTGGTGAAACGGACAGGTAGCCTTGTAGGGTCGCGTTGTCGAGCGAACCGGGGACACTGGATAATCCAGTTCCCGAAACGGCGACACTGTCGACGGCGGCGTTGACGTTGTCGGTATGATCCGAATCGCTGATGGTCAGCGTTCCGCTGTCGGTCAGTCCGCTATCGGTTTCCGTCAAACTGGATGAGTCGGGGCTGCCCGTGATGACAGGTGCATCATTGGTTCCGTTGACGGTGATGGTGACGTTCTGCGTGTCGGTGGCGCCTTGGCTGTCGGTGACTTCGATTGTGTAGGTCAGCGTCAGCGATTCGCCGTTGGCGAGATAGTCGAACGCTTCGCCGCCGCTGTTGAAATTCCACGTCAACGTGTTGCTGGTTTCACTCGCGTTCACAACCGAGCCGGTCGATGACAGCATCGCTTGCAATGCGGCATTGTCGCTGGCCAACCCCGTTGTCGTCCCGCTCGCGACCACGCCGGTGACGTTGGAGGTGACGACATCGGTCAGGTCGAGGTCGGCGACGCTGAGCGTTCCGGTGGTGGTAAGCGTTGTGTCGGTTTCGGTCAAGCTTTCCGCTGCAGAATCACTGGTGTCGACAAAGACGTCAGGCGAGTCATTGGTTCCCGTGATGGTGACCGTGACGGTTTCGGTGTCGGAGAGCGTTGACCCGGAATCGTCTGTGGCGCTGATGGTGTAGGTCAGGATAAGCGTTTCGCCGTCGGCCAAAAAGTCGAAGGCTTCGGTGCCGCTGTTGAAGCTCCACGTCAGCGTGTCGCTGGTCTCGGTTCCGTCGAGGATCGCGGTTGGTGAGACAGCCAGGAAGCTTTGCAGGGTCGCGTTGTTGAGCGATCCGGGAACGCTCGAAGCTCCGGTTCCCGAGACGACAACACTGTCGACGGCGGCGGTGACTTCGTCGGCGATGTCGGAATCGCTGACGGTGAACGTGCCGGAGTCGGTTAGGCCACTGTCGGTTTCGGTCAGCGACGATGTGGCGGGACCGCCGCTGATGATCGGGGCGTCTTCGATCGAGTTGACGGTGACGTTGAACGTCACGTCAGTGGATTCGCCGCGAGCATCGGTGGCTCGGACGGTGATCGTCGTCGTGCCGTGTTGCTCGGCGGCGTAGTCCAGCGTCAACGTGCCGGCGCCGTTGTCGATGTTTGCCGAATCCAGGAATGTGGGACTGCTGTAGCCGATCAGACTGTATGTCAACTCGTTATCGGAGTGTTCCAGATCGCTGAAGGCCGCGTCCAAGTCGATCACTGTGTCGGGGGCGTCTTCGTCAACTGTGACGTCCCCGATGCTGCCGGTCGGATTGCTGTTCAGGAAGATGTCGACGGCACCGGATGGTGAGTCGTATTCGTCGTAGACGGTGAAGCCGACCGAGTCGTTGACCAACGTGATGGAGTCAAACGTTCCCGCCAGCGTGGTGGACGTGAAGATGTCTTGGAGGTAGCCGCCGGCGGTCATGCCGGTGAGGTCGAGTTCCAACTGCGCGCCGAGGCCCAGCGTGAATGTTCCGCCGACCGCGATCGATTCGTAGACGCTGGTCGAAGATGCCGACAAGCGAATGATCGCGTCGTCTTCAATAGTCAGGTCGTTTGTAATGGTGCCATCGCCGGTCAACACCGAGTCGTTGACCACCACCTCGCTAGTCGCGTTGATCGTGTGACCGTTTAGGTCCAACGTTCCCGAGATCACATTCAGGCCTTGCAGGGTACCGTTGAGCACCAAGTCATCGGCCAAGATCGCGGTACCGGAGGTCTTGTCGATGTTCAGCTTGCCATCAGAAAGATCGTCGCCCGAGATTGTTTGGGTGCCAGTGCCGTTGAGCGTGATTTGTGAGTTGCCACCGACACTCGTATCAGACGACGTGATATTGCCCGCGACGCGAATTTCGCCGACGTTCAACGCGTTGACGCTGGTGATGGTCAGATCGCCACCGACGTTCAAGACGCCGGAGATGTTTTTGCTGTAGTTGGAATCAAAGATGACGTCGTCGAAGTTGATCGCCGACGCGGTGATGGTTCCCGAATTGTTACCGAACGTGATCGTGTTGGTCAGATCCGCTACACTGCCGGCGACATGGTTCAACGTGCCGTTGATGGTCAAATCGGTGCCGAACGTCAGCGTGCCGGACGCTTTGTTGATCGTCAGGTGTTCGGCTTTGGCACTGCTGTTGCTTGCCGTGACCGTTTGGTTGCCCGTTCCGTCGGCAATGATCATCGTCGTGCCGCTGTAGCTGTCATCGCTGTAGGTGATGTCGCCTGCAACCGCGATTTGGCCGCCGTTCAGCGTGCCGGCGTTGGTGAACGTGAAGTCGCCGTCGACGTCCAGTGTTCCGACGATCACGCGAGATCCCGCGACCGTGCTGTTCAGGATCACATTGTCGAACGTCGCCGAACCTGAATCGATCGTGGTGTTGTGACCTTGGAATTCGACCGTTTGCCCGTTTGTGTCCCATCCGCCGGATGTGTAGGTGAAATCGCCACCCAGTTCGATGTCGTCGAGCAGTTGCACTGTACCGGAGGCTTTGTTGATGACCAAGTTGCCCAGTTCGCCGGCACCGCCACTGGTGGAGATGGTTTGGACGCCGGTTCCGTCGATCGTCAGCACACTGGTGCCCGACCAAACGCTGTCGATCGTCGTGATATTGCTCGCCGCGGTCACACCGGCACCGTTGATCGTGACGGCGTTGGTGTAAGTCAAATCTCCATCGACATCGATGCCGCCAATGATGGTAACGGTGTTTGAATTGTTGAATTCGAAATCGTCAAACGTGAGTCCCGACGCGTCGACGGTTTGGCTGGTTGTTCCGGCGACGCTGACTTCGTGACCGCCAAAGTCGACGGTGCCTTGGCTGTGCGTGAAGTCGCCAGCAAACGATAGGTCGCTCAGGAAAGTCAACGTGCCGACGTGATCGATTTCGATGTTGTCGATCTGCGCCGACGTTTGCAGGCTGCGATCACCTGTGCCGTCGAAATACAGCGTCGAACCGTTGGTGCTTAAAGTCCCACCGGAGTGAATGAAGTCGTCTGCCAGATTCAGCGTACTGCCGTCGATGGTCAGCGTGCCGCCGGTGACGTTGACGACACCGTCCATGTCGACGGCTTGTCCGTTCGTGTCGACGGTTCCATCGGCAACGGACATGTCACCCGAGTTCGCAAGTGTTCGATCGAACGTGAGCGTTCCGGTGTATCCCGAGTTGACTTGGATGTCACTGATTGCACCGGCAAACGCGGCGTCCAGCGTCGAGTCCTTGGTGCTGGTCGCGTCAAACACCACGATGTCATCGGCTTCGGGAACCAAGTCGTGATTCCAGTTGTCCGCATCGGTCCAGTCGTTGGTCGCTCCGCCGCCGTCCCAGACGAAGACGGTTTGGCCAGGATTGACCGTGATCGCGACGGTGGTCGAATCGGTCAGTGATCCGTCGTCGACCAAGACAACCAGGGACGCGCTGCCGTTGTAGCCGGCTTGGGAGTCATAGTCCAAACCGTACAACGCCGCGTCGATGTCGGCGGTGCTGCCGCTGAACTGCAACGTTCCGTCGCTGCCATCGCCATCGATGATTGTCAGTCCGGTGGTTTGCGAGAGAGCGATCGCGGCGTGGTCGGCGGTGACGGTGACGGTCAGGTTGTCACCGTCGATGTCGGCGGTATCGAGAATGCCGGCACCCGAAATGTCGAACGACAGCGAACCGCCTTCGTCGACGGTCGCGTTGGCGGGGCTGGCAACGGTGGGGGCATCGTTGACATCCGTAACCGTGATGCGTGCGACGGCGACCTCGTCACTGAACGCGGTCGTGCCACCGGTCGTGGTTGTGTTCACTTTCGTACCAGCAGTGGATCCGTCGGTTCGGTCCCAGCCGATGATTGTCAGGTTGCTTTGTTCACCGTTTTGTTCGTCGGGAATGAATCGAACAAGGTCAATGTCACGCAATAAAAGAGCGCTGGTCGATGACACGGTTCCTACGTCGGTCCAGTTGCTTCCGCCGTTGGTTGAGAATTCCCAGTGGCCGTTGCTGGCGCTGATCGAACGGATTGCGATTCCTTCCAACGCACCGGAGTCGGCGTCGGTGATTCCGGTGCCAGCGTTGCTGGCCAGAATGGACGCAACCGTTTGACCGCCGTTGGACGTGTCGTCTTCGGTGATCGACGTCAGCGTGTACAGGGACGAGTCGTCCAGAACCGGAGCGTCGTTGACGTTGTTGACGGTGATGTCGGCGGTCTCGGTGGCTGACGAGAACGCGGTCGTGCCTCCGTTGATGCTGGCGTCCTGTAAAGAACCATTGCTGCCGACGGTGCGATCCCAAGCTCGGAACGAGATCGCGTCGCTGACCGTGCCGGCGAAGTCGGCGTTGCCCTCGAAATAGATCCGCGTGTTGCTGTTGGCGTTCAGAACTCGTGCCGAAGCATCGCTGACGCTGCCCAGCGTGTTCCAGTTCGTTCCGCCGTCGGTGGTGTACCACCAGGTTCCGTTGGTCGTGTCGGCGGCAGTGATGGCGATGCCGGTTTGTGACGAATTGTCGACGTCGGTCACGTTGCCGCCAAGATTGACCAGGTCGGTGATGACCGTGCCAACGGCGCCCGATGGTGCACCGGCATCTTCGATTTGCGTGGTCAGGCTGAGGTCGCCACTGTTATCCAGGACGGGAGCGTCGTTGACATCGGTGATTGTGATCAACGCGGTTTCGGTATTGTTGCTGAACGCCGAATCGCCGCCGGTATTGGTGATGTTGTGATAAGTTCCAGCGGTTCCGGCTGTTTGATCCCAGCCACGGAAACCGATGTTGGCGAGCGTTCCGTTTTCACCGTTGGGGTTGAAACGAACGAGGTCGGTCGATTCCAGCAACAGGGCTTGGCCATTGTTGACGGTGCCGACATCGGCCCAGATGGTGCCGCCATCGGTGGAGTATTCCCATGTCCCGTTTCCAGGGTTGGAAACAACGATTGCGATGCCTTCGGGATCTCCATCGACGTCCGTCAAGATGTCTTGCCCCGACGAAGCGAGAATGTCGGCAACGGTTTGTCCGGCATTGTTGATGTCGTCTTCGGTGATCGTGTCGAAGGTCGTCGAATAGTTGTAGTCGAGCACCGGGGCGTCGTTGACCGAAGTTACGTCAAGGTCGGCCGTTTCGGTGTCTGACGAGAACGCGGTCGTGCCTCCGTTAGTGCTGGCGTCTTGTAAGGAACCGTTGCTGCCGACGGTACGGTCCCATGCTCGGAAGGTGATGGCATCGGAAACCGTGCCGTCGAAATTGGCATCGGATTGGAAATAGATTCGCGTGTCGCTGGCGGCTTCCAACACGCGTGCTGAAGAATCGCTGACGGTTTCCAATGCGTTCCAATTGGTTCCGCCATCGGTGGTGTACCACCAAGTTCCGTTGGTTGTGGCTGCCGAGGTAATCGCGATACCGGTTTGTGGCGAACCATCCGCGTCGGTAACGTTTCCACCCAGACTGACCAAATCGGTGATGACGGTACCAACAGCGCCCGACGGAGCGCCAGCGTCCTCGGTTTGCGTGGTCAGGGTGAGGTTGCCACTGTTGTCCAAGACGGGGGCGTCATTGACGGCGGTGACTGTGACGTCGTGTGTGATCGCCACGGAGTTGCCGTCTCCATCGTTGACGATGTAGCTGACCGTCCGCGAGGAAGTATCAGGGGCGTCGCTGCTGTTGGCGTAGGTGACGCTCTGGAGAACGGTTTCGTATTCGAAGAGGCTTGCTGTACCGGACAACGTCAGGGTGCCGGTGCCGCTGTCATAGCTGGAGGTGATGCCGTACTGGTCAGTGGCAGCCAGGATGTCTTCGCCGGTGGCAAAGTTGCCGGTGACCTGAACGGTGGCGGATTCGATGTCGGTGTCATCAATGTCGCCCAGTTCGATCTTGGTCGTGATGACCGTGGCCGAATCATTTTCGGTGTACGCGGTGGCGGTTTCGGTGGGGATCGTTGTCGAGCGGACTTCGACGTTGTCCAGGTAACCGCGAACTCCGGAGTGATCGGCCGACGTGTCGGTGAACGTCAATGTGGTGGAGGTCGAGTCGGCGGTGAAGCGGAACGTGTAAGCTTCCTTGGCATCTGCCGCGACGCCGGACTGGATCGATTTTGTCAGTAAGCTTGATCCGCCCACTACGTCGACGTCGAGCGTTTGGTCAAGTGTTCCGCTGTAGTCGCCGTGTTCGAATGTCAGGTAATAGGTTTCACCAATGACGGTGGTGAAGGTTTGCGTGATCGAACCGTTGGCTCCGCCAACTTGACCAAAACGAATCTCCCCACTGTCCCAATCGACGTTGTCATTGAGCGTCCAGGAACTCGCGTCGGAGGCGAAATCGCTGTTGGTGATTTCGTTGTCTGCGAGGAAGTCGGCGACATCGTTTTGAGCGGTGACGTCGAAGGTGATCGTGTTGGCGACCGGATCGATGTCGCTGCCAGAGTTCGCTGTGCCGCCGTCGTCTTGGACGCGGAATGTGAAGCTGGCGTAGCCGCTGCCGTTTTCATCGGCGACTGGCTCGTAGGTCAGCAGGCCGCTGTTGATGTCGTTGTAGTGGACATCGTCGGTAGCGGTGACAGCAGATCCGTTGTACAGAAGACGGCCGCTTCCTGGCAGTGTGTCGATATGCACGAACTCGAACTGGTCGCCTTCGACATCGCTGTAACCAAAGTCAGCCAGCGTGAACGTGTGCGAGTTGTCTTCGTCGATCGTGATGGTGTTGTCGCTGCCGCTGGGCGCGTCGTTGATGTTGGTGATGTTGACTTGGACCGTGCCGAGCGTTTGGTCGGTGCCACCTCCATTGCCGGTGTTTCCGTTGTCATTGGCGACGACGGTGATCGTGTCGCTGGCCGTACCTTCGGTGTGCGTGACGCCATGTTGGTATTGCACACGACTGCTGCTGGTGAGGAACGTGTTCAAGTCCGCTCGCGTTCCTGATAGCGTCATCGTGTCGCTGTTGTTGCCGGTCACGGTCACGCCACCCGCGTCCGATGCGAACAGCAATCCGCCGGTTGCGGTGGTGAGCTCGATCGTCAGCGTTTCGCCGTTTTCACCATCCGCATCGCGAAGGTCGAATCCGGTGAAGATGAGGTCGGACAATGTGTCTTCGAGGATCGTGAAGTTGGCGGGCAGCGTGCCGTTGTTATACGGATCGTCGTTCAACCCAACGACGGTGATGGTTGACGCGGTGCCGATCGTTCCCGTGTCGCTTCCACCGTTTGCGACTCCGCCATCGTCGGTGATCGTTTCCAGCGTGATCGTCCGGGTACCATTGGCGATGTTTTCGCTGGTGTTGTCGTATCGCAGATTGTCGAGAACAGCGTTTGCGTCCATTTCCGAGAAACCGCCAGTCTTTGAAATGGTGACCGTTGCGGTTGTGCCGGTGATGGAAACGTCGACGTCGTAGCTGCGATTCGTCGTCGTCTCGCTGTTCAGATCGGTCAACTCAATCGTTTGGCTGTCAATGATCAGTGACTCACTGGATCCATTAGCCAGATCCGACACGGTGATGACCATCGAGTTGATAACGTCCGTTCCTTCGATCGTGTCTGTCGACGAACTGCTAAAGACGCTGACGTCAGAGCCGTTTTCGGTGAAGGTGGAATCGTCTGCGGTCAGTGTGGCGGTTGGCGCATCGTTGACTTGCGTCACGTCCATCGTGCGGCTGATCGTGTTGCTGGTCCCGCCATCGCCATCCGAAATGGTCATTTCGATGGTGCGTTGATTCGTCGACAGGGTGTCACTGAGGTTTCGATAAGCGACTTGGCGTGCAACAGCCTCGACGGCGGTCTCATCGCCGTCGTGATTGAATGTGATGACGAGTGCGGTCGTGCCATTGCCTCCGGTGAATGTTCCGACTTCGACAGCGCCGCTTCCTGAGTCGTAGTAGACGCGGTTGCTCGCGGTGGTGACGCCATTTCCGTCTTGAACGAAGAGGCGGTCGGAGGACTGGCCGTTGGTGACAATGTCGGTTGTCAGCATCCCGCCAAAGAAATCAACGCTGTCTCCGTCGGTGATCGTCAACGCGTTTTCGATGTACGTGCCGGTTCCGTTTTCGATGTAAGTGTCACCACCCGCAGCCGCGGAGATGACCGGAGCATTGTTGGAAACACCGACGTTGATACTGGTCGAACGTACGAGACTGGTTCCACCGTCACCGTCTGTCAATTGGAAATCAATATGACGAACCGTTTCCGTTGCGGAGATGGTGTCGATGTTTTCGTAGGTGATGTTTTGGACCAATGCCGTGACCGCGGTTGTGTCGGCGTTGGCATTGAGCGTGATGACCAATGCGACTCCGGAAGATCCACCGGTGAACGACCCGATGGTCGTGCCTTCATAAGTGATGTTGCTGCCGGAGACGCCGATTTGGCCGGCGCCGGTGCCTTGGTTCTGGACCGCTAGGATGTCTTCGGCGTCGTCGCCGCCGGAAACGATATCCACCGTCAGAGTTCCGGTATCAAAGTCAGCGCTGTCGTTGTCGGTGACGACCACAGCGGTGCCTTGGTCGATCAGGACCGGACCTTCACCTTCTGTGTAGTTGTAGGAATCGCCGTGCAAGTTGTT
>NZ_DDGH01000013.1:34085-58005 GCF_002337565.1 Rhodopirellula sp. UBA1907 | reverse complement strand
TGCAAGTTGTTGATGACCGGTAAGTCGATTACCGCCGAGACATTGATGTCGCGAGACGCAGCGACGGAATTGGTCGTGCCGTCGTTGATGATGAACTGCACCGTGCGAGTCGTTTCGTCTGGGTTCTGGCTGTTGTTGTTGTAGGCAACCGAACGCAGTGCGGCCTGGTATTCGGCGACGGTGGCGGTTCCGGACAGGGTCAGGATTCCGGTGCCGGAGTCGTAAGATCCGGTGATGCCATTTTGGTCGGTGAAGACAAGACTGTCTTCGGTGGAACTGAATCCAGCGGTGATCGACACCGTTGCTGATTCCAAGTCCGAATCATCGACGTCGCTGAGCGTTAGCGTGTCGGTGATCGCCTCGTTGCCGTCGTCTTCGGTGTAGTCCAGCGCCGTGCCTTCAATGGCTGCTGCGATCGGCGCGTCGTTGATGCCTGTGGTCGTGATCGTAGCGGTTGCGACGTCGGTATTGCCGTTGCCGTCGATGACGGTGTAGGTGAATGTGTCGGTTGCGGTCTCGCCGTCGTTGAGACCTTGGTAGACGGTTCCAGGATCGAAATCGAAACTGCCGTCGGCATTGAGTTGCACGGTCGCGCCCGAGGCAAGCGTGACGGTTGTACCTACGTCGCCGCTGATGCCGTTGATCTCCGTGATGGTGATCGAATCACCATCGGTATCCGCATCGTTCGCCAACAAACCGTTGGCAGCCGAAACGACCAGCGTTGCGTCTTCACTGAGCGCGTAGGAGGATCGAGTCGGCTCGGCAGTGGCCGTTCCACCGCCCAAGACGCCATCGTTTCCTTCACCGGAATAGTCTGTGACCGTGGTTCCCGATTCGTCAAAGCGGTAGTTGGCAACCAAGCCAGTCGCTGTACCGGAGGGTGGCGAATCGATCGAGGCACGTATTTCATCTTGTGATCGAGCCACATTCCAAATGCGTACGTCGTCGATGCCGCCTTGGAAATACTGGCCGGCTGGGTTGTTGCTACGGCCACCGATGTGTAGTTCGTCCATCGTTGGATGAGCGTCGCCGATCGCCCCGCTGCCTTCGTAGACGTCCACCACATCGCCGTTGACATAGGTTGTGACGGTTCCGTTGTCATAAGTGACCGCCACGTGCGCCCATTCACCTTCGGTCAGAACGTGATTCGTGTCGTGCCATGCCCAGCCGGGATCGGTGTTGTTGAATCCCCATTTCAGTGATCCATCCACATCGACGGAAAGTTCGTATTCGCCCTCTTTGTTCAGAATCATGCGGTCGGTGTTTGCGGACGCCTCTGGACGCACCCAAGCTTCCATCGTCATCGTGTTGGTCATTACCAGTTCTGGTGACGACGCGATGGCGACGTAATCGTCGGTGCCATCAAATTCCAAATGGCCATCGTCGTCGTTTGCGTAGACTGGGCCGTTGATCGCGAACTGAGCGGCAAACTCGGACGTTTCTTTCGTCGTGTCGTTGGTCGCGGTGGCGGTGATGAGGTCGCCTGATTCGACTTCGGTGAACAGCGTGGTATTGAACGTCGCGTTCCCGCTGCCGTCGGTCGTGACGCTGACCGATCCTAGGAAGGTTTCGCCTTGTCCGTATCCGTTGGCGTAGCTGGCCGAAGTGAACAATTCGATCGTGAACGTTTCGTTGGCGGTGCTGTTGAACGTTCCCGAGATTGCAATCTGTGTGCCGTCGCTGACCGCTTGCGTGATCACCGGGAAGTTTTGCAGCGAGTTGCCACCCGCATCGGCATCGCCAGCGTCGTTGGCTGTGTAGTACGGCGCGGTTCCGTAGGCGATGTCGTCGCCGGACGCTTGTAAATCGATGCCGATGCTGCCTGTCGACGCCGTGCCCTGACGGGAGAGCACAGTGCCGTTGCCGTAGATTGAGTTCTCCGTGATCTCAATATCATATGCACCATCGTTAACGGTGATGCCGGCGCCGTAGTTGTCAGCGATTATGTTGTGGCGAAGCGTGATGTCATTCGTACCGCTGCGGAACGCGATCGCATCAAACTGGACTTCTGATCCAGAACTCGGTCCGACCCCATTGCCGACGATCGTGTTGTCAGTGATCGTGACGCCGCTGGTTGAACCCGACAGCAGAATCGCTTGCGTTGAACTGCCGGCAATATAGTTTCCGTCGATGGTGCCGCCGGTGGAGCCGTTCATCGCGATGGCATCACCGTTGCTGTAGTTGAACCCGCTGTTGACAAATTGGTTGCCGGTGATGCTCCAGCCGTCGGAGGCGTTGCTGGCGTGGATTGCCGCTGCCTTGGAGTACGCCAGGATGTTGTTCGATAAAGTTCCGTTGTCCGCGCCAATCGATTGAATATGTATCTGGTTGTTCAGGGCGGCACCTGGATCCGATATTCCCGTGCCAGGCACCCCGAAGACGTTGGAGTCGATCACGGTATTGATCACAGCATCATTGATGTAGATCGCGGCATCAGATGAGAAGCCATACATCGCGAAGCCTTGCACCGTGACGTTGTCGGCGCCTACAACCAAGCCATCGAATCCTGACGCACCGATGATTGCGATTTCTGGTCGCTCAACGCTGCTGATCGCTTGGTCGTTGGTGCCGGCTTCGTTACTGACGCCCAAGCTTCCTGGATTGACGTCTCCGCCAAAGACGGTTTGGCTGGTTCCGTCCAAAATGACTGATTCGGTGATGGTCGGCAGCGCGGCGGTCAGCGAAATTTGCCAGTGCGCGTCGACTCCATCGGTGCCGGTGTAACCCGCGTCGGAATTCAAAATCGAGAAGTTGATGGTGTCCTGGCCGAGCGTTCCATTGGCCGCTGTGATAGCTTCGCGAAGTGATACCTCGCCGTCGGTGCCACCACCGACCGCGTACAGCTCTTCGATCGTGTAGGTTGCACCCAGCCCGGTGTCGTCGACATCCGAAGTTGTGGTGACGGTTAGCGACGAATTTTGCACATCCTGGACGGTGACGGTAATTGATTGATTATCGGTGTGCACACCATCGCTGACCTGAACCTTTACGGTGTAGACATTGTCCAGGTCATCATCAGCTGGACTTTCGTAATCCGGCGGGTTGACGAAAGTCAGGTTTCCACTGCTGTCGATTGTAAAGTCGTTTTGGTCAGGCCCGCCGATGATCGAATACGTCATCGTATCACCCGGCATGTCGGCATCGCTAACGGTGACCTGGGTCACGAAAGACACGGTTTCATTCACGTTGACGCTGGCCGTTGCGCCACCACCATCGCTGGTGATCGCGACAGCGTTGTCGTTGATCGGGTTCAGCGTGATACTGAACGAACCGGTCGACGCCGAGCCAGCGCCATCATCCACGCTGAACGAAAAACTGTCCGCCAAATTTTCGCTGTCATCGTGATCGTAAGTGATGCGTCCGGCGTCGATTTCCGATTGCGTGAACGAGGTGGTGACCATTCCGTCCAATTTCAATTGGCCGTGACCGGGGTTGGCCGTCACTGTGTAAGTCAATTCGCCAGCGGTATTGTCAACATCGGTGGTCTCCAGCATCGACGAAGTGATGGTGTTGCCCGCTGAGCCTTCGTTGAACGTTGCCCCGTTGTTGGTGCTGATGACTTGTTCGTCGTTGACATCCGCGACGGTCACCGTGACGGTGTTGTCTGCTGTACTGAATGCGGTCGAACCGCCGCGTGTCGTTACATCCGCTGTTCCACCGGCGGTACCAGACGTTTGGTCCCATGCGTGGTAGTCCAACGTCAGGGTGCCGCCATTCTCTGTGTCCGGTGTGAAGCGAATCAGGTCATTCGCTCTCAAAAGCAACGCGGAAGTTGCGTCGACCGATGGAATCAATGTCCAACTGGATCCACCGTTGATGCTGTATTCCAAAGTTCCACCAGAGCCCGCGGATCCAAAGATCGCGGCACCTTCCACTGCACCGGCGTCGGCATCGGTGACGGTACTGCCCAAGAACGCTGAGACTGAAGCGGCGAAAGGAGCTCCATCTTCGGTGGCGGGATAGGTGGGCGATGAAGCCGTCATCACCGGCGCATCATTCACGTCGTTGACTGTGATCGCGATGGTCTCGTTGTAGGTGCTTCCCGAGGAATCCATCACTTGTACGGTCACGTCATGCGATGTGGTCGTTTCAAAGTCGAGCAGTGAACCGTTCGCGACGGTGATCTCGCCCGTGTTGATGTCGATTGCAAACCGACCTCCTGCCGAATCGAGCAGGGTGTAGTCGAACGTGTCGTTTGCATCGGCATCGTGGGCAATTGCGAATCCGACCTGCGTGTCGTTGGCTGCCATTTCATCGACTGCCAACGTGTCTCGCGCGGCACCGGCCACGTATCCGGTGCCGGTCGCATGACCGACCGTCAACACGTAGCCGTTGGCAATGTCAACGATTTCACCGGAGACAAAACCGTCGAATTGCCAGTTGGCCAGCAATCCCGCTGAGGCGGCTTCGGCAGACGTGAAATCGAGTTTGTAGTTGTCGTGATCGGCGATGTCCGAATCGGCACGAACGTGGTCCCAAACTCGAACGCCATGAAACGTGCCCGAGAAATGTTGTGCGGAATCGAACCCAGACTCCGCGCCGCCGTCTTGGTCTTGTCCCAGCACGAACGCGCCGCCACCATTGGTGTTTGCCTGAGTCCCCGTGACGATGGATTCGGCGAACACACCATCGACGTAGAATCGCAATTCTCCACCGGGTGTGTCCCAAGAGAATGCAACCGTGTGCAAATCGCCGTCAAAAAGTTGACTGTAGGTTCCGGTCGATTCATACCCGGTCCAATCGAGCGTCCCATCCGCGTGGATTGCGAGATACGATCCTGAGCCACCCGACTGTCGTGAATAGAGTGTCGCCATGTCGGCTGGAGTTTGCAGATCCGAGATCGCAAATTCCATCGTGATCCCCGGCAGGCCGTCCCAGTAAGGAACGCCACTGGAATTGTCGACCAAGTAGGCGTCATTTCCACCGTCTGAGTTCAACGCAACACCGACGGACAGATCCGTGGGTGCTTCGCTGACATCATCGACCGCAACGGTCATCGTTTCGTTGTACGAGTTGCCAGCGGCATCGCTTACCGTGACACCAATGTCGTGAGACAAGCTGGCTTCGTGGTTCAATAGCGATCCATCGACCACCGTGATTTCGCCGGTGTTTGAATCGATCGCGAACCGCCCGCCCGCATCGTCGTTCAGGCTGAACGTGAAGTTAGATAAAACTTCGCTTGCGTCCCATTCAATGATGTAGCCGCGGTTGTCTGCACCGGAGAGGTCAAGCCACTCGCCGGTCGATCCGTAGATAGCTAGGTAGTCTTCGTTCCCTCCAAAGTCATTGGGCTCAATTGAATTAAAATTGGCGTAAACGCCGGCAGGTGCTGCACCCAATTCATCACCAACCCAGAAGTTGTCCGCCTCCACCCCGTCTTCGATCCAATTCCAGTTGCCTTCGCTCGTCGCGTCCGTGCCTCCAATGTAGAACTCCGATCCCGCTCTGGAAACGATGTCCTGAACCAGTTCGTTCTCGTAGGACGAACGGATCGTTACCAATTGACCGCCGACTCCGTTGATCAAGTCGCTGGAAGCGCTCGACATGGCAGTGGTCACGTCCACTGCGTTTGTGACAAGTTTGTAAAACTTCCCCGTCGCCGCGTCGTAGGACAACGTCGGGTCATCGTTCAAAATCGTCGTCACAGCAGCGGGAATTTCGATGACTTGAACGTCGGCGATGTATGGACCATAGGTGCTGGTCGGACCTTCGAGCGATCGGAACTGGAGCACCGAAGTCGTGTCGTCGGCTGTGAAGGTGAAGCTACGCTGCTCAAACGCCCCGGTTTCACCCCATGACCAATTGCTCTCCTGAGTCGCTTGGAAATCGGCACTCGTACCACTCGCACTCACGCGAAGGTTCTTGACGGCGTCTCCGCCGCTAAAGTCGCCTGTGAGCGCAAAAACGACTTGGTACTGCCGCCCCGCAACCGTCGTCAAGATTTGCTCAATCGCTCCTGGCGCAGAGCCGTCCAGGTTGACAACGCGACCGCCCAACGGAGACTTCCAATCGGTGGTCGCAAACAGGTCGATGGAGGCTTCCGTGACCGTCCAGTCACCAAACGTCCCGGTCACACCATACTGGGTGGTGGACGGAGTCGCTTCGTTGAATAAACCATCGCTGGCAATGTCTTCAGCAACGTCCGGGGCGCTCGGTAAGACGAAGCCGACCGTCGATCCGTTGGTGGTGTTCTCAGCGACGTGAAGATCTTCAACCGGAGTGCTGGCTGTAAAACCAGTTCCGACTGCATGTCCAATGCTCAGGTTGTTTTCGGACCCAGTGCCCGCAGTGACGATGTCGACCACTTCGTTGGAACCATTGAAACCATCGAATTGCCAGTTCGCCATCAATCCTTCGGCTGTCGCTTCCGCTGGTGTAATGTCCAGCTTCTGCTGATAGTTCAGTGCAATCTCTTCGGCGCCGCGGGCGTGGTCCCACACCCGGAAATCATGAAAGGTCCCTTTGAAGGCTTCATCGGAATCAAAGGATCCGGTCGAATAGTCCACGTGCTGTCCGAGAACAAACGTGTCACCGCCAGTACTGCCCGCTTGCGATGCGACCGAAGTGGATTCGACATACTCTCCGTCAACATAGAACGCGATATGGCCTGCCGACGCATCCCAGGTGATCGCTAGGGAGTGGACATCGCCGTCAAGTAGCTGAGTGTACTGCCCAGAGGACGTGAGTCCCGCCCAATCGAGCGTTCCATCGTCGTGAACCGCGAGATAGGACTGGGCCGAGCCAATGTCTCTTTGCGTGTAGAACGTGGCCATACCACCTGGGGCGATATCGGTCAGGCCGGAAAACCGAACTTCGTAAGTGTGCCCATCCGCCCCCAGCAAAAAGTCTGCATCGGTAGCAGCAAGGTAAGCATCGTTCCCGCCATCAGTGTTCAGCTCGATACCGCTGGACAGGTCGCTTGGCGCGTTGTTGGATTCGGCCAAGTCGTTGAGTGAAACCGTGAAGACTTCGTCGTAAGTGTTGCTGTCCTCGTCCGTCACGCGAACGGTCAACGAATGAGATGCCTGGCTCTCGTAGTTCAACAATGATCCATCGGCAACCGTGATCCTGCCCGTGCTGGCATCGATCGCGAAGGCACCGGCGACGGTTTGTGACTGGATCGTGTAAGTCAATGCATCGGTTGCATCCAGAACGCTGTCTGCATCCCACTGAACCACGTAGCCGTCCATTGATTGAGCGGCGGTGGCGTCAAACCACGCGCCGTCGAACTCTTGTAGGAACGCGTAGTCTTCGCTTGCTCCACCATTGGGACCGGTGGCGGTGTCCCAGTTTTGATATCTACCGTCGACAGCGTAGCCGTTTTCATCCCCTTGCCAGAAAACCGAAGTGTTGACGTCTTCGTCGTTCCATTGCCACTCACCTTCAAACGATGCATCGCTAGCACCAATCCAAACATCATTGCCAATGAAGTCGGTCGCCAATTGTCGAATGAAGGCATTCTCGCTGGCTGATTCGATGGTGATCAAGTCGCCCGTTAAGCCCGAGAGGGTGGTGCTTTCGGCGGCCGAGTGAGCAGCGGTCCAGGTACCGCTCGACAAGACCGTTTTGTAGAACTTGCCGGTTGAAGCGTTGTAGGAAAGACTGGAGTCGGCAGCCAAAAGTGCAGCGATTCTTGCTTCACGTTCGGCATCGACGCCTGAAACTTGCCCGACGATCGTACCGTCGATTGCGTTTTCATCTACGGCAAGAGTCAATGCCGGATCGCTTGTAGTGAATCCGGTACCACTGGCGTGACTGAGTGTTAGGTCGTTGCCACTGACTGATTCGGTGACGGTTCCTTCAGGCGACAAACCGTCAAATTTCCAGTTTGCAAGTAGGTTGGCTTCATCGTAGGGCAATGCGCCGCGGTAGCTGGCCCCGATTTCCCCGGCGGTCCGGACGTCATCGAAAACACGCACATCGTGAAGCGTGCCACGAAAGATTTGACTCGCTACATAGCCTCCATCGACAGAGTCTTGTTCTTGGCCAAACACCAGTGTTCCACCGGCAGCAATCGAGTGTCCAACTGCAACGCTAGATATTGTGGACTTGACTACCCCGTCGACATGCAGTTCCGCCTCACCCGTCACGCTATCCCAAGTCATTGCGATGCCATGAAGCTCGCCATCACCGAGCGACGTGAAGTCAAAACCGGAGAAGCTGTAACTCGCTCCATCGGTATACAGCAGAAGAGTTGTTCCGCTGACGATACTCAGTAAAGCATTCGAATCCGCGGCAGTCGCGTAAGAAAAAAGTGTTGTTTGATTGGTGATCGAAGTCGATGAAAACTGCATCTCGATCGTGAATTCGGTCAACCCACCGAGGACACTGTCGCCGTCATCGGCGATGAAATACGCATCGTTTCCGCCATCTTCATTGATGCTGATGCCCCCTTGCGTCGTGTCGGTGATCGCGAGGTCAGTCGGCGTGTCGGATCGATAGGCATGCAGGTCCGCCATGTCCGATTCGTCAACTGCATAGTTGTAGACTCGGATATCATCCATCAGACCAGTGAATTCACCGCCTACGGAACCTATGTCGTACGCGCCGAGCTTCACGGAGGATGGACCAGTCAAGTCGTTGAAGAACGTCGTCGTTGACGCGTCGCCTTGTGAATAGGTCACATCGCCGCCGGTTAGTTTGATGCCGTCGATGAACAAGCTCGTGCCGCTCGCGTCGGTGGTGACCGCGACGTGGTGCCAGGTGTCGTCGTTGATGGTCGCGGTCGAAGTCGCACGCATGAGCGAAGAACCGCCTGCATTGACTGCCCAAGTCAAGTTTCCGTTTTCAACCCACAACGATGCGAAGTTGCTTGTCGCACCGTCGCTGATGTCAAAGATGGTTGAGAAGTCCGACGAGGAAAGTTTGACCCATGTGGAAATCGTGCCCGCGGTCAGGTTCGCGAAACTACCGACGTTCGCGGATAGGTCCACATAGTCGCCTGTCCCATCAAGTGTCAATTTTCCGTCACCGACCTGATTCGTTCCGGTCGTTGTGTCGACCGATGCATCACCCTGCAGAACACCATTCAAGCCGTTCACGCTGCTGTCGGTCGCACCTGAACCCGCGTCGAACTTGTAGTGTGCGAATAATTCGGGCGGCGCGACATACTCGTACGCACCAATGTCGGGCGATCCGTCACGTGCGACGCCGCGTTGATCTTCCACCGCCAAGGAACTGGTGGCTGCGTTGTAGGCGATGCTGCCACTGTCGATTACGTGGATGGATTGCCCCGATGTGGCATCCACGCTCAACGCAGCCAAGGAGGGATCGTTGCCTAAGAGGTCGGTTCCGACGGTACCACTGAAACCGCTGTTGTGTTCGACAATGTTGTAGCCGCCACTGACGATCGTGCCATGCACGTCACTCCCACCAAGATTGGACGTGTTGTCGGCGAAAATGGAGGCCTCGGTATTGACTGTTGCGGCCGTTACATAAACACCACCGCCATAGCCGTTTGTGTTCAGAACGGTGTTATCGGCGATCGTCGAATGCACGATGTTCACCGTGCTACCTGCATTCTCAGCGTAGATACCACCGCCGTAGAATTCTGCTTCGTTGCCACTGATCGTCGAGTTGGTGATCGTGGTGGTTCCGTTGTAAACGTGAATCGCACCACCGCTCGCACCGCTGGTATTCCCGATCAATGAGGTGCGATCAAGTGTCGTCGTTCCTCGAGAATAGATCGCACCTCCCCCGACATTTCCGACGGTGTTATTGGTAAAAGCCACATCGGTTGCTGTGAAATCGCCCTCGTTGTAGACGGCTGCCCCTTCTTCGGTAGCAGACGACGCTCCCGTCAATGTCATATCGCTGATCGTCAGATCAGCTGCGTTCGTGATATAGAAGATTCGATCACCGAGTGACGACGCATCGAGGATCGTCGTGCCAAGGCCGTCACCAGCAATGGTGATCTGACTTGTTACGTCCAAGTCACCCGTTGCGGATGCGTTTTCGAATTGGCCGGCGATGTCGAGAATGTAGGTTCCCGCACCCAGAACGATCGTGTCCGCGCCGGCCGTGTTGTTGGCGGCAATGATCGCCTCGCGAAGTGAAATTCCAGTTCCGCCCGGCGTTGCCTCCAAAGCGGTGATGTCGGACGTGTTCCCATCGTTCTCGTCATCGGTGGTGGTCACCGTGATTGTTGCCAGCGTGTCATACCAACTGGCCTGTGCAGCGTATCCGAACGCAACATCGGTCGTCACATCTCCGACGGTGTATTCGAGGATCCAGTCACCACCGAGTTCCTCGTGTCCAGTCGCATCATCACTTGCTGCGACGTCGCAGTTGCAAACCAGTGCCAACATCTCGATCAGGTCTTGACCTTCGACCGTGCTCGCCAGGTCACATCCATAGATTAGCAGGTCGGCCTGCACATCAAGCGAGTGTCCCCACGACGCAATGTCACCGGCAAACGACGGAGCGGAGTCGATGCTCAATCGATCGCTGCCCAACTGAATTGCTTCGCCGTCACCGTGCGAAACCAAGTGAATCGCATCGACTCCTTGCAACGTCGATAACGCATTGCTGATTTGATCGATGCCGCTTTGGTCACTCGCCAAACGCACGATGACCCACTGCGTGTCTTCACTTTGATTGCGAAGGTTCTGGACGAGCGTATCGCTCTCCTGCACACCGTCATCAATGAAGATGACTTCGATCGGCCGAGCCGGATCCATCGTGATGGGACCGTCGGCTGGATCGAAGAATTCGGGATCGTCTTTCGGCCGACGTGCTTCACCGTCAGGCGTCACGTTTGTGATATCGATGTCATTCAGCGCAGCGTCGATCGAATCCAATTCGGCGTTGAGTGATTCAAGTAACTCCGCATCCGGAGCGACGACTTCAATTGCTTCCAAACCTTCACCGGAGAGAAGGACTCGATCTTCCAGTTGAAAGAAGTGAAAGTCGCGTTTGGACATCGCTGAATCTTCAGGAACGTTATTTTGCATGGTGAATTGCCTCATCGTCCTAAACGACACAAATTGACGCCCGCATGAGACGTACGGGTGTCCACGTAGGATCCGCTGACTTTGCGGGTTCAGCTGACCTGACGCGTTATTCCGATTGCTGCCAGTCAAAACGCGTGTGAGGCTCAATTTGCTCACGGTCGTTGCAATCCTCTCGACCGTCTCATCCGAAGAGTTATGTACACGTAGTGAATCAACGCACAGGATCTCACGACGTTGTGGTCACCCCAGTGGTTGAGAGGGCACGCTTGCCAACCTTCGGATGAAGGAGCAGGCGACAACCGACGGTGATTGTTTGCGATAGCAAATTTGGTCTAGGTAGGAATGAAGCCCACGTATCAGCATCACCGCAGCATTCGACGGAGGAGACCCCCGCAGGTCTCGACGTCGAAATGTGAAGAACGGCGTTCGTCTGCGAAGGCAATTTGGCCTTTGCGACGATCGACGGTCGCTGCTTGGATGCTAGCAACCTGTGGTTTGATCTCGTGCGGGATGCATTCACAGGGCCTCAGAGCGGAAGAAACGTCGTTTCAGCAGTTCCTCGACAACGCTGCACGCAACATGGCGGAGGCCAATCGCCGGGATTCGTTGCAGCCCGAAACGCCGCCAGCAGCCCATTCAACGCCTCTTGCGTCATCAACCAATGACACGTTGGCGTTGCCGCCGGAACCGACGGAAGTCACCACGGCGGTTGACACCATCGCTCCTTGGTGGGAATCCATTGCCTACTCGGGGCTGTTACAGACGCCTGAGCAAGTGTCATTTGATTTGCCAACCGTCCTGACGGACACGCTCGAGACCAGTCCTCGGATCTCATCAGTTTCACGGCGGACTTCGATTGCGTACGAAAAGATTGTGCAGCAAAACGCAGTCTTCGATCCGACGCTGTTGTTGGAAGGTGGCTACGGCCGTGTCAACGATCCGGTCGGCAGCACGCTGACGACGGGCGGTCCTGATCGATTGATTCAGAACTCGGTGATCGCTAGCGGCGGCTTCCGCAAATTGACGCGGCGCGGTGCGGTCGTCGATCTGACGCAAGAACTGGGAACGCTGGATAGCAATAGCCTGTTCTTCGAACCCAACCCGCAAGGCAATTCAAGAGTCAGCCTCAGCATCACGCAGCCATTGTTGGCGACCAGCGGTGAAGTCTACAACACCCGGCTTGTCACACAGGCGTCGATCGACAGCCGGATTGCTTGGCAAGAGATGCGTTCGGAAGTGGAAGCCCACTTGGTCGATACCTTTCAAGCGTTTTGGCGTTTGTATGAACGACGTTGTCACCTGGTTCAACAACGAAGCCTGATCGAACGAGGCGAACAGATCGCACGCATCGTGGATGGACGTGCGGATTTGGACTCCGGGCCGCTCCAACGAATCAAGGTGCAACGTCGATTGGCAACCGATCGTGATCGCCAAATCGAAATCGAAGCTGAATTGCAACGACTGCAAGTCCGTCTAAGAACATTGGTTGGAAGCCCGGAACTCACGGCGTTGAATCAATCGGTCGAAATGATTCCGTTGGCCAATCCCGCTATCCCGAAAGATGACATCGATCTGAAGGACGCCATCGTTCGCGGGTTGGAATATCGGCCTGATATCCAAGCCGCGACGCAAGAATTGGCGGCTGCGGGCTTGGGGATCAACGTGACTCGAAACGAATTGAAACCGCAGTTGGATGCGGTTTTTGATGCGTATTTGTCCGGTCTTCGTGGGAACAATCGATTTTTCCAAGCGTTTGGTGACCAGTTCACCGAAGGCCCCGGTCTGACGGCGACCTTGCAATACAGCCTGCCGTACGGTCGCCGCGCCGCACGAAGTCGAGTTCGCGAGGCGAGGTATCGATACCAACAACGCAGCGAAGAATTACGCCAAAGTTTGTTGGTGGCGCGACGCGAAATTGAAACGGCGTTGATTCAAGCGAACGCAAACTTTCAGCTGCGTGAAAGCAAGGCGATCACTCTGCAAGCCGCGATTCGCGAAGAAGAGATCGCCATGCGTCGTTGGGAATTGTTAGCGGGCGACGGCGGACCGACGGCGCTCGTGCTGGAGGATCTGCTGGAAACTCAGAAACGTCGTACCGAAAGCGAGCAGTTGTTCGTCACCGCTCAAGTCTCATCGATCATCTCTTTGATCGAGTTGCAAAAGGCGATGGGGACGTTGTTGATGACCGAAGGCGTCGAGCCATCTCGATGCGGCGACACGAGCGAGATTGATATTTTGCAAATCGAACCAGTTGAGATCGATCAATTGCATGCACCGGCTCAGACCAACCAGTGGAGCCCACAGGTGGTCGGTGAATCGTTGATTGGAGAGGTTGGGCTGATTGAATTCGAAGATTCATCGGCTGGCGGCGCAGCGTCCACATTGGAACGGATGGAATAGGAAAATGACAAAGCAAACATCATGGACGATTGTCGGTTTGAGCGTCTTCATCGCGTTTCATCTAACGGCGGATCTCGCATTTGCGCAAGGCACGTCTGCGACGCAGCGCGGCATCGCATTGTATGGTGATTCTGCCTACGAAGGTTTCTCGCAAGCCATCGAAGACGTCTACCTTGGAAGCGAAGATCTCGGGCGAATCATCGAATTGCCGGTGAAGGTCGGCCAACGGGTCAAAGCCAACGACGTCATTGCTCGATTGGACGACGAAGTTGAAAAGGCGTCGATGGAGATCGCTCAAACGCAAGCCGCCATGTTGGGTGAAGTCAACGCGGCGCAAGCGTCGTTGGACATGCAAACGATTCGGGTCGAACACCTTCGTCGTTTGTTGCGTGACGAGATGGCGGGTTCCGATGAGCTCCGTCGAGCCGAATTGGAATTGAAGATTGCAGCGGCACGGTTGTTGACGGCGACCGAACAACGAACGCTTCGATCGGCCGAAGCCAACCGACTTGAATTGCAATGGAAGCGACGTACGATTCGAGCTCCGTTCGATGGCGTCGTTGCGGAAAAGAAAGCCGGTCTGGGAGCCACGATCACGCCTTCGTCACCGGAGATTGTTCGTCTGGTGCGGACGGACATTCTTCACGGTGTTTTCAATGTGATGGCCGACCGAGCACTGCAGATGAAGCCGGGCATGGAAACCCAGGTCTATTTTCGGGCCGCTCGCAAAACCGTGGATGGAAAGATCGACACGATCGGTCCATCGATCAACAGTGAAAGCGGCACGATCGAAATTCGGGTGCGGATCGACAACCCAACGGGCGAACTTCGGCCTGGCGACCGCTGCACCATGCGGGTCGTTGCACCGAACCCATCTGACGAGAAGCCTGAGTCGATCACCAAACTGCGAAAGTCAGGAGTCAATCGATGGTAAGCACTGCCGCATCGACCGATTTCGCCAGCCAAGCCAAGCCCAAACGTGTGGTCGCGTCGAACGCTACGAATGCGCAGACGATGCAGTCCGCTGAGTTGTCGGATATTTCGCGATCGAAACTTTTTCAATCGATGTGGCACACTTGGTTGACCGAGATGGCGTCGACAAAAGACCGTGTGTCCGCCGCGGAATTGTTGGTTCAGCGGTTGTGCACCGTGCTGCCTGAACACACCATTCGATTGGGTTGGGGCGGTCGGACGTTGCATCGGCTGCACGATGGACGGCTGGGTTGGTTGGGAGCAGACAACTCCATTCGTCAACGCTATGACGCACAGTGGTTGGCATCGACCGCAGAAGACAGTCCACCGCCGACCGAAAGCACGTCGCGATGGGACAACGGAACTTTGGTGATCGATTTGGTTCCGGATGTCGAGAACGCATCCCACCCAAGCGAGAACGCATCCGGCGGTTCAACGTCGCCGCGTTGTCAGCTGTGGATTCGTCCTCCTGCCGCGGATGATTTTGATGCCCGAACGTTCCAACGGATGCTGACTCCTGACGTGATGGGATTGTTCGCTGCGATTTTTTTGAGTCGCCCGGCAAAGGATCATTGGGGACGTTTGGCGAACAAGCTGAGCAAGTGGTGGTCACGGCGAGGGCTGATCGGAATCGCTTTCTTGGTGACTTTGATTTTGACATGCATTCCCATGTCGTATCGCACCCATGCGATCGCGACGGTCGCCCCGATGAACGGACGCCTGATCGCATCGCCAATCGATGCGACGCTGCTGACGACGTTGGTTCGTCCCGGCGATCGTGTCACGGAGGGACAAACACTGCTGCAGTTGGACGGTCGGCCGTTGCGGATCGAGTTGGAATCTTTGCTGGCGGAAATCGATGAGGCTCAAAAGGACGAGGACATTGCACTGGCAAGCAATCAAATTGCTTCAGCCCAGTTGGCTGGGTTGCGCCGGAAGACGTTGCTTCGGAAAGCGGAGTTGTTGCAAGACAAGCTGAGCAAACTTGATGTCGTGTCGCCGATCGATGGGATCATCATCCAAGGTGACCTGACTCGATCCCTCGGGACACCGTTGGAAATCGGGCAAACGTTGATGGAAGTTGCTCCCGAAGGAAACGTTGAGATTGAATTGGAGTTGCCCGAGTCTGAAATTGGATTCGTGGAAATGAACGCTCCTGTCGAGTTGTGGTTTCCCGCCTTGGATGCGGTAGCTTTCGAGAGCAGTGTTCAGTCCGTTTGGCCTGCTGCGACGATTCGTGATGATGCCAATGTGTTCGTTGCCATCGCGGAACTGCCAAACGAAAACGCGGCCTTGCGAGTGGGGATGCGTGGCGAAGCAATCGTGATGGGACCCACCTATCCATGGATTTGGAAATGGATTCGAACCCCCGTGAGACGAATGGGGTGGATGATCGGATGGTGAATCCAAACGAAGCTGCCACAAATGAGCCGCAATTGGACGATCGCGTTCTGGCGGAACCCGATGTGCTGACTGATCCCTCGACGCAAGCACCCAAAGTGCGTCTGGATCCGGAGATGGAGTTCACTGTATGTGAGGTGGCTGGCGTCACGGTCATCCGTGCCGCTCACGGCGGGACGGGGCAGCATTTTCAATTGGGAACGTCGGAACACTACGTTGCAACGCTGCTGGACGGTCGTCGCTCGACCACCGAGATTGTGCAACAAGCCCAGCGGGATGGTTTGGATTGGTCGCCAGAAGACGTCGCTGATTTCATCGCGGTGTTGGTGGCTCAGAAAATCGCAATCGCAGAAGCCGTTCCGACCGCGACGCCGCCTGCAATGCCAGCTGAAGTCGTAGCTGATCCCGCGAACGAGTCCGACGCCCTGGATACCGATGAGGTGTCGACGGACGACTCTGTTGAGGCTGCATTCGAACAGCCAGCGCGGGCCAAGCGACCCGGTCTGTTCGCGGTTCTGATCCAGGTCCTCTCTGTTAGCATTGGTCCGTTGATCAAGGCGTGTTCGTGGTTGATCAGCTTGCGGTTCCCGCTGATCAATGCGAATGGACCCGCTAATGCGTTGCTGCCGTTTGCGCGACCACTGTTCACGGCTCACGGTGTTGTGGTTGCGGGAGCATTCATCGCGATCACGATGACTTTCGCTTTGTTCCAACGTAGCCAACTAACAGCGGAGTTGATGCGAATTTTCGATTCGCAGCTTTGGGTTGGAATGCTGGCCATCTGGGCCGTGATGAAGTTGATTCACGAGATGGGCCACGCCGTCGCGGCTCGTTGGCATGGAGTCCAGGTTGGTAAAGCCGGCGTGATGTTCTTTCTGATGGCACCACTTGCCTACGTGGACGTGACCAATGCTTGGCGTCTTCCCAACCGCCAATCCCGCGCTTCGATCGCGATGGCGGGTGTGTACTGGGAATTGTTGATCGCATCGGTTGCATTTTGGATTTGGTGCTGGCACCCATCCGACTTCGCGGCACACTTGGCAGCACAAATATTCTTTATCGCCGGTCCTGCGACGTTGCTGGTCAATGCCAACCCGTTGTTGCGTTTGGACGGCTACTACGTTCTCTCCGACTGGACGGACATTCCCAACTTGCGAGAGCAAGGTCGCAAACTGTTCGGTGGTTGGTTGCAGTTCAAGTTGTTTGCGATGCGAGGTGACAGTTGCAAGCTATCGGGTTGGCGGCGTGGATTCGCTGCTTGTCACGCCGCCGCATCGGTTGTCTTCCAGGTTGTCTGGATGGGCGGATTGATTGTCGTTGTATCAATGTGGGCGGGCCCGGTTGGATTGCTGATGGCAATGGCTGCGATCCTATTGTGGGTCATGCTTCCAACGTTGAAATTCGCGGGCAAGGTTTGGAACTACGAGGGTGAGGCGGAATCGTTTTCAAAGTGGTCGCACCGTCGCCGCGCAATTTGGACGTGCGTAACGTTCTGCTTTTTGGCCCAGTTCTTGGTGACGTTGCCGTCACCGCTCAGCCGTCCTGTCCCCGTCGTCGTGCGATTCGCGGACGATCAAATTCTACGTTCGCCGGTCAATGGTTTTGTCGATCAGATTGTCATGCAATCCGGTGATTCAGTGATGGCTGGACAAGTCATCCTGCAGTTGATTGATCATGAACTGGTCGCTGAACGCGATGCGACTCAGTTGGAATTGGATGCGGAAGAGATCAAGTGGCAACGTCATGAAGGGTTGGGCGAACTTGGCTTGGCCGAAGCCGCCAAACAGAAGTCCGAGAGTTTGCGCCGCAGCTTGGAAGAACTGAATGCACAGGTCGATTCGCTGCGGGTGGTTGCTCAACGCGACGGCGAAATCCTGACAACGGATTTAGAAGACCTTCGTGAATCCTATGTTCGTGCCGGACAAGAGTTGGTCCATATCGGCGTTCGCCAGCGAATGGAGCTGTTGGTGTCGGTCGGTGATTCCGACTTGGACGCTTATCGTTCGGCACTGCAAAAAGACGAACCCATGCAAGTGCTTTTTCGCGGCGGGGAAATCATCGAAGTCCATCCCGAGAAGTTGCAGCCTCGAGCCAGTCGCCAAATCCCGCACCCCGCACTCGCGGCAATCGCGGATGGACCGCTGCCGGTTGCTCCCGCGAAAGAGCAGTCGCAATCATCGGATCCCTACGAATTGTTGACACCGCGTTTCCAATCGATCGTCCCGCTCTCACCCGCAGTCAGTGATCGCGTGCGAGCTGGCGAGACCGGACAAATGGCTCTTCGCGATCAAAGAAGCCTGGGGCGACGGTTCTGGGATTGGTTGTCCGAGGGTGCGTCTTGAGACAACTCCCTCATTTGTAACACCGGTTGTGCCTGCCAATATTTCAACACACAGCGACAATCGAGGTTTCAAACCCCCGCTAATTCAAAATCGATTCGACACTCGGGAGCGTCTTGTCTTTTGGCAGACTGGGTTCGAGCATTTCCTTTCGATCGGCTTCTGCAATGCGATCGACAAATTGTTGGAACCGTTTGTCTTTCGGAAATGCTTCGCGGCCCATTCGTGAATGTCGCAGGGCATCTTTCCGATTGCCGGTGATCAGCATTTGCTCAATCAATTGAACTCGGTATCGCGGCTCATCGGGCATCAAGCGGATGGCTTCTTCGCCCGACTTGGTCGCTTTCTCGGTGTCAGACAGTGTGAAGTGAATCCGTGAAAGAAGTGCTTGGCATTTAGCGCGACCAGCCAAATTGGATGCGCGACTGCAATCGATCGAACTTGCAGCGTACTGAAGGAACGGTTGATCGGGTTCATCCCACAACATCACATCGGCCGCCGCCAATTCAATCGCTTGCGATTGTTCCGGAATGACTCTGCTGAGCGGCAATTTATCTTGGTTGACTCGGAAAAGAGGCATCAACTGAGATGCCAGACCGGGACGCAAGGCGAGCGAATCTCGAAACGTCGATACGGCTGAATCGTAGTCGCCGATCATGAAAGCGCGTCGCCCCAATCGCATCAAACGAATGGGCTCGGTGGAGTAGAACTTCGCAAGATGTTTGACCGCGACGCTGGTTTCGGGCTGGGGTTCCAGAACAGATTGCAATTGCACCAACGATGCTCGCGAGGCTTGTCCGAGCGGGCAAGTCACCACGCCAGCCAAGGATGTGTTCCAGGCGTCTTCGTAATGCAGAATGCTCTTGAGCGGATCTCGCGTCATCGCAGCCAATGGCGGTGGGTAATCCAGTTCACGCTCGTTCAGATTCGTTTTCGCGTAAATCTCACCTGCCTGTTCAATCGTCGTCGGTCGCCATTCCAACGTCTCCGCCAAGCGTCCGCGATCACGCTGAGTCGCAGCAAGCAAGGTTCGCGTTTCGGGGAACGGGTTGGATTCCAGGTTCTCGGCCAGCAACGACTCGACTTGTTCCAAAACCTCAGGTTGAAACTTCATTCCCGAGTATTCGCTTTGGATGCGGCGGACCAGTGATTCCGATTCGGCGTCGTTTTTCAAACCAGGAATCGCGAGCACGGACAGCAAAATAATCGCAACCGCGATGGCACCAACACTGACGGATGATGTCAGGCGGCCCCACTTGGAAGTGGATTTCAATTTGATCTTCGCGCCGCCCGAAGCGGACTTCGTGTTGTCGGTTGTGGATTCTGGTTCGACGTCTGCGGCAGCGGCTTCTTCTTCCCGTTCCGCCGCGGCCATTGCCATGGCGTATTCGGGATCCGCCATCGCCATCGCGTGATAAGGATCGTCTTCTTCCTCGGGCATTGGAGCTTGCAGTCCACCGCCAGCAACCTGTCGCGAGACCACAGCGGTCGCCAGCACCACGGCAACGAATAGGTTGGCGGGCATGATCAAACCGAAGTCAAAGAATTGCGACGCGGCAACCGCGGCGATCGCATACCACGCCGCGACGCGAACGCCTTGATCAACGGGGTCGGCTGACGTCGACAACCGCCGCAGTGACCGAAGCAAGATCACAAACAGCAGCACCGTGATCACTACGCCAGGCAATCCGGTTTCGACCAGCATTTCCAACCACAAGTTGTCGGCGTGTTCAAACCATGGTCCCGGACTTTGCGATTGGTACGGCAAGTAGGAATATCCGTAGGTGCTGATGCCGGATCCCATCGGGAGGTAAGCCATCGCGGCATTCCATCCATCTTGCCAGTGCAGCAACCGGCCGTCTTTTTGCAACGTGTCTGCGTTTGCGGAAATCATCTCGAGCCGAGTGATGGATTCGAGATTGAGCTGCATCGGAACTGTCAAAATCGCGACCGAGATTGCGATCACAACTGCCAACACAGGCAAACCGATCAACCCGCGTCTTGGGCGAACGTATCCGAAAGCGAAAACCAATCCAAACAACGCCGCGACCACACCGCCTCGCGAACCATTCAGAAGCAAACCGGCAACACAGGTAATCGATGAAAGCAAACCGATCAGTGACTCTCGGTCCGAGATCAGTGCCAACAGATCATTGAATTCAAAATCGGGATCATCCAATTCGATGTTGTGTAGAGCCATCATCCGCCAAGACAACAACCCGAGGCTGGCGGCCAAACCGAAGTTCAACATCAAAGCAGCGTTGTTGCGATTGACGAATCCGGCGAACCCGCTGGACTTGGATTGGAAGAACCAAATGTCCGCCGTCGGGTCGAGTTTGCGGTAGAAGCCGATGATCGCGACAGATGCACCCGTGATTGCGATCGCGCTGAGCAACATCGTCAATCGATTGCGAGCGTGGAAGACGATCGATGCCGCGAAGGAAAGCGGCAACAACAACGTCAATAACATCGCGACGTGATGGGTATCAAACGGCGACACCGACATCGCGTGGATCGAAGGTTGTTCCTCCGCGGGCACCAAACCGTCCAGCCATGTCGAATAGGCCTCTTGAGATCCGGGGCTGAGCAATCCAACGAGGCTGGACGGCAGCGGCATGGTTTGGATCCATGCGAGCAGCACCAACAATCCGAGCGGGATCAGCAACTTGTGTTGGCGCAGACCGCTGGACGCGGTCGTGTCCGTCAAACCGACCAGCGATAACAGCATCGCGACCAAGATACCGGTGGCCGCGACGTATTGACTCCAGTGCAAGATCCCGCCGAAATCCGCTGCCAAACACAACGGTATTAGGACCAGAATCGAGGCGGAGATCCATAGCAACGTGGTGCGTAGAACTGACACGTGGGCAACCGAACCAAAAGAACCAAGAAGGATATCTCTGGTTAGGTTTTACCCGATTGCTACGAAGGACAAGACCGTCTTGACGAAATGTTAAAACGTTTGGAGTGTCCGGTCGCCGTCCAACCGTGCGTGCTGCAGCGATTGAATCCTTTACGACGACGTCAAACCGAACACAGGTGCGGCGGCCGGCGGAATCGATTGACCGAGGCCAGGTCAGGAATTGGACGGATCGTCTGGTTTTTGCGGACTGCGTGCATGCCGACTGGTTCGCTCGATCCGGTGCGAATCTTCCTCCACCGTGAGGTGCCCCCAGTGCAACGCTTGGTCTTGTTCGTATTGTTTGCTCAGCGTCAGTGCGATGTTGGCTTTCGCCATTTCATAACCCAAGTAAAACGCGTGCGATGCGTCGACGTTGTCCGATTGCGGTTGCCGCATCAATTCAGCGAACAACTCAAACGGGTCTTTGCCGACCAGGTGCAAACCGGCACTGATCAAATGGATTGTGTCGTTCTGAGCGATCAAACGGTAATTGTTGTCTTTAACGCCGTTGGCGAGCGCCGCGAGTGCCGCGTCCGAATGCGGTCGCAGTTTCGGATCGCGAAGAGTGACGAGTTGATCGGACAGCCGTTTGGGCGGCACGCCTCGCGAAACCGCGTGGTGGACCAATCGTCGAGCGATCTCGCATTCCGCGACCGACGATTTCGCCCAGTTGATGACTTGCGTGGTCAAGACACTTCGGATGGACAGCTCTTGGCAGATGCCGAGCAGCAAGAAATTAACGCCCGCCGAATCGACATCGGTCAATTCAGTCAGGTTGCCAATTCCCATCATCATTTCAATGTCGGGATACCGCCGCCGAACCTCAGCGTAGCGGAGCAGGCTGTTGGTGAAGCCCGATCCAATGGGCTCAAGAATCGGATCGACTCGAAAGGGAATATTGTGTTGTGTGAGAAAGTCGATCGTTTCATCGAGGCTGGACAAGTCGTCTGGCACATCGGGAATCGCGACCACTTCGCATCCCCAGTGACGCGCCGCCTCGCGGTTGGATGAGTTGACGGACAACACCAATGTGGCACCCGCGCGAATCGCATCGCCAGCTTCTTCGCCATCAAACGTGTCGATGCTGACGGTGTGGCCGGAGTCGACGAGAGCCGAAACGTAGTCCCCGATCATTTGGCAACGACGCGAAGGATCACATCCCACGTCGATTCGATCTGCTCCCTGTTCACGCAATTGATTCGCGATTCGCACGACCTCTTCGATCGACAATCGCGGGGCGTGATTGATTTCGGCAATGATCTCGATCGAGTGAGCCGACAAGTCGACGGCTTCTTGACGACCGGTCATCCACGCATGCAGGTCTCGGCAATCTTTCGGACCGCACAACACCTCAGCAGAAGTCTGCTGGATCAGCCCGAGCAATGGAGCTGCCAAATCGCCGGCCGCTTCAAGGTTGTCCTCCAGAAATCCAGGCAGGATCACGTGGGTGGCGCAATCGGGGATTTCCCAGTGACGGGAAAGCCACTTGGGCGTGATCAACGCGGCCACCGTGATCGGAACCACGCCGACGCTGTGCTCGCAGCCAAATGTTTTTGCGATACGAGATGCCTCTTCGCTCACGGCAGCTTCCGCCAAACGCCCGGTCAAGAAATGAACGTGCGAGTCGGCGGTCAGCTTGGGAGGCGAAGAAGGCATGCGGTAGCGATGTGGGCGAAGGGCGTTCGCCCCAAATCAACAAAATCGATCCCGTCGGTGCGAGATCAGCGAGTGGGCTACTTTACCGTACCCGTCGCGACGCATTCAGCGGTCTTGTTGCCCGGCAGATCGGTCACGATTTCGATTCGTTGAGCGATGCGGGCTGGTTCATCGCCACCGGTGAATTTCATTTCCACGAAGTGCAGCTTTTTTTTGCCTTCGGGAATTTCAAACTGGAAGCGATCGTCCGGGCATCGAACTTCTTTGATTTCAAATGCCTCTTCACCACGAACCAGCAATCGCTTGCTGACCGTTTTGCCCGACTCGGTTGTGCCCAGGCTGACGGCGGCGGGAGAAACGCTGATCGTTGGACGGATCATTCCCGCGATCGACATTTCAATGGTTGGGAATTTGGCGTCGTTGCTGACCAACGTCAATCGTTCGCGAATTTCGCCTTCCTCCATGGTGTCTTTCATGCGTACACGCATTTTGTACTGAACCATGTTTGGCTGAATGATTGGTTGTTCCAACTTGACCGCAAAGTCGTCGCAGTGGCTGCGGACGTCGGTCAAACGCCAACTTGAATTGCCGCGATGGGTAATCGTGATGTCTTTCTCTTTGACTTCGCCATTCTTGCACTGACCAAAATCGACTTCGGGTGGATCAAAAGTGACGTCGGTGCGAATGAAGCCGCTGACTTTCAGTTGAACTTCGGCGTAGTACGGTTGGTCAAACACGACCGTCACGGTTGCAGCTTTTTGACCGATGAAGGTACTCGTGTTCAGTGTCGCAACGATCGAACTGGTTTCGTGAGTTTTCAGCGTGTCGTTGGAAACGGTCGGCGTGGTGCAACCGCAACTGCTTCGGACGCCTTGGACGTGGACTGTTTCTTCATACAGATTGCGAAACTCGAATTTGTATTCCGCCTTGGTTCCGCGACCGACGACCCGGAAGTCGTGGTTGGTCTCAGTGAACATTTTCTCGGCCCAGTTTTGAGCGTTGGCTGAAGAAGCCAGCGACATCAAAGAGAGCAGAGCGATGCAACCGGTCAGGCTGGAACGGACGAGTGATCCAATCATCAAACAAATCCATCAGGCTAGGGCGAATTCTGGCACAGCAGCAACGCTGGGGCGTTCGCACGAGGATATCGGGTGGGCAATGGGACATTCAATTCGTCGACGCCGTCCTTCGCCGCCTCTGATCGCTGAGGTCGTCCGACCTAGGAACAGCTTGAATCGGATGATTCAATCGAATCGATCGTCGGGGTGGTTATCTTTTCGGCGTTTTGCTCAAAGTTT
>NZ_DDGH01000013.1:18484-33939 GCF_002337565.1 Rhodopirellula sp. UBA1907 | reverse complement strand
TTCCGCCAGTCGTTCCATCGGTAATCCGACAACGTTGCTTTCACTATCGCTTCCAATGACCTTTAACCAGTCGTTTCCGTCTTGAAAGCCGAAAGCTCCTGCCTTGCCTTCCCATCGCAAGCTATCCAGGTGTTCGGTCAGTTGCTCCTCGGTCAGTTCCGACATCTGCAATCGAGTTCGAACGACATCGGCGACAAACTTCTCTTCCCGGCGTGACCAAATGCAGACGCCGGTGAAGACATCGTGATTGCGTCCGCTGAGCAAACGCAGCATTTCTTCGGCGTGATCTCGGTTGTGCGGTTTGCCCAGGATATTTCCCACGCACGAAGCAACGGTGTCGGCGGCCAGCACCAAACCATCGTCGATGCGTGCGACCACGTCGGCGGCTTTTCGGTACGCCAGACGTCCCACCATTTCGGGGGCAGTCTCTCGGCTACAGATTCCACACTCGGCGGAGTCGGAGGCCGGTTGAACCGAGAATTCGTATCCCGCCGCGGAGAGCAATTGTGCGCGTCGCGGAGACCCACTGGCCAGGATCAATGATTCCGGATTTGGCGATGCCGAGCCAGGTAATTCCGCTCGCGGAAGGTCGGTCATTAAAGGGAGGTCTTTCGTCATGGCATCCAGTTTATCGGATGCTGGCGAGGCGTCTTCCCGGGGAGTGCCGAAACGGCGATTTCGGCACCAAAATTCTTATCAACACGGTTCGAGGTTCGTAAGTCACTGACACACAGTCGTTTACGCGAATGACATTTTGAAGAAGGTTTTGTGTGGAAAAGGTTACCGACAGATTTTCCACGAGTCACCAAACTCGCCTTGCCGACACTGAAGAGACTCCGTCATGATCTCGGACCGCGAACGAGTCGGGATTTCCCGACCCCGCCGGATGACCTCTCGCCATGTCGGCCTCCACGCTCCAAAACTTCACTCAATCTATTTGACTTGTTTGCTAGCAAACCTAGAATCTGCCCCAACGTCGTGAGGGAGCACATCACTCGGCGACACTCATCGCTTCGAAGAATCGCAGCCACGCTGGCCGCCCGATTCGTCGCCCGTGTTAACAAAATCCATGAGGGAGGTCTGCGCAACCGGTATGTCGTCGACGCAAGGTAGCATCGAGACGCAGGAAGCCATTGAGCGGTTCGCCGAGGCTTTGCATCAACGCATCGGCGCTGACCGATACCGGTTGTGGTTCACCCATGGGGTTGGCTTCGACTTGGAGGTCGGCGATTCACCCGATGATGGCAAGCCAACCGTGGTGGTGGTCATCCGCACCAGCGGTCCATTCGCGGCACAGCGGATGGGCAACAGCTTTGCGACCGAACTGCGCGCCGCGGCAATGATCGCTTGCGGTGAACGAGCTCGCTATCGCATCGACGTGGAAGAAGCGGAGCAACCCGCACCAAAGAAACGAACTCGCGCCGCAAAGGTTGCTGCTGAAAAGAAAGCGACAACCAAAAGCGGCGGACGTCGATCAACGGCACGTCAAACCAGCGCTCGTACGACAGCAGGCCGGCAATCCGGTGGGCGCTCATCGACTGGTCGTCGCGGATCAGCAAACAGTCTCGCCAGTCTTCTGGCTCAATCGACCGCAACGGGCAGCGAAAAATCCGGTGGCTCTCGTGGAGGGAAAGGTCGCTCGCGCGGTCGCGTTGAACACGACCCAATCGCGGCGTCGGAATTGCCAGCCGATGAACGCTTCGATGACGAAGAGTTGGAAGACGAAGAAGTCGCCGTCTCAACGCCTCGGTCGTCGAAGTCCAAGCTTCCACCGCTTCCCGAATCACAACCGACCGGCGGCCGAACGCTCGACAGTTTCATTACCGGTCCCTGCAACGAGTTCGCGTTCTCCGCTGCGATGATGGCGGTCGCGACACCCTCCGTTGCCACACCGCTTTTCTTGCACGGTCCAACTGGAACGGGCAAGTCTCACTTGCTGGCCGCGCTTGCGAACGAATTTCGCACTCGCCGCCGAATGCGTCGCGTTGTTTTGCTGACCGCGGAACAATTCACCAATGACTTTGTCGTGTCGGTGGGCTCGACCGGTTTGCCCGCGTTTCGGCGTCGATATCGTGACGTGGATGCGTTGTTGATTGATGACGTTCATTTCTTGGCCGCCAAAACGGCGACCTTGCGAGAAGCTTTGTACACCGTCGAAACCTTGGCATCGGCGGGCAAACCCCTGGTGTTCTCCGCCAACCTGCCACCCAGCGACATTCGCGGATTGACCGGCGAAGTGGCGGGGCGAATGGCATCGGGGCTGGTTTGCCCCCTGGCGGCGCTCGACCAAGAAACACGTTTCAAGTTGTTGCAGCGGATGGTGGCGACCCGCTGTGTGCTGGGATGTGACAACACATTGTTGGAAGAAGTCAGCGAATTGATCGGCGGCGACGCTCGTGCGGCCGGCGGAATCGCGAACCTGATCGGCATGCTCCAGCGAATGTTCCGCCGCGAACCCACGATCGACGAAATTCGTCGCTACGGGGGCGATTTGCTGCGAAGTACCCAGGTGGCACCGACGCTGCGGAGCATTGAAAAAGCCGTCTGCGAAACATTCGGACTTGAAGGCGACGGTCTTCGCGGCAAAGCTCAAACGAGACGGGTCAGCGAACCTCGCACCCTCGCGATGTACTTGGCTCGCCAACACACCGGCAGTGCGTTCACGGAAATTGCCAAGCATTTTGGTCGACGCAGCCACTCCAACGCGATCTCCGCAATCAGTAAAGTGGAGACTTGGTTGTCCAGCGGCAAACCCATCGGCGCCGGTGACGGTGCCATGTCGGCGCAAGACGCCATCGCTCGCGTGGAATCACGTTTGCGAGTTGGCTGAGTCGCCGGATGACTCAACGCCTTGCATTCTCATCGCCATCCATTCTGATTGAGTGGAATCGTTTCTTTGAACCATCCATCCGACCCCAACGGCAGCTTCACGGATGATCGCAGACAACAAATTCGACGGACCTCATCGCGGTAAGAAGAAGAAAGAAGCTTCGACCAGCGAGATCCTTGCTCGGCAGCAACCGTTCGATCGCGAAGCTGAGATGGGCGTGATCGGTTCCGTTTTGCTGATGCCCGATATCTGCGACGAGATCGCGTCGTTGAAAGCGGATGACTTCTACGACGAAGCCAACCAGATCATCTATCGCCACCTTCGAGACATGTTTGACTCGGGGGAAAAGATCGACATCACGTTGCTGGTGTCTCGGATGCGTACCGCGGGCGACTTTGAAAAAGTCGGCGGGGCGGCGTACCTGGCTCAGCTTGGTGGCAGCGTCGCCAATGCGGCGCACGCGGCTTTCTATGGCGAGATCGTTCGTGAAAAGGCGATGTTCCGTCGCTTGATCGAATCCGGCACCGAGATCCTGCGTGACGCCTACGAGCAAACCGGTACCGCGAAGGAACTGTGTGCCCAAGCGGAACAAAAAGTTTTCGCGATCATGGAAGGCCGGTCGGGCAACTCGGTTTGGGCGATCAGCGACGTGCTGCACCAAGCGATGGATCGCATGGAAGCACGGATGCGTGATGACTATGTTGAAGGTGGTGCGGAAACCGGTCTGACGGACTTTGACCAAATGACCGGCGGTTTGCACCACGGTGAGCTGATCATTTTGGCCGCTCGTCCTTCGATGGGTAAAACGGCACTGGCCATGAACATCGCCGAACATTGTGCGATCGTTCAACGTGAACCGGTCTTGTTCGTCAGTTTGGAAATGTCGGCGATCGAATTGGCTGACCGGATGCTTTGTAGTTTGGCTCGCGTGAACGGTCACCGTTTGCGAAACGGAACGATCAGTTCCGATGACCGCGACCGCTTGGTTTCCAAAGCCAACGACATTAGCCAAGCTCCGCTGTTCGTGGATGATTCGCCCAGTCGAACGGTCAGTGAAATCGCCGCAGCGGCTCGTCGGATCAAGCGAAAAGAAGACGGTCTTGGGCTGATTGTGATTGACTATTTGCAGCTCATCGAACCGGACAATTCGCGTGACCCTCGGCAGGAGCAGGTTGCAAAGATCGCTCGTCGTTTGAAAGGGATGGCACGGGAATTGGAAGTCCCACTGTTGTGTTTGTCCCAGCTCAACCGGCAAGCGGAAGATGGCAAGGATCACCGTCCGAAGCTGTCTCACCTTCGTGAGTCGGGTGCTATCGAGCAGGATGCCGACGTTGTGATGTTTGTTCACCGTGAGGAGTACTATCACCGCGGTGAAGACAAGGCTCAGTTCGCTGGACAAGCCGAAATCATCATCGCCAAACAACGGAACGGTCCGGTCGGCGATGTCGAACTGACCTGGGAAGGCGACTTCACGCGGTTCAGCAACCGCGCCGCTGAACATCACAGCGAATTCGACGACTACCGCGAATTCACCAGCCCCGGCGGCTTCTGAATCCTGCTTCTCCCGTAGGCCAGGTTCCACCTGGCGATGGTGGTATGCCGGACTGTTCACCACACCGCTGGCATGCCCAACCGCGAACACGCCTCGCTTCGTTCCAAAGCATCGGCTGGGCGCCAGGTGATAACTTGGCCTACGTGTTGATGTCTTGGTAGCTGGATTCGCCCGAATTCAGATGTTCGAGATGGTGGGATCCGAATTCTGGCGAATCCGGCTACGGGTGTGGTGGCCTTGCTAACGCGGCGGGTTATGACGGGGGAGTCCGTAGGCCAGGCTGTGCCTGGCGGGGTGGCTTGACGGTTGTCTTTGGGTCTTGCGGGAGTGCCTGGACGACTCGCTTCGTTCCAAAGCATCGGCGTGGATGCCATGTGGAACATGGCCTACGGCGTTGCTCTAGCGTAGGCCAGGTTGTACCTGGCGATGGTCGCTGGCCGGGGTTTTTACCATGCCGTTGGCATGTTCCGTCGCGAACACGCCTCGCTTTGTTCCAAAGCATCGGCTCGGATGCCATGTGGAACATGGCCTACGGCGTGAACGACCACTGAGGTCGGGCGGGGTGGTTCAAATTTGCAAATGGAATCGCCTCTGCAAACCTGCTATGAATTTGGGATGTCAAACTTTCGTCGCAAGCATCTTCCGGGTGAGACCTTTTTCTTCACTTTGGTGACCTACCGACGTCGTCCTTTGTTTCGATCTGGTCTCGCAAGGACTTGTTTGAGAGAAGCCATGGAAGAGCAGATTCGGACGCATCCATTCAACCTGTTTGCGATTTGCTTGTTGCCCGATCATTTGCATTGCGTCTGGATTCTGCCGCGTGGGGATTCGGACTACTCGGCTCGGTGGCAAGTGATTAAGAAGTGCGTCACGCAGCGTTACCTAGATGGTGGCGGAGTGGACTTGCCCGTTACGGATGGCGAGCGACGCCAGAACAGGAAAGGGATCTGGCAATCTCGGTTTTGGGAGCACACCGTTCGAGACGAACAAGATTTGGAACGGTGTGTGGACTACCTTCACTGGAACCCTCGCAAGCACGGATTGGTCAGTCGAGTGCGCGACTATCCTTTTTCGAGCTTTCATCGATTCGTGGAAGAAGGCCAGTATGAATTGGATTGGGGCGGAACGGATCCGGAGTTTGGGCGAGCCAACAAAACCAATTGGGGCGAACCGTGAGGTTCGCCACGAAGACACACGTAGGCCAGGCCCAGCCTGGCGATGGTCGCTGGCCGGATCACTCACCACACCGATGGGATGTTCGGTCGCGAGCACTCCTCGCTTTGTTCCAAAGCATCGGCGTGGACGCCATGTGGAACATGGCCTACGGCGTTGCTCAAGCGTAGGCCAGGTTGTACCTAGCGATGGCCGCTGGCCGGAAACTTTGCACCATCAAAAGCCTTCCAAAACACGACCAAAGCTCGGTTTGAACGAATGATTCAGTTTCCAAACCTCAATACCACTGCATGGCGTAGTCTTTGAAGCGTTGCAGGGTGGACCGGCGTTCGGCGGGATTGGCGAATCGAGTGGAGAGCTCTGGATGATCGGCCAATCGAGCGGCTAGCATTCGGGTGGCTCCTTGGTGTTCACTCCAATGAGTCGTCAACTTTGCGGACAGCTCTGCTTCGCGAATTGCCAGGCGAGCTTGAACGCCTTCTCGAATAATCGGATCGGGGTGTTCGAGCAGATGGAACGTCGACAGCAAACCTTCGTCGCTGATCGGTTTGACAGCCAGCATCACTGAAGGTGCCGAGTATCCGGCATTGACTCGCGAAACGTTGTATCGATGGGCGAGATAGTCGACGGGCGTGACGCTGTAGGCGATCACGACGATGGTCAAAGCCAGCATCTGAGATCGGAGCAGCCACCAGAAGTTCTTGGTGTTGGCGATCTTGTAGACAACCAAAGCGAATCCGATCACGACGGCAGTGATTCCGAACAACCCGACCATCCGCAGTTGAGTCATTCCGTTGTAGCCGATGTAAATCATCAACCGGTTGTAAACCGCCAAGGCGAGCAACAGGTTTTCTGCCGACCAAATCCACGCCCATCTTCGAACTTGCGGCATGCGAGGGTCGGCCAAGAGACTGCGTCCGAAAATGATCGACAACGAAACGGTCGCCAGGCCCAAAGCGATGGTCAACCACGCTGCGCCTTGATGAGCGTACCCCGCGTAGTAGAACCCTTCGGGGAAATCTCGCCGCCAAAGCGTCCAGAATTCGAAGCAGAGGTAGGCGGCGAAAAGACTGGTCACCGCAATCAGCGTGTTGCGATAGGCGGAGTACAGTCCCGATTCCGCAGTCGTGGCAATCGATTCGTCTTCGCTGTTGCTACCGAATCGAAGGAAAGGACGAAGGGGGCGAATCAATCCAACGCCGATGGTCAACGCCAAGACACAGAATGGGATTTCCCAAACCGAGAAATTGCTCAGCCAGTTGAAGGTGAACTTCCAAGCGGAACGAACGTGGGTCCCAACCCAGGAAACCAAATCGGGGTTGGCCATCACGAAGATCCCGCCAAACGCCAAGACCGCGGCGGCCGGCAGGAAGATCGACGCCAGACGGTGGTGGTTGCGGACTTGGTCGATCGCTTGATGAGTCATCCGGTAGCGGGAGATGCGGTTGGCTCCGTCGACCAAACTGCGTCCGAACCAAAGAAACCCTTCTAGCACGAAAGGGACGACGCCGCTGGCGGCCATCGACATCGCCACGATCAACAAGATCGCCGAACCGATCGCAAGCGGTGAGCCTTGCCAAAGCAAACGCAAGGCAACGAGAGCGGACAACATGCCACAGACCGCAAGCGACCGACTATGAGGTCGGCTGGTCGCCGCGTACCGGAAGAGAATAGGCGTCAGAACCACGAAGATCGCCACGGAGAGGTAGGTGGCGAGGCGAAAAATCAGCACGTCCGCGGCAAAGGTCCAGACCAACGCCGCTGTGATTTCGCGGGTTGCCAGCCGAATGGGGATCCCGTGGTCTTTGGATGCGATCGTTGCGGTTGCATCGGGAGACGGATCAATCGGGGGATTCAAGTTGCCGGACATCGCGATTCGCCTTTGTTGAGAAAAGAACGGCCAAAGCATTGATCTCATCATGCTCGTGGCCATCAGGCTGCAGGCCACGTTCAATCCATCTTGCCGTGGACAATCCCAGTATAGACCGGAGCGATCGCCGGATGCCAATCGACGCGGTCCAGCGGGCTTGGCCGGCGTTTGAGAGAAGGTCGATCGGCTTGGTCGATCACAGACAACCGATGGATGAGATGGCACGGCCAGAAAGACCAATCCGTTTGTTCGATTCACGAACACGGTGCGTCGTGAACGTTCAAATTTTTGATCTGACGAACCAGCATGCCGTGTATCAACCACGGGATGCACCCAAGAGTTTGCATTCTTGGAATCTTCATTGGAGAAAGCGAGCCGCTGGCATAGCCCTTGCACGAAGCCGCCTCCGTCATCTCTCAATGACGCACGTTGTTTCCAATCCGATTTCCAACCTAGACAAGAGGTATGTCATGACTTCATTTGGAAGAAGTCTCTTCTTCGCAGCAGCCGCCGTATGTTCCGCGTCGTTGCTCTCGTCCGCCCAAGCCCAAACGTCTTTGTCGACAGGCGACGGACTATTGAAGGTAACCAGTCAGATGCCGGAGGAGGTTCGGCTCGGCGAAAGCTTCAACTACACGGTTGAGGTTTCAAACATCTCTGACCAAGTCACTTTGCACCGAGTGAAGTTGGCTCAGAAGAAGGCAGAGGGATTGTCCATCGAGTCAGTTTCTCAGCAGGGTGAGAAGGCAAACAAGCAGCAATCTCAATCCGAAGCCGAAGAAAAGAAGAACAGCAACAAGAATCAAATGTTGATTCAGATGCTGAAGCCCGGTGAATCGCGAACGTTTGATGTTCAAGCGGTTGCTGATCAGGAAGGTGAGATTCGCAGTTGCCTGGAAGTGGTCAGCTACAAACCCGCAATCTGCCTGACCAGCGAGGCGGTCAAGCCTCAGCTCGAGCTGACCAAAGTTGCGCCCAAGAAAGCCAATCGATGCAACGTCATCAAGATGGAATACACGCTGAAAAACGGCGGGAGTGGCGATGTCGGGCCAATCACGATCAAGGATTCTCTTGGTGACGGTCTGGCCACGATCGAAGGAAACAACGAATTAAAGTTCGATATCGACGGACTCGAAGCAGGCGAAACCCGCAAGTTCATCGCTCGTGTGTACGCATCGAAGAGCGGCGAATTTGGTAGCCGTGCGGAAGCCAAAGCGACCGAGAGTGATTTGAGTTCACGAAGCAAGGAAACTCAAACGAAAGTCGTTTCCGCTGACTTGATCGCCAAGGTCGAAGGCCCCAACCGTTTGTACGGCAATGACTTGGCGCATTTCACAGCGACTATTACGAACCAGGGCAATGCACCGGCTGAAGACGTTCGGGTAAATTTGATGTGGCCGGAAGCAGCCAACTTGGCTGATGTGAGCGAGCCACAGATGAAATCAAATCAGTCGCAACAGAACGATTCGAAGAACCAATCGGATGGTCAGCCCACGCCAGCGAATTCGGATCAGAAATCGGCTTCGAACCAATCGGAAGGCAATGGTAACAACGATCCGTCAAAGCAAAACGATTCGCCCAAGATGGCAGAGAAAACGCTGACTATCGATGCGTTGAAACCTGGTCAGAGTGCCACGATTGACTATGCAATTCGCACTGGCGAATTGGATGAAATTCCAACGAAGGTCAAGGCAACCAGCGTTTGCACCGTCGATGTCGCCGAAGATGAAGAGGACGCAACGACTCGAGCCACCGCAACGGCGATGGCGCGTGCAAAAGTTGTTCGCCTTCCCGCGTTGCAGCTAACCGTTGTGGATGACGAAGATCCAGTGAACAACGGCGGCGAAGTGACCTACACGATCAAAGTTTGGAACGAAGGGGATGCGATCGACAACAATGTTCGTCTGACCGCTGAACTGCCAGACGGGTTGAAGTTCGTGTCCGCTGACGGGCCAACCGAACTGAAAGAAGAAGGCCAATCGATCCAGTTTGCTCCCATCAAGAAGATGCAACCTGGTGATGAAGTGACCTATACCGTGAAGGCAGAGGGCGACGGGGAAGGCTCGGTACGATTGACGACTCAATTGGCCAGCCAATCGCTTTCGTCGAAAATCACCGCGGAAGAACCCACGCGAATTTTCAAACGCTGAGCGAATGAACGCCAGTCTGACTGGTGATTCACGGAGAATTCAAAAGCAGGTTCGCGGTCTCAAGGCCGCGGGCCTGTTTGACGTTGGTGCTTGCGGGCAGGTACGAGAAGTCTTGCAAAGCATTGATCCGCGAAGGCTCTGGCACAGGTCGCCAATTTGGTGCCGACTGTTGATGGATGAAATGCTGCGATGCGAGGGCGGGTGTGCGCAATTGTGTCGGGATGAAGGCCAATCGGTATGGGGTTTGCGAACCATGTGACAGCAGTTGGTCTCACAGGATTCTGCCGCAGTGAGGTCCATGCTGTCATTCTCATCCGCTGTGTTCCATCGAGGCCCGATCCATGTCCGCTGACGCCACTTCCCGTTTCTCTTGGCACGGTTTTCAAGAAGCTCGTTTGCCACAAGTTCCCTCTTGGGTGGAGACGCTCGGTCGTGCGGGACACATCGCCAAGGGTGTGGTGTATTTCATCGTCGGCTTCCTCGCTTTTCGCGTTACCATCGGCGCCGGTGGTGAGGTCGGTGGGTCTCGCAACGCGATTCGCGAAATTGGCGAGCAACCCTACGGCAAATTCTTGTTGGGATTGGTGGCGATTGGTTTGCTTGGCTACACCGCTTGGCGTTGGGTCCAGGCGATCAAAGACACCGAGGGTGCGGGAACGGAAGCGAAAGGTTTGGTGAAGAGAACCGGTTATGCGATCAGTGGTATCGCCTATCTGGTGCTCGGATGCTATGCGGGATCGTTGTCGCTTGGGTTTGTTGGGGGATCATCGAGTGGCGACTCATCCGGTGCATCTTTCTTGCTCGACAGTACGCCGGGACGGATCGTCCTTGGTGTCGCGGGCGCGGTCACGATAGGCGTCGGAATCTACTTCATGGTGAAGGGCTACTACGCCAAGTTCATGACGAAGTATCAGTTGGCCGAAATGGGCGACACGTTTCGAACGACGGCACTTCACGCGGGTCGAATTGGTTTGATCACGCGTGGAATTGCCTTCGCGATCATCGGATTCTTCTTGGCCCAATCGGCTTGGCAGGGGACTGCCAATGGTGAAATTGCGGGCAAGGGTGACGCTCTTTCTGCGATCGCCGGCCAGATATACGGTCGAATTCTATTGGGCATCGTTGGGTTTGGTTTGATGGCCTATGCGGTGCATATGTTCTTGCTCGGTTGCTACCGAAGATTCAACGTCGCCAGTTGAAATTGCGACACTGATCGAAATTCTCACTCACAAATCGCGGACTTGTAAGAGTCGCTGATCGTGCGATTCAGACGAGGGGCTTACGGGGCGTGGTGTCGCTGTACGCCTGTTCGGCGGGGCGGATTCCGCTGTAGCGGCCCATTGCGGGCGCCATCTGGGGTATGCTAAGGCGTTCCAAGCAACTTCGCCCTGGCACTGATCGATGCCAACTTTGCAAACCGCGTGGTGTGTTGGTGAGAGAGCTTCGAAGCTTGGACGAGTATCCACGTTGGCGATCGGTTTGTCCGTCAATTCGCCTTCGTGCGTTGTCGTGTGCAAGTTTCTTTCGATCAGCAAGGTTGGGGTTGAGCAATGTCATCACAAGCATCTCCTGTTTTCCATACACCTGGAAATGATTCCGAGATGAAGGAAGCGGCGGCCAAGGCTCGCAAGACGTTTCGCTACTTTTGGCGTGAGATGTCCTGGGAACGCCGTCGGATTATCCCAGGATTGGAGTTGTCGGCGGTGAAGGCAACCTTCACCGATCCGCCGGAACTTCGGTCAGAGGATCCTGATGCATTGGAATGCGAACACATGTGGCTGATGGATGTTGATTTTGATGGCCGCAAAATCGAAGGCACGCTGATCAACGCTCCGAGTTCGTTGCAGTCGGTTCATGAAGGCGATCGTGTCCGGATCCCAGGACGCCAACTGTGCGACTGGATGTATGTGACGTTGGGCGAAGTGTATGGCGGATTCACCGTTGATCTGATGCGGTCGCGGATGAGCAACGCGGAACGCAAACAACACGATCAGGCATGGGGATTCGACTTTGGTGAAGTCGGGATGGTGAATTTGGTTCCACCCGACTACATCGGTGAGACCACGGCGAAAAAGAAAGGGCTGTTTGCTCGGTTCAGCCATCCTGAAGTGAAACCTCAGGACTATGCGAAGGTTGCTGAGAACGAGCACCCCATGTCAGTAAACATGCGTGAGTCACTCGACGAGACGTTGACTGAAAATTCAGACCTTTTGAATGAGGCCGATGACAACGGCTACACGTTCTTGCACCAACTCGCGTTGGCAGGGTCGCTCGATGGGGTGGATGTCTGTTTGAAGCACGGTGCGGATCCGAACGGCGTCGCTGAAAACGGGATGACGCCGTATACTTTGGCAAAGTGCTTAGGTTGGAAACGCGTGATGGCACGGTTGCAAGAGGCGGGGGCAACTGGCTGACCTGATTGAGGAATGCCCAGATGGTCTGAGTTATCACGCAATGTCTGCGCTCGAGCAAACTGCGGGCGGCCATCCCGCCCGTTTTCGAAGTATCTCACTCAGATGGATTGTTCCGCGATGAACTCTGCTCGGTATTCGGTACGCGCAATCGCCTTGTTTCTCTGCGTCGGTATAAGCTCATTGGCTTATGCGACGGACGCGGCAGAATCCGAGAAAGTTTGCCGAGTGGCGATGGCCCAGATCTACTGCATCGATGGCGATCGCGAAGGCAACTTGCGACGCATTGAAAACGCCGTCGAGGAAGCCTCGGCCAAGGGAGCCGAGATCGTCTGTCTGCCGGAAACCTGCTTGTACGGATGGGTGAACGCGAAAGCACATGAGCTGGCCCATCCGATTCCCGGGAAAGACACTGATGCATTGGCGAAGATCGCTCGGAAGAACCGCGTGTTTCTGTCGGTTGGATTGTCTGAAAAGGAAGGCGATCAGTTGTTCGACTCAGTCGTTTTGATCGACGATGAAGGCGAGTTGATTCTCAAACACCGCAAGATGAATGTGCTGACTCATTTGATGAGTCCGCCATACACCAGGGGCGAGACAGTTGATGTCGTCGAGACGAAGTTTGGGCGAATCGGCATGTTGATTTGTGCGGACACCTTTCATGACGAGACGGTGCAGCGGATGGCTGGCAAACAACCCGATTTATTGCTGGTTCCTTATGGATGGGCAGCGAACGCGGTTGATTGGCCACAGCATGGTACCTCTCTTCGAGACACCATCGCCCGCGCGGCCAAAACGATTGGATGTCCGATTGTTGGGACGAATGTGGTCGGCAGTATCAGCGGCGGTCCGTGGCAGGGAATGATCTACGGCGGTCAGAGCTACACCGTCACTCCGGAAGCCAGGGTTCTGGCGCAGGGAGCTGACCGGGATCGGGAAATTTGTGTGGTGAACCTGCCGGTTGGGGAGTGAGGAAAGTGTCTCAGGGCCACAGGGTGTCGTTGGTTTGTGGATGATCTATTGATGATTCGTTTTGCACCTCTTAGAAAAGTTCATTGATGTCGCCCGAATTCAATCCTTATTCTGTCGGTGACGGTGCGGACAACCATTCGGTCGCCGAGGAACCCAGGACGTTCTGGCATAGCCTTTTGGTGTTTGTGCGAGTTGGTTTGGTTTCGATCGTTTGGATGGTCGTCTACTTTTTTGTGTCAGCAATGGTGCTTGGTTTTTTGACGGGCATTTACTTTTCGGTTCGCTATTCAGCGGGCAGCCCCCCGGCGAATCCAAGTGCCTGGTTCAGCATCGCCTGGATGCTCGCACCCCAGTTGATTGGTGTGATCGGGCTTGTGCTTGGATTGCTGGGGAAATTGCCAGGGACCCGGCGGTGACGTCAATCTTCGACGCGTTGAACGTCGACGTAGTAAGCACCGCAGATGGAATCTTGGTTGCCGTCGAGCATCCAGGTTTGCATCTCGATTGGGCCGGCGCTGAGTTGCGTTCGGAACGTGATCGATTGGCCAGATGAATCCGCCGGGCTGGTTTGATCGAAGTCGCCGATCTTGAGTCGGCCGGCCTTGATTGGCAGGGCGGCACCAGCGGGAAATGTTCCGTCAGTGACTTGCTTCATCGGAATGGCTTGGTCGAGTTTCAAACCTGATTCTTTGGGCCAACGACACAGCGCGAATTCATAGGTTCCGGGTTGGTCGACGATCAGATGCCACACTCCGTTCTTAAGCACGCCCCGGCGGATTTGGACTTGTTGATCAACGAAGATATCCAGCCATTCGCAAGCGGTCAGCAAGCTTGGGTTCTCTTGTTCGCTGCCGATCACAACGCGTTCGGGAGTCATCACATCATCTTTCACGCCGTCCCACCATGTCGCCAAGTGCTCTCGCATTTTCGCGACGATTTCGGGGTGGTCTTGCGCGACGTTGTGGTCTTGATGAGGATCTTGTTCCACGTTGTAAAGACGTCGGTTTTCGAGCAATCGCCACTTCTTCCACATCACCGCGGCGCCGTTGCGACGAGGAATGGCGGGGTTGCCTTTGGTGTAGGTGACTTTGAACTGTGGCATGCGGCTGTAGTTGATCACCAGCATCCGATCGGCCAAAGAATCGGTAGTGCCGAGAAGCCTTGGCGCGAGGCTGGTTCCATCCAGTGAGCCGGGCAGGTGTTCCTCGCAATCGGCCAGATCAGCGAGCGTTGGCAGAAGGTCTTGCACATGTGTCAGGTCGTCGATTTTTTGAGCGGCGAGTTGGTTGGGCCAGCGGATCAGGCAAGGAACACGGTGACCGCCTTCCCATAGTTTGGTTTTGTTGCCTCGCATGCCCGCGTTGAAGTAGTGGTGTCCGAAGGTGCTGCCGTTGTCGGTCAAGAAAACGAGGATTGTGTTTTCGGCGAGTCCGGATTCATTCAGGAACCGAGTCAGCTTGCTGACGTTGTCGTCGATGTTCAAACCCATCGCCAGAAAGCTGATCAGGTCTTCGAGATTGCTGGGCGTGGTGTCGAGTTTCTGCTGGAGTTCTTCTTGCAGAGCATTGTCACGGCTGAGTATCTGTCTGGCTCGGTCGCGATATTGATCGGGAACGAACCAAGGCCAGTGTGCGGAGTTCAACGGGATGAATGCGAAGAAGGGCGAATCCTTTGTGCTGGATTGCTTTGACCACTTGATCGCTTCGTCAAAGAACACGTCGGTGCAGTAGCCGGAATACGCGACACGTTTTCCGTTGTGGATGTAAGTGTCATCGAAGTAGTCATTGTCCCAGTGATCGGGAACGCTATTGATGTGCGACGAAGGGAACCACAAGGCTTCGTCAAAGCCTCGGTCTTCGGGGCGGAAGGGGTAGTTGTCGCCGAGGTGCCATTTTCCAAAGATCCCGGTCCGGTAACCAGCGTCTTGGAAGACATCGGCCATCGTTTTCAAATCATGTCGCAACAGCGTTCGCCCACTGCTGACGTTGATCGCGGCGTTGCGAAACGCGTCCAGGCCAGACATCAATTGCCCGCGAGTTGGCGTGCACATCGGAGCGACATGGAAATCCGTGAGCTGAACGCTTTCAGATGCCAGTTGATCGATCGCTGGCGTTTGCGTGTAAGGGTTGCCGTTGAAGGAGAAGTCGCCGTATCCCTGGTCGTCGGTCATGACGACGATCACGTTGGGCGAAGTCGCATTGATCGGTTGTGGGGACGCAATGAGAAGAGCAGTGATGGCGACCGCGATTGAGATGGTCCGAACGAATGTGTCGCGGTGGTTGGAGTGGATCCAAGGCATGGTGGGATGTGGAGCAGGTAGGGCGGGGATGGATCGCCAGCATTGGCGGGGGGCGAACAGTTTAGCAGGAAGGCCGAGCCAGGTTGTTTCCTGATACGGCTGTGACGATCGTGCGGAATCTGGAGGTCGCGCAGTTTTCTGATACCGCTTTTCGGCAGATTTTTACACGGCGTACCTCTCCCGAAACGAAGTTTGGGG
>NZ_DDGH01000013.1:0-18304 GCF_002337565.1 Rhodopirellula sp. UBA1907 | reverse complement strand
CCCTCCCCAACTGCGTTCAGGAGGGTGATTTCAACCTTGCGAGCACGGCACTTCAAAACTGCACAACCTCTCTGAATGGGAGATTGATGGGTTTGAGCAGCACGAGGCAGCGGAAAATCTTTGGGATCGAGAACCGCCGGAGTTAGAATGTGGGTATGACTGAATCAAAGAAACAAATGACTCGTCGCGCGTGTTTGCGATCTCTTGTTGGCTCGGGAACGGGCGCTTTTGTCGTTGCCGGATCGGTCCTGCCTATTGGCAGCGTGTTTGGGCAAGAAGGCGCGACGAACGCTGCTGGCGAAAACGCGGCGCAGTCGCAGTTGGATGCATCTCCCGTTGCAGCGACGCAGCTCGATTTGACTGTTCCTCAGACGACGCGTTGGCGTTTGGGAGTGAACATCGACACGCCGGTGACGTTCACTTCGGGGCTGGCGACTTTCCCCGTGTTCATGGATTGGCCGGAGCAAACGGTTTCGATCAAGGATCGCACGGTGGATGGACGTGTTGGTAATGTCGCCGTCCGCGAATTGGATGGGGCACGGCAAGTGGTCGTTGCAATTCCGCGTTTGACATCGGGAGGTTCGATTCAAGTCGAATTGGAAATGGAGGTCGTTCGGCAACCGATTGTGGCTCCCACGGAAACGGACAATTTGATTGTTCCAGCGAGGTTGCCTCGTGAGATGCGGGCTTACATGGGCAACAGCCCGATGATCGATTCTTCGCATCCTTCCATCCGAGCTTTGTCTCGCGAGTTGGCTGGCGATGCGCCGGAGAACGATTGGGAAAAGGTGCGTCAGATCTATGACGTGGTCCGGGACAAGGTGCGTTATCAAGAAGGCCCGATTCGCGACGCGTCGGATGCTCTCAAAGCCGGCGTGGGTGATTGTGAAGACATGACCAGTTTGTTTGTCGCGTTGTGTCGCAACACCGGCATTCCGGCGCGGATGGTTTGGATTCCGGGGCACTGCTATCCGGAGTTCTATTTGGAGCCGAAGGATGCCAAGCCCGAACGCGGCGAATTGGCGGGGACTTGGTACCCATGTCAGGCCGCTGGGACCGAACAATTTGGCGGGATGCTGGAAGCGCGTCCGGTTCTGCAGAAGGGGGATCGATTCCGCGTGCCCGAGCAGCGGACCCCGGTTCGATACGTCGCGGAGTTTTTCAGGTGTGACCGACAAGGATCGAAGGCGCCGCGGGTGGAGTTTATTCGCAAGCCCGTTTGAGGGCGTCCTAGAGGTGCAAACGAAGTGGCGGTACACTTCTCGGGCCGAATGAATCGTTTCGAGTCTTGACCCCTTGAGCACATGTCCAATTTGCACGCTGCCCATTACGCCGACGCGATGGTGCGTGTCGATGCACCGCTGATCCGCAACGAATCCATCGCGGAGAACACGTATTTGCTTCGCGTGGCGGCACCGGAGATCGCACGGACTTTCCGCCCCGGGCAGTTTGTCATGATTCGAATGACGGGCGTCAACGCACCGTTGATCGGGCGAGCCTTCGCGATTTATGACGTGCACGCAGGCGCTGATGGCCAGCCCGAGTCGATCGATCTGATCTATCTGCGCAAAGGTGCGCTCACGCTTCCGTTGTCGGAAGCCCCCGTCGGAACGATGGTCACGGTGTGGGGACCGCTCGGGAATGGCTTCGATGATCGGCCGTGTGATCGGTTGATCATGGCGGTTGGTGGCATCGGCCAAACCCCAATGCTCGCCGCGGGACGCGATGCGAGGCAGCGTGGTTGGGCCAAGGATGTCGAGTTGATTTACGGAGCTCGCCGTGCTTCTTTGTTGGCGGGCGTCGACGATTTTCGATCGGCTGAATTTGAGGTGACGACCTGCACGGACGATGGATCCGAAGGTCGCGCCGCACGCGTGCCCGATGTGTTGGCCGACCGATTGCAGTCGCTTCAAAGCGAAAGTCCCGAGACTCGTATCCGCGTCATCACCTGCGGGCCGGAGATCATGATGGAAAAGTCGGCTGAGGTCTGCGAGCGGCTGGGGGTTGATTGCCAAGTGTCGATGGAAACACCGATGGCCTGCGGGATCGGGATTTGTTTCTCGTGTGTCGCCAAAGTCAAGCAAGACGATGGCGAGTGGGATTACAAACGCACTTGCGTGGAAGGCCCAATCTTCGACGCCTGCAAGATCGTTTGGGACTGAGGTGTTGGCCCGACGGACTTGGAAGTCCATCGTACGGTCGTTTCATGCGTGAGACTTGCTTGCCGCGTCTGCTCGGGCGAGCTTATGTGACTAGCCGTTGTAGGTTTGGGCGAGCTTTTCAATGACGTCCGCGACGGCTTGTCTGTATTCCGCCGGTTCCAAAACTTCCGCGTCGCTTCCCAGAGCGAGCACCTTCGGTAGTAGTTCGCGAGGATGTGACGCAGGAACGGTCAGGATCGTGTCGGATGCCGGATCGTCGGCGTCGACCGGTTCCAATTTTTGTTCCGGGTGCCAAGGGTCTTCGCGAAGGTACGACGCGGATCGGTTGCCCAGCCGAATCTTGACCGGTGTGCTGCTGTCGCCCGAGAAGATGCCGATGCTCTTTCCCAGGAACTCATTCAGATTGATCTTCGGGTCGGGTTTGAAGTAGTCGTCCAGTACGGTGGCCTGTGTGAATCGATCGAGCTTCCAGTTGCGAAGTCGTTCGGATTCGTCGGTGACCTCGGGGGCCGCGGCGACCACGTAGATGCTGTTTTGATGAACGGCCAAACCATAGGGCTCGATCTGACGCACGGATGCTTCGCGGCCGATCGGTTTGTATTTGATCTCGACGACGCGGTGTTCCAGGATTGCTCGGTTGATCGTCTTCAGCATTCCCGATTGGGCTTCGTAGGTTTTGCTGGGGGTTCCGGAAACGTACAGGACTTTTCGGTATCGCTGGTAGTGTTCGTAGACGCCTTCGGGAATCGCTTCTTGGACTTTGTTCCAGAACGTCTCGATGCCTTGCCAGTACTGGGTGCCCATCAGCGGGTAAAGCAGTTCGCGGCCGATCGACAGCGCGATCAGCTCGGTCGCCGAAAACGCGATTTCGTGGACCGCGGTGTGGTTGCGACCGAGGCGGTAAATGCGGCCGCGTTCCAGGACCTCGTTTTGAATGTCGTAGCCCGCGCCTTGCAGAGCCTCGACGTCGCGGCGGACCGTGCGAGTGTGCAGCGTCGACAGTCCCAGGTCCAGGATCAGGTCGCCGCGCAGTTCATCCAGGGTTCGACCAAAGCGTGAATCTTCGAGGAGCTGCAGGAGTTTGTGTTGGCGAATCAGTTGTTCGTTGCGTGCCACTTCGAAGATGCCTGGGGTCAGGTGGTCGGGAGCAAGATGCGGTTGCGCGAGATGGATCGGTTTCGTTCCGGAAGGACGTCGTGATCCGGATCAGGTTCGCGACTACTTCTGAGATTTCCGGCCAGACTTGGGAGTCGATTTGGTCGACTTCGATGGTACGCGGATTCGCTGCATGGAGATCTCGCCGGTGGCGGTTTTCTCGACTTGGATTTGCGGTCCGGGGCGGCGTCCGCGGCGGGGGCCAGCTTCCAGCGGGGTGAAGCGTTTGTTAATCGGTTGCAGCAGTTTGGTCAGGCAGTAGCTGTTGATGCTCAGGCCCAGTTCGGAGGCTTCCTTGACCGCGGTCGAGTGCATCGAGCGTGGCAGGCGAACGGTGATCATTCGTTCGGGTTCGTGCAAGCTGGTCTTCGAACTGTCCTGGCTGCGGATCGAGGTCATGATCTCGAGCAGTTCCGCGAACTCGGGGCTGGACTCGAAGTGGCGGCGTTGGGGGGCTTCGGGGAACAGTTTCCAAACGACGCCGTCGCAGCCCATGATCTCGCGATAGAAGACGACCCAGCTTCCGGTTTGAGCGAAGGCTTCGGCGGCTAGTTTGAGGACCATCTCCGGGCGATCTTCGTAGGGCATGTCCGGGTCGAACGGCGACAGCTTGATGGGGCTCGTTGCTGCGGCAACTGATGGAGCTTTGGTCTTGGTGGAAGAGCTGGTCGAACCGGTGGGCCGAGCCAAGTCACTGGCGTAGACGGCTGGGGCATCATCGCTCGCGGCGGTTTGCTCCACTGATTTTTCGTTCATCCGTGACGAAGAGACTTGTCGGGAGTCAGTGGATTCGGTTCGGTGCGAAGGCGATGACGTCATGTCAGGAGTGAGTTGGGCTGAGGGTGCACGGGTCGTTTGGGACGTGGTGCTATCCTCGAGACCGATCAAACGTGCCTTCGGAACCTTTGCTAGCAATGGGACTTACGTCGCCGCTTGCAGCCTGCGTGTTTTTTGAGCAAACCCTAATGTGGCGGGGGTCGGCGAGGCTGCCTGTTTTTTGTGCGTGTGAAAAGTGGTTGAATTGGAAGTGTCCATCTCGATTGCGTGTCCAGAATTTGCCAAACAATTTTTTTCCTAAATCAATTGGCGGTGTTCTGTGTCGGCCTGGTTGCCGGATGGTTCCGCGAGTCATCCGGTGGTGGTTGATAGCCGCGGTGGCGCTGTCCGCGGGTGAGGAATTCGACGGGTGTTTGAGGTCGGCTGGGCGTCTCGGGGTGTGCGGTGTGAAAGAATTTTGGGAAGCTTTGGTTGAGATACCGAATTGGATTTTTCGGTCCAACTAATCCCACACCGACCACTCAAAGGAAATGCGATGGCCAGCGAAGCACTGATCAATCAGCTCAACGAAATTCTCAAGCACGAATGGACTGGGGTCGCTCAGTACTCCCAGGCTTCGTTCATCATCGAAGGCGTTTGGCGAGAAGTTTACGCCGACAAATTTTTGGGCGACGCGAAGGAATCCTTCGGTCACGCTCAGCTCGTCGGAGAGAAGATCTCGGCTCTCGGCGGGGTTCCTGTCGCGACTCGCAATGAGATCAAGCAGAGCAAGAACCTGGTTGAAGTTCTCGAGTTCAGCCGGGACTTCGAAGCCAAGGCTGTCGAGATGTACACCCAGGCGATCGAATTGGCCGAGCCGCAACGCAGCTTGGTCGTTTTCCTGGAAGACATCCTGAAGGAAGAGCAGGAAGGCGTCGACGAGTACACAAAGTTGCTGCGTGACACGCCGGCTTCGCACTCATCGATGAGCGGTGAACCCGTTCGCAAGTCGGGCTGAGATCACTCCGCTCACATCGGCCGAATTTGAATTTTGCCGAACTTGAAAAAACGCCACGGCAATCCATTTTGGGTTGCCGTTTTCTCTGCGCATTCGGTGCCGGATGGATGGCATCGTCCCGACGCTCACAATCGCCATTTCGGTCAATGATCGTGGCTGGCGTCTGGTGGGGAGAGCCGTCCGCCGTCGCTGCGCAAATACACGACCAGTTCCGCGACCTGGGTCGGCGTCAATGAATTCAACAGGCCGACCGGCATCGGTGAGACGGGCGATGGCTGGCGTTGTTCGATGTCACTGAGTTTGATGGGAAGAACCGCATCGGGGTTGGAGAGGTCCGTTTGGATTTGAACGCTCGATCGATCGGTCGATGTGGATTGATTGGTGACCGCGCGGCCGGTGATGACTCGGCCATCGGTCAGAAGGAATTTCTCAAATCGTCCGGTGTCGTGAAGATCGAGCGAAGGATGAAGAATGTGTCGAATGAGCTCCGTGTTGGAGTAGCACATTCCAATGCCTCGAAGATCGGGGCCGGCGGCTCGGCCGTATCCAGCGACTTGATGACACGCGTCGCATCGCGCGATCATGAATGCTTCGCGACCGGACGCGATCACGCCGGCTGATGGTTCGGGGATTGCGATTGCAGACAAGGAAGCCATTGTGTGTTGCCGCGTCGCCTTCTGCTGCAGGTCTTTGACGATGTCGCCAACACGGAACGGATCGGAGGTTTTCCAAAATCGCCGAAGCGACGGAACATCGACCGCGTCCAGAATTCTTCCTGCTTCCGATGAGGTGTGGTCGCCTCGCAGTGCATCGACGACCGCACCGAATGACTCGAGGTTGCCGATCGTTGCCGCAGCCTCGATGGATGCCATGGCAACATCAAATTCCGAATCGTTGGCGCATCTCCGAAGCAGCTGCAGCGCACCGGGGACCAGGTTCGGATGTTTGGCGTGGCACTGACCGAGGTCGAGCACTGCTTGGCGACGTTCGGATGTGTCGGGTGACTCAAGCGATTGAAGAATCAGATCCGGACGAAGAAGTTTAGGAGAATTGGAGTCGGTCGTTTTTGTTCGTCGTGGTTCATCGCACCACGATAAGTTGAGCCCGCCAAGAACGGTGAGAAGCAATGCGGCGGTGAATCGAATCAACGGCATCGAATCAAATCGGACGTCGCAATGGACTGCGAGTTCAGTGTCGCGGTGGCCGCGGCAAGAAAGCGGTCGGCGTCGACGGGGTAGCCCGCAGTGGGGTGGTATGGTTCTGGTCCGAGCCATCGGTCTTCGAAGTGATGATTGAAAAACGCCATCGCAATTTCGCGAAGGCATTTGGCGTGAAGCGATGACATGGCGACGGGAACGAACGAATCACCTTTGACAGTGAAATGCATTCTCAGTTGATGAGTCGCTGTTTCAACATCGTAAACACTGCAGCGGTTGGTTTCATCCACCACGCGAACAATCGCGTCTGGGAAGGTCGCCGCGATGACTCCGGCGTAGTAGCGTCGTCCGCCATGCCGGTCAAAGTAGATCTGCCCGTGCTTGTGGGACACTAGTCGTTGCGAATTCAGCATCGAGGCGACCAGTCCAAGGCTGGTTTCGCCGAGCAGGTCGCTCTTGTTGGCAGAAGTTCCCGAAGCGGTTGGTTCGCAGAACGCGTTGAAAGCTTTCGCCGTAACCATGCGGGCTCGCGCGTCGGTGATTTTCCAATCGGGAATTGCCCAAGCCTGAGTGGCTCGCGCAATGGATTCCTCAGACAGCCACTGATCAGGAAGCTCGCGCAGCCAGCGTCCCGGCGTCAGCATGTCGGCCAACCACGGGATCGATGCCACGCAATCAAGGTCGTCCGGAATCAGTGTCGAAAGGCGTTCTTGCCAGTTTGATTCCGGGCGGCCCATCGAGCGATGGGCAAACGAGATCGCTCGATGCAGATTGCCAAGCGGTGATGTGTCACCGCGTCGCTGAGTGCGACTTTGAAAAACGCGTTTGGAGTCATCGACTCGAATGCGTTGGCCGTCGATGGAGACGGGCGTCTTCATCACATCCCACATCTCGGCAATCGTGTCATTCCATTGAGACGATTCGGTGGTGCCTTCCCAAAGCGTTGCGGCGATTACCAGCGGTCCGAGTTTCGGGCCATAGCCGGCTTCATCAACCGCGATCAAGAACATGCTTAAGGATCAATTTCCGGTGGAGCTTGATAGTTTTCAGCGAATCGAATCATCAATTCTTCGTTGCTGAGCAGGGCGTCGACGACATCGGATGCCCACTGCTTCCCGCGACCTTCGCGGAAGATCTTGCGGACTTTATCAAGTGGCATGCCTCGGCGATACGGGCGGTCACTCACCATGGCGTCGAATGAATCCGCGACGGCCAAGATTTGTGCGGCACGTGGGATGTTGTCGCCTGACAATCCGTCCGGGTACCCGCGGCCGTCCCATGATTCGTGGTGATGGCGAACGGCGGGCAAGATGTGTCGGAACGGACGGATGCCTTTCAGGATTTCATATCCCAGCACCGGGTGTCGTTTGATTTGGTCAAACTCTTCGTCCGTCAGTGCGCCGGGTTTCTTCAGCACCGAGTCATCGATGCCGATCTTGCCGATGTCGTGAAGGATACCGGCCAGTTGCAGCGAGTCGGAATCTTGTTGCGTCATTCCAAGTCGACGCGAAAGTGCGACGGCGAGATCCGCAACACGAGAACTGTGACCGCACGTGTAAGCATCTTTCGCGTCCAGTGCCGACGCGAGGGAACGCACCATGCCTTCCAGCATCGACTGCATTTCGATGTACTGACGTTGGTTGACCAAGTGCATGGACAGCATCATCAGAACTGAACGCACCAGATCGATGTCGACGGTGGTGAATTCAGGTTGATCGAGCGTGCGGATGGATATCATCCGCCCAAGATGGGTTCCGCCACGGTGGATTGGCAGAATCATCAAGCGATGGTTTTCGAGTCTGGGTTCGTCGCTTTGGTTGACGATCGTGATGTCGCGAACGATGCCATCGGTCTTCGCGGCGTGTCGCCAAGAGGCGGCGATCATCGAATCCAGGTCTTGTGTGTTGATTGGTTCGCCGACGATCAAGCGATCGGGTTCGTCGGCGACGCATTCGGCATCGGCCGGGCACAGTTCGACGATGGCTGTCCTCCAAGGAACACAGACAGAAAGCTGATTCAGCATGTCGATGCAAATGTCATCTGCATCGCTTTCCAGTTCCAGGTTGGCCGTCAGGTCGTGAATCAGCCGGATCTCTTCGAACTTGTCCGAGAGAGAAATTGAAAGCTGTTCAATATCATTGACGAGCGTTTGATTGACGCGTTCCATCGCATCTTCCGTCGCGGTGCCGACGCGAGCCGCTTCGGCTGCGGCACGTTCGGCGACGCACACGCCAGCCAATACGCTGGCGTGCAGCGGATCGATTTCGGTGCTCGGTGTGGTTGATGTAACGGTCATGCAAAACCGTACCACTTCGATGACACTTGGTCGTCAATCAATCGATATTGGAGGCGGTGTATGTCTGTTCCCCCCGTTCGATTGCTCCGCCTTTAACAATTAGTCGTCAGAGTCGATGTCTCTTGCAATGTTCTGACGCTCATTCTTAAGCGCTTTGCTCACTCTTTGCAGCAGTTCTAGCTCTTCTGGCGACAGGGACTCGGCTCCCTCCTGGTGCAAACGCTGCAATATTTCATCGACTCGTGACGCGTCGTCGGCTTCGCGATGTTCACGCTCCATCGTTTCGCGAAGCCTTTGTTGCTTGGCGACATCTTCTCGGCGGGCTTTGTATCGACGCCATGTGGCGACCGGGCCGAACCGTCCACGAAAACGGCCGATCGGATTCTGCTCACCGACCTCGATGTATTCCGCTCTGCGAACAATCGATTCGTAGATCGCGGTCAGGTCGGGAGATCCAGCCGAAGTGAACAGCCAAAGCGACAAAGCAACCACGCCAGCAACGGCCGGCCAAGCCAATCCGCCCGCTTGCGAAGTCACTCCACTGGTACTGAGCAGCAAGTTGCCGGTCACCAAAGTCAGCAAGGCCATCGCGATGATCCAAGCTCGCAATGACCGGAGGCAAACGCGAGGATCGTGGTTTGGCCCGCCACCGAACAATGCGAACACGAGTGCCCAGCCGACTCGTCCAAGCGATTGTGGCAAAGGCAGCAAATTCCAAATGCCTTGCAGGCACCACAGCCAAGCGACCGCCGCCCAAGGATCATCCAGCCAAACGATCGGGCCGCCTTTGATGGGGGCGTCAATAGTGAACAAGGAGACGCCAATCAGAGCGAGTGATCCGAGTCCAAGCGTGAGCATGCAGAGCGACCAAATCATCAGGACGCCGGCAACCGATATTCCGTGCGGACGCTGAGTCGGGGCGGTCCAAACGCCTCCGATTGAAACGATGCAACCGCCGCGATGTACGCCGGCGTTTCGTTGATGCCAAACCGCGATGGCCGTTTGAATCAGCAGGCCCAGCAACCAGAAGCCGATCAGCCAAGCCATCCAGTGGGCATGCGATTGCCAATTGGCCGAAGCGGTGGTGTCGGTCAAGTAAGCCGAGACACCAAATGCGATGGCAGCAAACAGACCGAGCGGCAATGACATCGCGACGGAGACTTCGACGCCGGCGATTCGAAGAACGGGCCACCGGATGGATCGACCAAAGCACATCGATTGTTCGATGGCTTCTTGCTTGCGCAGCATTGCCGCGGAAGATCGATCGCCGGGGTGGACCGGAGTCATGGCAGATACAAAGCGAGATGGGAAGTTGAACGACGGACGATCACGACGCGGAACTGTCGGATCGCTTGCGTTTGATCATCGTCAGTTCGTTGCCAATCTCATTGTGATGGATTTCGTCCATGAATGCACTGATCAACAGGAGCCCTCGTCCACCGATCGATTCCAAGTTGGCCGGGTCGGTTGGATCGGGAAGTGCCGAGACATCGTAGCCGGGGCCTTGGTCACGAATGACAAAGACGGCTTGGCTGCGGGTGGCGGTCAGCGTCACGTAGGTACGACGTTCGGCATAGGGAGACAGTTCGCGATGTCGGCGAATCTTTTCTTGGTAGGCTTCGCCCTCGTCGACCTCTCGCAAAGCCGATTCGACTTCCAGGTTGCCGTGGATCATCGCGTTGAGGATGGCTTCGTCGAGTGCCATCGCGATTTGCGTCCACGTCATTTCGTCGAACAGATGCAGTTGTTCGAGCTCTTGTTCCAGTCGGGCGATCACGGCGGGAACAAGTTGTTCGTGGCTGGGCAGGACCAACTCCAGCTTGATTCGCGAAACGCACTGATCGATGTCGGTGGCCTGAGACGCCGAGCGGCTGACCTTGAGAACTTGCTCAACCGTTTCGACCAAGCCCTCTTGGGCTAAATGCAACGGAATGTAGGTCGCGGCTCCTCGCATCAGGGCTTCGCCGGCGACTGGTTCGGCCCCCTCTCGCGTGATCAAGATGATGGGAACTCGCGGGGCCGCGGCTCGCAACTTTTCGACCCAGCGAATCGCGGCGGTGCCTGCGTCGCTGGATGGGGAGCTGGCATCGCCGGAATCCGCGGAAAGTGTTTTGCACTTCGGCAGCTCGGTGATGATCAAGTCGAAGGAGGCGACTTCCAGTTCCTTCAATGACTGATCGCAGCTTTTCACCGCGACGACTTCGCGAGAATCGTCATCCAGGATGCGCACTAATTCATCGCGTGCATCAGCATCGGATTCGACAATCAGGACGCGATCACTCACGGGCGATCCTCCGCGGCAAACAAACAGTCAGTGGACGGATGCCAATCACCCGTCGATAGATACTGTAGGTCGCCGTCTCGGGTGATGAAACCACCCGAGATAGGAGGCATGGGGTTGACCCGCGGATCTTAGCGGTCCGCGTAAACCATCGTTGACTCTTCTTTGGTCACCGGTTTGGGCGACTGATCGCTGGTCACGATGGCTTTTACCAAGTGCGTGTCGGCGGCGTCACCGCGAACACGAATGCGGTAGGTCAGTTCCGATCCGGCGGGAAGTTCGTTTTCAGGTGCGAAGATCATTCCGCCTTGGCCGTCCGGGCGGACTTCCGCGTCGGCTCCCAGGACTTCCATGCCGCGTGGAACCATCAAGCGAACTTGGACGTTGGAGTCGTTTCGCGAGCCGGTGTTTTGGACACGGATTTCGTAGGTCGTCTCGGCACCTTGTTCGATTGGGTCAGCCAAGTCCGAAATGCTGAAGCTGAGTTCCGCTTGCGATTCCACTCGAACCGTGCTTTCGCTGGTTGCTCGAGTGTTGAGATCGGCGGCAGCTTCCAACTGGATCGCTTGTTCGCCTTCTTCGACTGGCAGCAACGTCAACGGCACCTTGGCGGGTTTGCCCGGTGGCAAGGAAGCAACCGACCAAAGGACGGCGTGACGGTTGGGATCGTAGTAGCCAGCGTTCTCGGTTCCGACGAAAGTGAATCCGCGATCGAGGCGAGCGATGATTTCAACATTGGTCGCTGGTGCGGTGCCGCGGTTGATCAGTTCAACTTCGTAGGTCGCTTGTCGTTCCAAGAAACGCAGGCCAGGTCCGGTCAAGCGAACATCGATCGCCGGAGCAACGACCTCGACTTCGACTGTGTGGCTGGTTGGTTCGGCGTCGTCGGACACCAATTCAACAGTGTTGCGAATCACGCCTGGTTCAACCGCTCGCATCCGCAGCACTTCGCGACGGACTTCGCCGGGACGAAGGGTGTTCAAGAACGAATCGAGTTCGCGGCCACCGGGGTGGTCCATGCCTTCGGGAACATCTTCGCGAAGGACGACGTTTGTTGCGGCACCCGAACCAACGTTGGACACTTCGAGTTCGATTTCGAGTTGTTGACCGATCAAGACCTTTGCCGGTGCGTGCTGGGTGACTTTGAGTTCGGGGCGTGTGCTGCGAGTTCGCACCGAGGCAGCGGCCTCGAACGTCACGCGAGCGATGCTTCCGAGTTCGCCTTCTTCGACAGGCGTCAGGTTCATCGTGATGATGCGTTGTTCGCCAGCGGGCAAGGCACCCAGTTCCCACATCAACGCGTCGCCTTGCATGACTGGGTTGCCGGAAGCATCGTTGAAACGCATTCCAGCAGGAATGGTGTCGTGAACTCGAACGCCCAAGGCTTCCGCGGTTCCGACATTTTGGACGTTGAGTTTGAACGTGGCGGGTTGGCCGACTTTGACTTCCGGTGGTGCTTCTTTGTGAATGACGATGCTGGGTGTTTGCATGCCTTCCAAGCGACGTTCACCCGGCATCGCATAAGCGGCTGCTTGCGCCGCCGTCGGTGCGTTGCTGGCATAATTGTTGCCGGCTCCCGGAGCAGCGTAGCCTGGCGCGGGAAGTCCACGCTGGCTCGCGAAACGAGTCGAAGCTGCGGGAGCAGGTTCTTCGTATCCAGGGTTGCTGTTGGCGAAGTTGTTGTTGGGTGCGTTGCCGCCGTAGGCCGATGGTTCAGGCGAACCGAATTGGTTGCCTCCGCCAAACTGATCGGAATCGGTGGTCGGGTCGGCATTGGCAAACTGGTCAGGAGCACCATAGGGAGCAGCGGCCGGTGCGGAACGCAGGTCGTTGTTGAAGCTTGCATCGCCGCCGGAACGCATGCTGTTCGCATTCGCTGGTTCGGGTTGGCCGTAGGGTGACGATTGATTGTTTTGGCTTGGTTGCTCGTAAGCCATGTCGTTTGGCATCGCGCCGAATGATGCGTCGGCAGGTTGTGCGAACGAAACGCCCGGTTGCTGTGGAGCGGGCAGGTTTGGCAACGAGTCGTTCGCCATTTGTGCAGGCTCAGGCATCCGCGCCGGACCGTCATTCATTCGCATGTCATTGACGGGAATGTCCGAGGGACCTTCGCTGGCCATGGCTTGATCAGGTGCGGGCATGCCACCGAATGACATGGCCGACAAGTCCATTGCTGGGCCGGCGTCTTGTTGCGGTTCGGTTGGTGCGGTGGCCTCAGGTTGAGGTGGCATCGTCATCGACATGCTCATGTCGGGCATATCAAAACCGCCCGGCATCGAAAGGTCAGCTTCCGGCATGGCGTTAACGGGCGCATCGGCTGGAGGCATGTCCATCGCGGGCATATCCATTGCCATCGCTGGCAGTGCCATGTTTGGACCGGCGTTGCTTGGTCCAGCGTCTTGTGCGGATGTTTGTGGTGCCGCTTGAGGAGCGGGTTCTGGAATCGTCATCGGCGTAGGACCGTCAAACGATTCATTGTGGCTCGCCATTTCGACAGGCTGAGACACGTATGTCTCATCTGAGTAGGCAGCTTGTTGAATCGCGCCTGGATCAGACGAATCATCGAAGGCCGCGAGGAAGTTTTGAGGCCCGGTCTCTTCGGTGCCCGGCATCGAGATCGGTGCTGGCATTTCGGATTGCCAACGAGGAGCGTCCAGGGCTGGCACGTTTTGATCGGCCAGTTCTGTGTCGCTGGGAAGCTCGCTGCGTTGAGCTTGCGCGGCAGCAAAAGCTCCGAGAAGAATCGTCGCGACTCCACCGGTTAGCCGGTAGCCAATTCGTTTGCCAAAAATTTCCATCGTTCGCATTCCTTTGCGTGTCTTTCGCTTCATCCTGGCGAAAGTCTGGTTCCAGGCATGTCGGGGTATCAAATCACGCGGCCATGAAACAAGGCCAGAAATCAATCTGAGCTGTGAAGCTCTTAAAACGTAACGCTGTGAATTCACCGTCTTGAAATTCACGAGCTCAAAACTCGTCTGCTTACAAATTTCTGTTGCCGTCATTTGTTTGGTCATCACACGATGACGCAGCTGATTCAAACGACGATCTCACGACGGCTTCAGAAGCGGCCGCGAAATGTTTGAGGGATGCGGTTGGTTCGGCCTTCTTTGGCAACCGCTCAACCCGTCTCGTGTGGCAAATTGGGCTTAAGGAATTTTGCCGCCGAGGGGTGTGGGGTTCGCTCTCTATAGGTGATGGCTACGCGAGGTTTGTGCGGCGATATGCGATGTGTGAGCAGGCTGCGCCAGTCGCCGCAAAATTCACGGTGTGAAATATAGAATGAAGGTTGTCAAAAAACGATTCGGTATCAAATTGTTGGCTTTTCTCATTGTCGGGCTCCCGTCCATAGATTTACTTTGACGGGGCATGGTTGCACCTAGCGTGGTGCGTGATTCGCAATTTTCGTGCTTTATTAATTTAAGGAGTGTTTCTGATGTCGCAAAAATTCGTTGCCTTCGGGGCTTTGATATTTTGTCTTGGCGGATTCGTCGGCTGTGGCCCCAACAACGATGTGACCGTCTCTGAAGTGGACGACAGCGTCGTGCAAACTGAGGAGCAAATGCAGGCGATGGAAGAATCCAACGCCGCCGACATGATGAGCCAGTGATTTCGTTCAGTCGATCGAATCACCGTCGGCTTTTCCAAGATGATTTTGCTGTCGATTGGCAGCTTCTTTTCGGGGACTACGTTTGTTCCCCTTATTTCTTCCCCTTCCTTTTAAGGAGCGTTTTAAATGAAACGCAAATCTCCTCAGGGCTTCACGCTCGTCGAGCTATTGGTCGTGATCGCGATCATTGGCGTGTTGGTCGGACTCTTGTTGCCTGCCGTTCAGGCGGCGCGCGAAGCCGCACGGCGTATGCAGTGCAGCAACAATTTCAAGCAAATCGGTTTGGGCCTTCACAACTACCATTCCGCTTACAACCGCCTGCCGACACAAAGTGGTGGGACATTTGACAACCCTGGTAACCGTCATCTTTTGAGCTTTTTGGTTGGTCTCACCCCATTCATCGAGCAGCAAGGTTTGTGGGAACAAATCGCCAACCCTCGCGCGACGAACCACAACGGAACAACCCGTGCGACTCCGTTTCCGCCGATGGGCCCGGTGCCATGGGATCGAAATTACACTCCATGGTTGACTCAAGTGGGCACGTTCCGTTGCCCGAGTGACCCGAATGTTCCCCCAGGTAACTTCGAAGCGTTCACGAACTATGCGGCGTGTATCGGCGACGGTATTGCCAGCAACAATCACTCTTGCGTTAACCAAGATGGATCAGAAGCAGGATGGTGTACGCCACGACGCGGTGGAATGGATCGTGGGTTCTTTGTCACGCGGCGTGAGACTCGTTTCAGAGATATCCTGGATGGTTTGAGCAACACGATCGCGTGCGGTGAGATTGTCACGGACAACAACACCCTAGAAATCAACACGGTTGTCATCAACCGCGGTAGCAATGCCGCCTTCTTCAGCGACCCGGCTGTTTGTGAGGACACAATTGATCCGGCTCGACCTCAATTCCACGTTGCCGGAACCAATGCCAATAACTGGGCCACTTCACAGCGGCACGGGATGCGTTGGGCGGATGGGCGTCCTGTTATGTCGAGTGTGACAACGATCATGCCTCCCAACGGCGTCAGCTGTTCCTGGTCGGGAGACGGTTCGGACTGCATGGTGGCTATGGGCAGCCGGCACCAAGGTGGAGCTCACGTGTTGATGGGTGACGGAGCGGTTCGCTTCATCACCGACTCGATCGATGCTGGCAACAAGAACGCGAACGCACCGAACTGGCCCGTTGGATCGTCGACAACACTACCGGGGATGCAAAGTCCGTACGGTTTGTGGGGCGCTCTCGGTACCAAGGCCATGAAGGAAACGGCCGGACTCGAATAGTCGTCGCTTGAATTCTGATAACCGCACGCAAAACGCTCGTGGCGATTCAATTTCGCTACGGGCGTTTTCTTTTGCGCTCGTGGATAGACCGCACTGCCAAGTTGCCTTGAATTGAGCTGATCGGACCATCGGCATTTGCAGAGCCCGCAGGTGCCCCAGCTTGCCATGTTCGCGTTGACACGGTTCGACGGGGTTTCCTAGTGTCCGCCCATGGTCTGTTCCAATCGTTCGTCTGCACGACCGATTCTTCGTTCACAATCGCCTCCTTGGGCGAGCGTTCGTTGCTGCGCCATTTGGATCGTTTTGCTGTGTTGCAGCTCGTCCGGTTGCATCACCTCTCGGTATCTCGAAAACCGATCGATTCGCGAAAATGCGCTGACCAATTCGCTGCATTTGTTGCGGTGGCGCGGTCCCGAGATCAGCGTTCGCACACAGAGCACACTGCGTCGTTACGGGTTGATTGAAACCTACCAAGACGACAGTCAGATCTGTCTTCACCGTCTGCAAACGCTCAATGCCCAAAATCCGGACACCGAGCTCGCCTACGCTCTGTCAGAGTTGTCCTACGTCGAAGGAAAAATCGCGGACCGAGACGGGCGGTCCAGCGACGCAATGAATCACTACGGCGTGGCTCTGACAACGAGCTATCGCTATTTGTTTGGTGATCAACTCGGCGAAGTCCGCAACCAATACGATCCCCAGTTTCGTGCCGTCTGTGACTTGTACAACGAGTCGCTGGAGGACTTGCTGCGTTTGCTGTGTGCAGAGAATCGTTTGCGGCCGGGTCAGACTTACACGATTCAAACCGCGAATCAGAAGTTCGTGATTCGGGCGGAGATGCGTGGTGCTTGGAAAGAAGACGAATTCGATCACTACGAATTTGTGAGCGACTACGACATCAAAACTTTGAACAATCGTCACACAACTTACGGGCTCGGCGTGCCGTTGATCGCGGTTCGCAAGCCACGTGGTGAAGGGCATCCTGAGGAGGAGTACTATCCTGAAGGCTTGAGCTATGCGGTGACGGCGTTGCTGCGATGTTCAACCGAGCCTTCACGTGGCGGTCGTGGAACGGGAGTCCACAGCGGAATGGCGCGATCGGGCAACTCGCATTCGATCCAGCAAGTTTCGCACACCAACGAGTTTGGGGCGGCGGACGAGACCGCAGTTTGCGTGCTGGAGTTCTTCGATCCGTTGCGAGCCAATCAAATTCAATTGGCCAACGACTGGGTGCCGTTGGAAACTGACCTGACAACTCCGCTCGCATACTTTTTGGACAGCGATGAATATCGCAAGCGTGACCGAGCCACCGAAGGGTTGCTCGATCCAGACGACGCGCAGCAAAAGCGTGGGCTGTACATGTTGGAGCCTTACGACCCAAACCGGATTCCGGTGTTGATGGTGCATGGACTTTGGTCCAGCCCGCTGACTTGGATGGACATGTTCAACGACTTGCGTAGCTTCCCCGAAATTCGCGAACGCTATCAGTTTTGGTTTTATCTGTACCCATCCGGGCAACCATTTTGGATCAGCGCGACTCAGTTGCGTGGTGATCTCTTTGCCATGCGGCAAACATTCGATCCTGCCGGTCAAGACCGCGCGGTGGACCACACCGTTCTGGTTGGCCACAGCATGGGCGGATTGGTCAGTCGGATGCAGACCATCGACAGCGGCGACGATTTTTGGAACTTGGTCAGCGACAAGCCCAAAGAGAAACTGCGTGGCCCACCGCAAGACATCAACAAGCTTGTCAGTGCCCTTGAATTTCGTCCGAACCAATCCGTTGGTCGCGTGATCACGATCGGCACGCCACATCGCGGCAGCAACCTGGCCAACACAACCACGCGATGGTTGGCTGGCAAAGTGATCAAGTTGCCTCGGATGGCCGTTTCCACCAGCACACGTTTGACTCGCGCGAACCCAGGGTTCTTCCGTGACACGCGTTTGTTGACCGAAGCCAATGCGGTGGATTCGCTTGCGCCTGACTCACCGATTTTTCCCGTGATGTTGCGAGCCAAGCGATCTGCGAATGTGAAGTACCACAACATCGTCGGTGTCTTAGAAGACCCGCCTATCTTGGCTGGGCGGCATCATCGTGGCGACGGCGTGGTCGAATACAACAGTGCGACGATGGAGGACACGGAGAGCGAGCTGGTGGTCGACGCAACGCACACGAAGTTGCACATGACCGGAAAGGCGATCTTTGAAGTTCGACGGATCTTGCTGGAGCATCTGGAGGAAGTCGACTCGGAAGATCGATTGGCCTGGGCACCGCATTCCGCCACGCCTTTGATGAGCGACGGGGCTTCCGGGATGATCACCGATGTGGCTCCCAATCTGCCTGGGGGGCGTCCATCGGTGTACCAATTGATGAGCAGCCCGCCGGGTGCGACGAGCCGGCGGTAACACCGTGTTACGGATGCAAATGCTGGTTGAGTGGATGGCTCAGCAGGTGATTCTCGCTCGTTTTTGGGCGGTATTCACGTCCCGGACGGTGGTGCAATTCGCCATCCGTCGTGCCAGTAGGTCGTGCAGTTTATCGAGGCCGCGTTTTAGCGGGTTTCAGCATTTGAGAACCTCTCCCGAAACGA
>NZ_DDGH01000093.1:16364-18488 GCF_002337565.1 Rhodopirellula sp. UBA1907 | reverse complement strand
CAGTGTGGCGCAATCGCCCTGACAAGCTCATTGATCAACGATCAATCGGATGATCCCTGTCTTCATCGAGGGCCGAATCAATCGTCACCGTGGGCGCTGATTGTCTCCAAATTCATCGGAGATCCGGTAGTGGGCGACTCATCCGGAAAATGCAGCAGGCCGATCAAGCCAATCCCGAGCAAAACGATGCCTAGCAGCACAGCGTTGGCTGCCCACTCTCGGGCATGAACCTGGACCGCTGCCGGCCCTAATTTCACCGTTTGCGATGTCGAAATTGACGTCAACACAGAAACGGTGATCGTTTGCGACCTCGATCCATCACCGTTGTCGATGACCGGACCTTCGTAGGTGGTCTTGGGTGTGAAATCTGCTTGCGCCAACACACGCGATTGCTGCCGAGCACTCCACGCCAATCCCGCGAGGGGAATGGCGAAGATTAAAAACAGAAGCCAGACCAATACCAGAGGAAGGTTTGCCATGAAATCGGTCGCTCCAATCAACGAGAATCGCACCGGCGAGGCCGGTGCGAGCACGGTCCGTTTTTAAAGTGCTTCTCTATTCTTGGACAGCTTCGAAGATCGCGATTTGGCCATCGTTGGGTTTGCCGTTCGAATTCTCGCTGGCACGTCGCCATGAAAGAACAACACCGTACAGCTTGCCATCGATTTCAACCGGGCAGAAACCGTGCATGTGTTGCATCAGCTGCAGGCTCTCGTAGGTCGCGGGCACCAAAGCACCGGAAGGCTTTCCATTCTCCATCACCAACACGGGCGCTGATTCATTCGTCGTCGGCAACGCGTTCAACAACGGCAAAAACATGCTGTCGCCAAAGCTTGAAATGTTGCAAGGGTTCGAGCCCTTGGGCAATTGAATGTAGTACTCCTTTTCAGCTCCCGGCGTGCGAAGCTGAGCTCCACCTGGAGTGAAGGAGAAAATGCGACCGTGCGAGCGGGACGCGATTTCGACGATCTCTTTGCCGCCTTCGGTTGCAACTTGGACGCCGTGACCAGTGTTCAGCATGCCGCCGCTGCCTTCTCGGCCGCCCCATGCCGGACCGCCCCATTTCCACTGGCCGTCGACCAATTCGGCGGACAGAGCAAAGTCACCCGGTGCGTATCCGATGACGACGACCAATCGCTTCGCATCCGGCAGAAAGACAACATCGCACGGAGTGAATCGTCCGCCTGACTTGAAGTATTGATTGACGGTCGGGTTGTCGAATTCGTCGCCCTTGGGCTGAGTCAGTTTCGCGAGGACTTCACCGCGTTTGGTCACGAACACTTCTTGCGTGTTGGTCGAAGCGAACGCCCAGTAGGATTCGCCGTCCAAGACAAAGCAATCGGTTCCGTGAGCGTTCATGCCAGCAGCGAACACTGGATCCTGATCTTCAACGAGAGTCCATTCCTTCAACTCGGAATCCAGCTTCACGAGTCCGTGTTTAGCAACGGCCGTCACGACTTCTCCGGTCAACAAATCCCGGTCGGCGTTGTTGTGCAAGCCACCTTTCGCTGCATTGATCATCGCGTCGGATTGCTTGCCCAATTCCGGACGGTGTTCCCAGCGATACGTTTTGCCGTTGACTTGGAACTTGTTGGTCGGCGCAGTTGGATCGAACTTCGCGGTGGATTCCTTCGACGCATCGGAATCTCCGTGTTCGTGGCCTTCATGGGCCATTCCGGCCAAAGGAATTCCGGAGAGGATCGCAAAAACGGAGCAGATGATTATTCGGGTGTAGGGCACGACAAATATCTTTTGAGGATGATGGATTGAAAAGCAAACGCACATTTCTGTGTGCCCGCGCACAAGTCACGGCGCACCATGCTAGTCAATCTCGGAGTTTGGGGCAGGATCTGTCAATTGGGTGCCCACAATTCTCGCGTTCGGCACGTCGAGTCTCCCCTCGAGGTGACGCGTCTATCTCGCAGAGAAGGACCGATTCTCGAACGCCAGCGACTCCAAGCAACATGATTCCGTCTTTCAAAGGGAACGCTTCAGCCGGATCAGACCAGATGAAACGCACGCAAGAACTCTCGCCGATTCTTGTCGAATTTGCGGTGATCTTTGTGTTTGATCGGCCGTTGCCTTTGACTGAATGCGGGCGTGATCACGCCCCAATTTGCATCG
>NZ_DDGH01000093.1:6707-16269 GCF_002337565.1 Rhodopirellula sp. UBA1907 | reverse complement strand
TCACGCCCCAATTTGCATCGCGAGCCATGAAGACGACGCAATCGATCAGGCAGGGTGACCAGCAGTTGGTGACAATCCGCTCTTCGCGTTTGCTCTCGAACGACTTGATCTGGATGCGATGGAAATTGGGACCATCCGAAATCAATAGATCTGTTTTGTGTCCATGGTCCAGCATCGGCCTGTAAACTTGCCAGCCATCATGCATCAACCAACTCGTCACCAGACTTTCGTACGAAACGTTCTTCAGAGTCTGATGAGTTTTGGCGGGTGTATTGGTCACGCGGCGGGGCAAGGGACTGGTGCACTTTCCATTAGCGAATCGATCCACGCGAAACGGATTCGGCAAGCAAACTAAAACGCGGATCTTCATTGAATAACAAGCTGACTCGCGAAACCGCGGTCGCACGAAAACACTACCTTCCCCTCCCAAGAGAAAAAAAGAGAATCCTATCCGGGGAGAAGAACCGGACCACGACAGCGATGGATCAAATTCCGGTTCTACCGCTTGGAACAGTCAGGAGCGCAAAAACTTCACCATGCCGGAGCAGCATGCCGAACTGCAGCACCTTGTCGAAGCCATGACAACTAGCGACCAACGCGTTCCCTTCGGCGAAAACAACATCAGGCAACTTCGCCGGGTTATCATCGCAAAAAGCATGGAAGCGACATGGCAGCGGCTACATCAGTTGATCGCCGACCTTTGCTCCAGCAATCATCTCCATCGTTCGACGTATCAACGAGCCCGATGTAGCCGACCTTTCGTCTCAGGCATTCAATCAGTTGACGAATCCTTACGTAACGCCACGGGCGGAAAACAATTCAGAGATCGAACATTCGGCCGTTCGGAAGCGAGTCTCCCGCCCTGCGACGGCATTGCTCATCATGGCGTCGATCCATGCCGTGCTTGTGACGATCCATCTTGTTTCAGCAGGCTTTGTCTATTACCAGCAGCTTGGTTCTGGGATTTCGTTGATCGCGACCGGCACCGCCGCCGCACAACTCGTGTCGATGATTGTGATTTCTATTGGTGCCGCCAAACTTGGATTTTTGGAATCCTATCGAATGGCACGCATCGGATCGATTCTCGCGTGCGTTCCCTTGCTGACACCCTTCGTCTGGCTAGGCATCCCATTCGGCATCTGGGCATTGAGACTACTCCGTGATCCTGAGATCCAAAGAGCGTTCCCAGATCGCCCCGCATCGGATGTGGAGGACGTGAGTTCCAGTTGAGTATTCGTGGGCTAGAATCGGTACTGGTTGACTCAGTTGGACATCGGAATCGCGACTGAACCATTGACCTGCAATCAAAAGCTTGCATTTGCGAGTGGCGCCCAAAGATGGCGTCCAGTACTCATCTGCTGTTGCTTGCTTTTCCCATGTTGGCTGCACAGGCGTTTTCTCGTCTCAACGATGTCCTGACATCCCCTTCTTCAAGACTGAATTTATGGCTCGCCGAAACTTCGCCTCCATTGTTTGCACGATTGGGATAGCAGTGTTGACTTCACTCAGCGGCTGCAGCCATCCGACCGAGCGAGAATTGGCGGCCGCGAAAATTCAACAGGTTCGAGAGAATCCAACCATGCCGGACATTGAGGCGGTTCAGCTGTTGGCGGAGGGCTACTTTCAAACCGACTCCGTCGTCATCAGTCCAGAAGATCAAACTGTACAGATTGTGGCGAGGCCAGCTGATCTGTCGAGCATGGTCGACATCGGTCAAGACTTGGAGGACGCGAACAAGAGAGCGCAACGAGCGGTCATTTTTTTGGCTCTTCAGAATTTGAACAAGCTAACCCGAGCTGTCAAAGACCGAGAAGTCGGTGACATTCAACTGACGCTCGAAGAAGCGGTGATCTACCAAGATCGAACGGAATGGTTCGCGACCTACCGCTTGTCGCTGCCTCCGGAGAAGTTCGAAGAGTTTGAAGCCATCTTTGAAAAGATTGAATCGGCCTTTGGAAAGCCCGACAAAGAATTCAATCGCACCTTCGAATCTGGAATGACCAAGCTGGAGCGGGTATGGGACGTCGAGTTGGATGCGTTCGACCAAACACAATACAAACGCGGCATTCGTTGACTCGCAGCATCACTTTGGGTGGACCGCTTGAGCTTGCTGAAGCGAACCGTGGCTAACGCCAAACGGCTAAAGTGATCGTGGGAAGGAACCGTGGTGGATGTCAAAAGAGTCGAGGTGATCGATGGAAGGAATCAGGAGAGCCGATCGCTCGCTACCACTGCGAGTTGATCGACGCTACTTTCTGCAGACGTATCTCGATGCTCATCAAAGAAACCAGTGTCCACGCAACCTTGGTGAACAGATGCGACTTCTTTCCTCTCACGAGCTTGGCAACGAATTCATGCACCGCCTCCATTCCCTGGTAAGAAATGCGTCCGCATTGACCGTTGCCGTGGTGGCATTCTCACCGTCGATCGATGCGTCTGAACCAAAGCCGATCGAAGCGTGGGACAGAGTTGTTTGCATTCAAAGCCAGGTCGAATCGAAACCTGACACAGGCAAGCTTTGCTCGGCATTTCTCGTCACCGCAGACGAACGGTTGTATCTCGTGACGGCTGGCCACGCTTCCGCTGAAACAAACCTCAAGAGCAAGCTTCGGTATCGAGATCCAGATGGCGTGACGCAGTGGGTATCGCTCAAGACATTCTTCCGAACATCGACCAATCCGTGGCAACGAAACGAGCAATCCGACTTCGCGATCGCAGAGCTTCCCGATGTCGATGGTGCTGAAACGTACCGTTCTCATCTTTCTGCACTCTCGATCTCGTTGGATTCCATTTGCACCGAAACCCCGCCTCGCACGACCGAAATCGTGACGGTCGGGTTTCCGCTGGCCATCGGAGCCGGTGATGTGATCTCACCCGTCGCGGTGGTGGGGCATGTCGCATCTCGCGAAACGAACACGACGAATAGTTGGGGGCACGAACCAATCGTGTATTGCTCGCCAGCCCTCGCTCAAGGAACCAGTGGCGGCCCAGCTTTTCTGAACAACCAGCCGGACGGAGAACTGACGGTGATCGGCATCTACGTCGGCGTGGCTCACGACGTGTCGGGTGCCAAGCTGTCCAAGATGGTTCCCGCCCAACTGATCCGCGCGCACATCTCGTCACAGCAAACGGACGAATAGCGACGGATTGGGCGAGAGACGATCTCGCGTCATTCGACGTCCGCGAGCTGCTGCCAGTACCGGCGGTTCAATTCCGCAATTGGCGACCGCGTGGCATTCGGCAGCAATCCACACTGCGATTGATCGGCTTCTGATCGTCAGCAAACGGATCGGGTGGAGCCTTGCCTCGCCCCTCGGCAGCCAAGAGAATAGATCCCATCGGGATGGGAATCAGGTGAGAACAAGCCGTCCCTCAAGAGTTGTTCTCGCCGCTGAACCGTCCGAAACATCCTCAAACACCTGTTCCCACCCGGTACAACAGGTGAGAATCAAGTCCTGCCAATAAATGCTGTTCAATGTGTCAATCGAGAGTTAGCGTCTTCGCCTACGCATGCTTTGGATTCTTGGCTCTGGGATGTCAAAGAACTGTCACCATCGCAAACCCGGACGGAGAGTCTGCAAGCATCGGGACGTTTTGGATGGCACCGACGCAGATTATCCAATGGGTGATTCCGTTGACATATTTCACTTTCTCCGTAGTAGCGTTGGTCGCTCTGTGTCGCTACAAATCCATCACTTCGCTTCTCCTAAGCGTCGCCTTCGTGTGTATTCTTGCTGGTACACTTGGAAGCCTTGCCGCAGAGTATCCGATGAAAGGGGCTGCGATCGACGACTTTCAATCTGGGGCAGCCCATCCAATTGTATGGCTTCTGAATCTTTCAAACTCATTGGTCGCATTCGGCTACTCCATTGCTGTCTTGGGTGGACTTGCGGCTTTACGCCAAATCACACGTCACTGTCGAAACGGAAATGAGGCAGAACCATCGGTTCCAACGGAGACCGCGAGCTGACGTTTCTGAAGTGGTGCGTCTCTCGCGCGGTCCCGCTGAACCGTATCGTTCTGTCATTGGCGTTTGGACGCATATCGCACACTGCGCAGTAGGGTTTTCCGCATGAACAACTTGATGTGCCCGGACTGTGATGCACCCATGGAGACCGGATTCCTGCCGGAAGCGACTGACGTCGACTCAACCCTCACTTACTGGCATCGCGACGAGCCGGAAGACGCAACCTTTCTCGGAATGAAAGTTTCGCGGAACGCAATTAAACGCGACAAAGAGAAGATGTTCGCAATTACCGCATACCGGTGTACCGATTGTGGACTGCTCAAACTGTACGCGAATCCGAAAGTCTCGTGACTCAATGGTCTTGCAATATGTGGCTGGCCTATTGGCTTCAGCAAACTGATTCGGCAGAGAAAGACAGAACCATGCACGGGAGGACGGCTTGCAGCGTTTGCTAGAATGATCTTCAACTCTCCGTCCCCCGTAATGTCCAACATTCGCCGACTGAAAACAAATGACACCGACGCTCCAGCATTTCATCGACGAACTTGCTGCTCAGGGTGTTGATGATCCCGGGTGGCGTCTGGAATTGAACGAAAGACCACATCTCGTCCTTGATCCGTTAGACGATATCGTTGGTCCGCTCGAGGTCTGGGACGACACTTGTGAGCTGACGTTGGTATTTGGCAAATGCTACCACTGTCATTTCGATGGTTGCGAATCTGATCTACCGGCAAACGCGACCGATGAACAGCGTCTTGCTGCAGCGGCGTCCCTAACGGCCGAATACGTTGCACGAATTCTTGATTGCCGAATAGGTGTTGGGGTACACTATCGCGGTGAAACTTGTATCGGCGCTGCCCTTATTTATCTCGATGACGATGGTGTGGATGCATCGCAATTATCCGAATCGACCATTGGGTTGTATGGTGGCAACGTCCGCACAGAACGGTTTCTTTGGTCAGGACCGGTACCCAACCTCCAAGCTCAAAACGGCGGCAAACCATGAAATGCACGGGAGAACAGGTGGTCCGTTTTCTCGTCTGCTTGCAAGTCGTTCGCCCGTTCCCCGTGAGTTCTACCATTCGCCGTACCTACAGCATAATCTTCGATGACACGGAATTCGAAACGGCAGTCAAGACTCGTTCGCTACCAATTACGGACATTGATCCTGATTGTCGCAATAGCGGCAGTTGCGTTGACGATCGCACGTCCCCCTATTTGACTGGCTAGATTCGACTCCGCTGCCACAAGCAGTCGCTCAGTTCAACGATCAAATCTCGGATACAGTCAAAGTCGATAGCACGCTGCTCGACGAGAATGCGGTCCTACAAGCTATTCATTCGACGCTGTCGCTGGGGAATACTCCAGAGCACGTAACGACGCTGCTCAAGAAGATACAGAGTAGTCACCGACTCCCGCGCAATACGTTCTTCGACCACGATGTGTACTACAAAGGATCTACGCCCGGCGAGCCACCAATCGAGTGCCTCGGCGTGTCGCTCGTTCTTCCGTCTGGACCAGATGAGAGATTTAGGCTGCCGGTCATCGAAATCGAAAACGGATTCTTGATCGAATGACGATCACGACGAACCATCCAATCGGGATAGGGGCCCGGTTGCCCGGGACCCCTCCCACACCACCTAGCATGCGGGACCGCACTAGGCGGTTCGTCGCAAGGATGCAAACGANNATCGGGATAGGGGCCCGGTTGCCCGGGACCCCTCCCACACCACCTAGCATGCGGGACCGCACTAGGCGGTTCGTCGCAAGGATGCAAACGAGTGCCAACGCTCTTCTGAATTCAACAAGCCCTCGGCGGTCAACGGAATGAACGTGACAGAACCGTGCGCTACACCAAACGACGGGAACCGCGTTACCTGCAAACGACCGACGCTCATTGGAAGCGAGCAACCGAAGAATCGGTCGGCGGTGTCGTGGGCGGTTCCATCCGTGCTGAACGGAGGCAATCAGGCGCCATCGACGATGACTCGAAACCAAGCAAAAAGCCGATCCTGATCGGTGCTGATGAATCAGGATCGGCTGAGAGGCACGCCCAGGTGGATTCGAACCACCGACCTACGGATTAGAAGTCCGTTGCTCTATCCAGCTGAGCTATGGGCGCGAGGGGTTTTTGCGGGGTTTTGTGTGACTGACTTGCCTGAAATGCGCCTAAATGAACTGGGTTTGAAAACCAAAAGGCGCACTGGACACTTGGCCTGGGAGCCACGCCGGCAGGCCGTCGAAGTGACCCTGCCAGCCCGCTGTGGCAACAACATACCTCGTGGAGACATTTCTGGGAATCTCTGGTGAACCCGGTGAATGCCGTGGAATAGTGGCAGGAATGCAACGGAACAAAGCAACAATGAACGCTCGATTGTCGGCAAGGCCGCATCGTCATCATGTTGTCACACTTGAGGAGTAGGGTCCCGCGATGCGGATCACTCATTCCAATAATGCAGCCTCTGCAAAAAGCTATTTCGAACTTCGCTATCACGCGTTCCAAATGCACGTCAAGTCAGCTTTTTTACCGGCTATTCCGCGCAATTGATTGCCCAACGCAAGACTGCGATGTGAAAAAGTCAAAATACCGGTCCCTGGGCGGGTATGTAGGTGGAAGCAACGTCCACTCTGTCGGTAGGGGCAATTGCCCTTTCGCCGAGCTGTTTTTCTTGAACAGCGATAGGCAAAGATCGTTCCAGAAGAAAAAGTCAAAAAACTTTCTACCGACTGTCTTCTTCAGCCTCACGCACTAACCGCTATTTAGCGGCCGAGATCGCACCACTTGCTTGTTCGTTGCATTAATGGATGACAAACAAACAACGCATTTTCTTAAAATTAGGAATGTGAATTTTTGTTCAGCATTGAAGTTCGTTCGGTCAACACCAACAGTCATTCACACGAAGGAATCGCATCACGACTAACGCGTACCCACAGAGCATGGCTCAATGAAAACGAGAAATTATTCAATTAGATTTTTCGCGACCCTTCTGGTTTCAGCAATGCTTGCGACCGAGTGCGTTTGTGCAGACGTCAATGAAACAGACTCCCCGCCAGTATCAGCTGCCATCGAGAAAATAGTAAAGGTTGAGCTTGGACATCTGCGACGCGGAACGAAAATGGTAAAAGAACTGAAGATATCTAATCCGTTCGAATCCGTGTTTGACTTGAAGAAAGTGCAGTCTTCCTGCAAATGTACAGCCGGTGAAGTCAACTGTAAGAAGTATAAAGATTCGCAGGCAATCCCGTTCACAGCCAAAATTCATGCTGCTAACAGCGGAGAATTCAAGCAAAATTTAGTGCTTTTAGGATACGTTGATGAAAAGCCCGCTGCGTTGGTAATCAATTTCTCGGGGTTCGTATCAGCGGATCTCGAGGTCGAAAAACCTGGGCAAGCTTGGGTTATCGATGCAGATCGTGACCCGAAGGAATCAAAGCTAGAGTTGCGTATCCGGGGGTTCTGGGGTGCGGACGCTGATGCGAAGCCGGAGGTCAAAGTTTCATCACCGGATGTGCACGTCGCTGTTGAACCAGCCCACAATTTAATCAAGTACGCCGATGCTGAATGGAAGTTGATCCTAACGCCAAGTGACGAGTACATCGATAAGAAACCCAATCAGCTTCGCATCACCGTAGAACATGCTGGACGCGATGGACACGGCAGAGAAGCTTCGCAATTTGTTTGGATCAGCCTCCGCAGGAAGTTGAACGTCTCGCCGCGCTCAGTACTTGTGTCGACCGGGCAGTTTGTAAGTGACATACGGTATTACTTCTCAGTGACAAACCGACCTCCTTACCAAGAGACCGAAGGCAAGCTTGAGATACAGGTTTTCCTGAGGGAAGAATCAAAGACGGTTCCCGTGGAAGCGAGCTTTGAATCACTAAGCGAGAGCGGTTGGGCGCAACGTGTGACCATACGCGGTGAAGATCTCATTCGCAGCTTAGAAAAAACTAGCTCGCGACTCTTGGTGTTTCGTCTACCCGCGTTGAATCGAGAAGAGACAGTGCGTGTTGTCATTCCAAAGAAATAGTTTGAATCGAAGTGCTATCGCCGTGATAGTGCGTCTTGGAGGAGTTTTCTAAGGAGACGAAGATGTTAAAAAGAATTGCTTGTGTTGCAAGTGTCATACTCTGTGTGCCATATGCATGTCTCAATGCCAATGCTCAGACCATTTGTATGATAGCTGAAGTCCCATTGGATTGCGGTGACGCACCGGGAAGCGAATGTGGTGAGCAAGGGTGCGATTACGGATTGATCAGCGACTATTCGAGGACGATAGCTACGTTGAGCAATCGAAGTATTTAGCCTTCGGCATCAGCCGCAAAGCCTGGGGCGGCGAACCGATGATCAACTTCATCAGCTGCCGAGGCGATTACCACGCCATCAGCTATTCGCATCTCTACGGAGTGAAATTCAATCCCTCATTAGGAATAACAATCGAGTTGAGCGACCACGTGGTTTTGGTGCGTGGGCGCGGCCTGGCAAGCAGCTACGAGAAATTGGTCATGCAGCGAGTGGTGTTCATCGTCGAGGCCGATCGATCGACCGCCGCGTTGATTCCCGATGACGAGCCGGTTGTGACCGAACTGCTCATCGAGCAAAAACACGAGAAAAGCCCTGATTTCAAGCGAATGATGGAGGAAACCCCGTAGCGAGCCGCTTCAAATTCATTGACTAAAATAAAGATTCGTGTGATGATTGCTTCAACGATTGCAGCGACAAACAAGGGAGGCGGCCGCCATGACCATCGACATACCCCAGGAATATGAGAGCGTTTTGAATGGTCTCGTGGCGAGCGGAGCGTTTCCTAACACGGAAACGGCATTGATGCGAGCTCTTGAGCTGCTCGCCAATCAGCAAGCCGAAAGCCGAGCGAGCAATAGCGCAGAAGCAATCGAGGCGATGCCTGAGCGAGTAGACATTGAACTGCTTGCCAAGCAGCAAAACGTGGCTCCCTTCGACGCTGGCAAATCAAGTCCCGCCAGTATCTGGCCGCAGGGGCAATCAGTGGATGATTTCCTCAGCTTTGTCAGCGAGTCTCGCAAAGACACGCATTCGCGGGGAATCAGCCGCTGATGGACCGCGTTGTTGTGGACACTGACGTCCTCTCTTTTTACTTGAAGAACGACTCTCGCTTTGCAAGCTACGCTCAGGCCCTGGATGGCAAACAGCTTGTCATCTCGTTTCAGACCCAGGCCGAGCTGATGTTGTGGCAAGAAGTTCACGATTGGGGCCAGCAACGGCGGGACAATATGGCTCGTCTGATTTCTCAACAGTTCGTAGTATTTCCAGTAGACGAAACCTTGTGTCGAACCTGGGCCCAGCTACGCGCAACCATGCGCAAATCCGGTAGAACCTTACAGGCTGCAGATGCCTGGATAGCTGCGACGGCAGTCTCTCTAAACGTCCCGCTTGCAACCCACAACGCGCGAGACTTTATTCATGTCGACGCATTGCGCTTGGTGAGCTTTCCTGCCAGTTGAGCGCAGCGACGAGCCGCGAGTGTGCGCAGCACACGAGGTGCGAACGAGCGCAGTGAAGTGAGAGTGGACCGCGCACCCATAGAGCGCACTCGCCGAAGGCGGGCGGGCCCGGAT
>NZ_DDGH01000093.1:0-6632 GCF_002337565.1 Rhodopirellula sp. UBA1907 | reverse complement strand
GGGCGGGCCCGGATGGCCCGCCAATGACGTAGCCCGGCGGAGGATGGCACCAAGCGGGTGAGAAAGGATGAAGGTGGAAGGCGGAGGGATGAATTAATCCCCGGTGATGGTTACCGACCGAGTGAAGTAGCGACGCCATGCGTAGCCGGGTCGTAGCGACCGGGCGTCGAGAGCGGAGTCGATGTGTAGCCATGGATGGCGGAACATCGACGCAGCGAACCGAGGCCGGATGGATCCCGGTGGGTTTGGATTGAAAATACGAACCTTTCTCGGGCCAGAGATGTGGGTCGCAGATGGTTGGGCGAGGAATCCGTTGCTTGTGGGCGCTCAATCCAATTGCTCGTTTGCCTGAAAAGTTTCACGAGTTTCGTTGGTAAACCGTTTCGATCGCTTTGGCCTCTTCTCCGTCTGGCGTGACGTTGTAGGCGGTGATGACCAAGCCGGATTCTTCATCGTACGCGTAGCGAGTTTTCCAGCCCCAGCGTGGGTGATCCTTGCCAACGTCGTAGTGGCCGAAGACTTCGAACGCAGCACTTCGTTTTGACGAATCTTCGGGCACCGACAACGGTCCACGCGAAATCATGATGGCTCCGCTCATGTGGAAATCGTCTACCCAGGAGATCTCAAAGTTCTCCGTGACTTCGTTGAAAGCGATCCATTCTTCGCCGTGACGCGGACGGCCTTGGATCTGACTTTGGTACACGTGACGCAGAAAGCGACCTTCCAGCATTGGCTTGATGCTGCCGGAGACGTCGGATTCGTCAGCGAGTTTGCCGGGTTCGAACCAGGTTTGACAGTTCCCTCGCCAATCTCCTTCAAGGGCACGCAGCAGTTGTCGGGGTGGCACGGCATTTCCTCGGAATATGAGCGACGGTTGATGAGCCTCAAGGATAACGACTTGATGAAGCGCGCATAAAAAAACGACCCCGGAGAGTCTGGCTCTCCGGGGCCGCTAGTCTTTGAATTCGATCGTCGACGAACTATCGCGTGGCGACCGGTTGCGTGTAGATCGCGTGCTTGGCGTTGCCACCGGCTCGCAGGTAAGCAACCAGGTCAGCGATCTCTTCCTCGTTCAGCGTGTCCAACAAACCGTTGGGCATCATGCTGACGGTGGATTCACGCGTTTGGATGACGGCTTCCCGATCCACTTTCGTGAGTGAAGAAGGATCCAACATGTTGGTCATCACGTTCAGCTCTTTGTTCCGCATGTTGATCACACGGCCGGTGATGACTTCTCCATCCTCGGTCAGGAACTGCGTCGACCCATATTGGTCGCTGATCACCTTGCTGGGTTCGATGATCGAAACCAACATGTCACGAGGACTGAACTTGCCACCAGCACTCGTCAAATCGGGACCAAGAATTCCGCCTTGCAATCCCATTCGGTGACACTTGTAGCACGTCGCGGCGGCGAACATCGCCTTGCCGTTTTCGAAGTCGGGACGACGGTTTTCATCGCTCACCAGATCAACCAAATCGTCGACCTTCCATTGCTTGACAAATTCGCGTGGCGGTCCGGTGGGTGCCTCGTCGGCTTGCTTGGGTTTGGCCAGCACATCGGCCAGCGATTGCTTGTCAGCGTCCGACAAACGTTCAACAGTGACCTTTTTGATGTTGTCCAAGAAACCACCAAAAGACATTCCGCCACGAGCGGTTGCCATTTCGTTGAACCACGCCAAGTAATCGCGACGAAGGTCCTTGCTCCAACCTTCCTTGGCTGCCCGCAATGCCATCGCGTAGTGGATTTGGCTCTCTTGGCTTGGCGAATTTTGCAAAGCGGCCACAACCGAGGCGGTCGAATCTGGATCGCCCAAGTAGATCGCCATGATCGCCAGCTCGCGGTCGAGCGAATCGACGCCGGTTGGGAATTGACCTTTGATCTTGCCGAACAGGGCATCTCGCTGCGTTTCGGTGAATTCGCCCAAACGCATCGCGACCAGACCAGCCGCACGAAGGAAGTCAATCTTTTCATTGGCCGTCAACGAATCCAGCTCGATCGCTTCCAACGCTTTGACAGCATCAGCTTGATCCGCTTTTTCGCCCGTACGAGCCAAAGCGATCACGCCGAGAATTTTGGCTTCGGCGTTGGCTTCGTTCAGCGCCGTTTTCTTCCAGGCCGAAGGCGAACGGTGTTCCAAAGCGATTCGAGCGGCGAAGCGAATCGCGCGGTCGTCATGGCTCAGGTTCTTGATCGCTTGTTTGACAGCTTCGTCCGGAGTGACCGAAAGATCCGCGTCGTCCACGTGCAAAGCTTCGATGCTTTGACGTAGCTCACGAAGTTGTTTGGCTTCGTCCGACAGAGCGACAACTTCTTCCGCCGCATCGGCAGCGGCGATGTCGCCGGTGTACTTGATCCGGTACAGACCGCTTTGCGTGCCACGACCACCGATCGCGAAGTACAAGGCTCCATCGGGATGGATGACCAAGTCCGTCACGGGCAAGGGTGCTGCGGTGGCGAAGGTTTCGTAAGTCCCGCTGTAGCTGGAACCATCTTCGGTCAGGTGAACCGCGTGAATGTTGCCGTAGCTCCAATCCGAAATGAACAGAGCGTTCTCGTACTTCTTAGGGAATTTGGCTCCGTAGCCAAAGACAATGCCCGTTGGTGATCCGGGTCCGATATCAACAGCGGATCCAAACGAATCGGGATAGTACGCAGGCCATTTGCCGGTACCGTTTCGCCATCCGAATTCTGATCCACTGATCACGTGGTTGATTCGAGTGGGGCGGTACCAAGGCGTGCCGACGTCCCATTCCATGTCAGCGTCGTAGGTGAACAGTTCGCCTTGACGGTTCAACGCGATGTCGTAGGGGTTACGGAAACCAGTTGCGATCAATTCCACATCGCTGCCGTCAGGATTCAACGAGCAGATGAATCCACCAGGAGCCATTCGGTTGGCGTTGTGGCCTCGAGCATCGGGCATGCGGCCGAGCAAGTGGTCTTCGTCCCAAACCTTTGGCACTCGCGAGTGGGCAATGTCTTCGGGCAAATTTGTGTTGTTACCAGCGACCATGATGATGCGTTTGCCATCGGGCGTGACCAGCAACGCGTGAGGACCGTGCTCACTGCCGCCATTGAGCGGAATGATGTGTTCCTTTTTGTCGTACTGATCGTCGCCATTGGTATCAGTCAAACGCCACAAACCGCACGGGAATTCGCGAGCGTTGACGTTGGCGTACAGCGACCCAAATGCGCACAGCAAACCTTGGGCACCGACAAATTCAATCTCGAGCTTTTCAACTTTGGCTTCACCCGAGCTCATGTCGATTCGGAACAGTCCGCCGGCTTGATCGCAGGCAATCAGGCGTCCTTTGGGATCAACGGTCAAGCTGACCCAAGAGCCTTCCGACTCGGGGGAGACTTCGTGCAACAGCTCGACTTCAAAGCCTTCAGGGACTTTGAACTGCTCGGCGGGCGTGACGCCCAACCCAGCCGATGCGGTCGAAAGATGAAGTTGGCTCAGTCCGAGGACGCCAACGATGGCTCCCAGACGAAAGACGGATGACGTCACCGCGAGAACTCGCCGGGACAAACAGTTTCCCGCGTGCGAGCTCGCGAAAACGCCAGCAGACGTGGAAGAACAGAGGGATTTCATGGACGAAGCAGTTGCCGGAGGGATGGGGAGGGAGTGGGGGACGTGGTCGCAAACCACGCCGTCGAGCGTTCGCTCGGAGAAGTCCATATATTAACCGGCGGCCAGGGCAACCGCCAACCAACACGGTGAAGATCTTCGAAGTCCCTCTCACCCGCCCCAAAGCGGCGTGAAACCGCACCGATCGATCCCGTCACGCCCTGGTTGTCAACTCGCATCAGCACTGGTTCGTGACCGGACAGACTGTCGTTCGGAGTCCCCCGACTGATCGAGGCTGAAGTGCTGTGTTTCTGACTTCTTGCCGGCCCCGCCCGTACGGGAGGCCGTGCCGTTTCCAAGCTGTTGTTTTGCTGAGCGTTTATCATAATCCTCCCCTTGGGAGGGTCGAGCGAAGCGAGGGGAGGGCTCAGCATTGAATCCAGCACGTAACCATCCCCGGCCCGAAGCGGCCCGACACTCCCAAAGGGAAGGTGAAGTAAAACTGCACGGCCTCCACACCCCCGAAGTGGTTCAGTGGCCGTTTGGTATCGACACGCCGGCCGGCGGCTTGCTACAGGCCACTTGAAGCGTGGTTTTTGCCACGCGTTCTCGTTTGTTTTGTGTTGGTGGCTGCCATGAATACTTGGATCGGAATCCCGTCGTTTACCGCCCTCGTCTGTATGTTGGCAGGCATTCTGGCTGGGCATTTGCTGTGGTACCGCGATCGCAGTCGTGATGTGCAGGCCATCAAAGACGCCGAGAAAAAGTACGCGAAAGCGAAAGCGGCGGCTCGAAGCCGAAAACACCACTTCCTCAGCATGCAAGGCGACATCGATTCGTTGCAATCCAGCCGGGACGAAGTGAAAGCCGAAAACGAACAACTGCGTCAGTGGCTAAAAGACCAAAAGCAACTGACGGCCGAAGCGGAAACCGAACTCGGCCACCTGCGGACCGAACACAGCCGATTCGAATTGGCCAACAAAGATGCGGAAGAAGCTCGCAAAGCCGCGACCGATTCATTGGAACAAGCGGAAAAAGAAATCGAGTCGTTGCGTTCTGGTTTGGCGGACAACGAAACCCGGTTTGAAGAATCCGCTTCCAAGATGCGTGAGCTCGCCGAAACCGCCAACGCCACCGGCGATGAGCTTGCCAACAAGGAGAAGCAGCAGGAATTCCTGATGCAGGCCAACGAGCAACTTAAAACACAAAACGCAGAACTCGAGTCGCAAATCGAAGTCACTCGCGGTGAAGTCTTTGCAGCTGAGGAAGCCCTCAACGCTTTCCGAGAACAACAAACCACGCTGCAGAACGAACAACAAAACACTCAAAGCCAGGTCCAACAAATCCTTGCGGACCTCAACGCTGCGAACGAAGAAATCGACACTCTCAGCCAAGCCAACGAGTCGCTGCTTCAACGAATTGAAGAAGCGGTCACCCAGCGTGACGCCGCGATCTTGCAGCGTGATCAATTCGCCGCCGAGCGTGAAAACGTTTCCAACGAATACGACGAAACCGGCCAACGCTTTGCCGAGCTGCAAAAAGAATACGAGCACCTGCGATCACAACACGAGATCGCCATCCAAACCGCGACCCGCCACGAAGAAACCGTTCAAGTGGTTCGCGAAGAATTGGAAACTCGCAATGAAGAAGTGAGCGAGCTGAAGACCGCTCGCACGCAACTGGAATCCACGTTGCAAGAGAACGAACTGAAACTGCAAACGCTGCAAAGCGAACGCGAAGAGTTGGCAGACGAACTCGACGAGCGAACGCTTCGAATCCAAGAAGCCATCGACAGCCGAGTGGTCGCCGAGTCCGCACTTTCAGAACTCGAAGAGCGGCTCAGCCTGACTCAAACGGAGCTGAATTCCAAACTGGAAAGCACCGCATCGCAATTGGAGTCGACCGAATCGAGCCTGTCCGAAACCCAGTCGCAACTTTCGCAGACGGTCGAAAAACTGACGACGACCGAGTCTCAGCTGGAACAAACACGGACGGAACTGGCATCGGTTCAAACCAGTTGGAATGAAAGCCAAGCCAAGCTGTCAGAATCGGAATCCAAACTCTCCGCCACCGCACAGAAATTGTCGACCGTCGAGTCGCAACTCGAGCAAGCTCAAACCGATTTGGAATCCACCGCGTCTCGTTTGGAAACGACGGAGTCTTCGCTTGCGTCCGCGATTGTCCAACGTGACCGTCACGAGAAAACGCTGCAAGAGATCCACGCCTCGACAGAGCAACTCCGCAACGAAGCCACGCAATTGGAAGCCACCATCGCGGCGAAAGACGACGCGATCTCACAACTGCGGATCGATCTGCAGGAACAGCAAGATTCCGTGTCGCGGCATCGTGCCGAGATCGAACGTCTTCAATCGGTTCGTCCCGAGTTCGAGAAGTTGAAGCAAACCGTTTCGGATCGAACCAACGAATCCACGCGTTTGGCTCAACAGGTCAAGAATCATCAGCAACGCGAAACGCAGTTGCAGCAAGAGATCGACGAACGCAATCAGCAAGTTCAATCGCTGCGACGATCGCAGGAGCAACTTGAGTCTCGAATCGGCGAGCAAACTTCGCTGGTGCAACGATTGACCCAAGAGCTGAAGTCGACCAAAGAATCTCTGCAAACCGCTCGTCAGCATGAACCGCGTGCCGCGGCGATGCAGTCCCAGGTCGCCGACCTGACCGTCGAGCTCAAACGCGTTTCGAGCGAACTCGATCAAAGTCTCGATGCGAACGCGGAAATGCAAGAACGCATGCGAGTGCTGGAAGGCAAACTGCACGAGAGTGCCGCCGTCATGCGGGACCTTCGTCGCAAACGAGCCCACGTGCCCGTGTTGGAATCCAACGAGAACCAACGTCGCGCCGCGTAGCGTTGCCATCCGTCTCGGGGCTAAGGAAGCCGGCCCCATCCGGGGCGAAGATCATGAATCGCACCTGTCTCATTTCGTTCCTCGCTCACGGGCCTGTTGATCGAATCCCAACCCGAAGCGTCAGCGAGGGATCGCGTGCCATTGCAACGAGCCGGTCAGCGAGGGACACGCCTGAATTCTGGCGAAGCCACCAACG
>NZ_DDGH01000004.1:0-8557 GCF_002337565.1 Rhodopirellula sp. UBA1907 | reverse complement strand
TGTCAGCGTCAACGGTTCGGCAACCATCTGTTCGGTGACGACTCGTTCGCAAGTGATGATGTATTGGCGTGGCCACTTGCCATCGGACGCATCCGCTTGCCATTGAACCAAGCCCTCTGAGATCGAAATGTCGAGTTCTTCGTCTTCATCGTCCGCGGTCAAATGAGTCAGCTGCCATCCTTGCAAATCCAATTGCATGTCTTGCGGGTCGATGCCTGCGCCGCTGGATTGAACCGTCATCACCGAACGAGCCAACCGGTTGGTCATGCTGAGGTCCATCGCGATTTTTAGTCGCTGCTGTCGCTGTTTGCCCGACAACCAAACCGGCAATTGAAAAGCGTCGCGAAGGAACCGGAACGTTTGAGCTCGTTCGCCGACGTTGACCGATGTTGCATCGGAAGCAATTGCCTCCACACCCAAACGAGGTCGCCAGCGAAGGCGGTGGTCTTCGGCGGTGACAACGGTCACTGTGCCTCTTTGTCCGATCGCGTCTGGAACGCGAGGCAATTGCATCGTCCACGGCGTGTTCGCCGAAGCCTCGGGGACCGGCAGTCGCAACTGCAAACGGACTTCTACCAATGACGTTGATGTCATCGCATCGGCTCGGTCGGTTGAAAACCGAACGCGGCGGGTGGGTGATGAGCTGTTTTCGGGTGTGGTTTGCTCCGTACCCGTTGATTCGGAATCGTTGGTTGCGTCAGCACCGAGCAATGTCATCGTCCAACCCGAATCTGCAACGTCGATGGCGCTGCCGGATTCGAAAGCGGCGTCAGCGACTTCGTCGCCGACCGAATCAGGTGTCAACGTGCTGTCGCGACTGTCTTCGTTGATGGCGACTTCTGGACTGCCTAACAAGACCGCTTGTTCGGGCAATTCAATTTCGAATGCATCCAATTGACCACGCAAGTTCCGAACAGTCATCTGAACCTGAAGGCTCGGGGGATCCGCGGGCGATTCCCATCGCAAGATCGCGTTGGACTCGGTCTCGAGCAAACGAGCGGCCTGGGTCGCCGATGGCAGCCATTGCCACTTGAAAGCAAATTCACCGCCCTGGCTATCGATTTCGAATCGTGAGCGTCGTCGGTTTTCGTCGTCGGAATCCGGCTCACGTTTGGATAGCTGACGCAGTACTTCGCGACCACTTCCAACTATCTCGGCGGTGATCAACGAAGGCGAATTCTCGGCGGCGTCTGACTGATTCGGAGCGACCGATACTTCCACTCTCGTCGGCACGGTCGGTAGCGACAAAGGAAGGAAGCTGGTCAGTGGTCCGAGTCGGCGAACTCGCGTTGACATTCTGAGTTTGCAGATGCAGTCGATCGGTTTGTCGGGCAGCGCGGCTTCGGCTGGCAAAACCAATTCGTAATTCAATCCAGCGTTTGCTCGAGACGAATTTGCCAGAGCGGCACTGCCATTGGTCGCCGCGGCCGAAGCTGCGTCGAGTAGTTCGTCACGTGCGGCCGTTTTGCTTTGAGCGACTCGTACAAACGCGCGAGCGAGTTCGGTATCGGACACGGTTTGTGTGTTCGCTTCGCCGGAGGCTTCATCACTCTCGGTGTCATTGCCGGATAGTTCGTCTTCGTTGGCAACTCTTTGGACCGTCGCTGGTTCCAGCAAGTGGAAACCGTTCAAGCCCAGATCCAACACGATGGGTGTCGACGTGCCTTCTCGGATGGTTCGTGGATCGATAACAAAGTGGCATTCGAGTTCAAACTCGGCACGCTGATCATGAACCGATCCGACCAAGTTGATTCGCTGCAGCGTCGCTCGTCGATCCTGAACCTGGATTCCCTGCTCCAGACGTCGCAAGCGATCGATCTCCTCGAACGACATCCGAGGGATGACCACGGGGGTGCCGGATTCGTCCAAGAACACAAACGCATCCGGTGCAATTCCGCCTGAATCGCCGCGAATGATTTCCGGCGTCGGAATCGTTCCAGGTGGCTGTGCGACGAGTTGAGATGCAAACCCGACCGTCACCAGGAAGCAACACACCAATGCCATGCCGATTTTGCCGCACTGAGTTTTGACGCACTGAGTTTTGACGCACTGAGTTTTGACGCTCTGAGTTTTGACGCTCTGAGTTTTGACGCTCTGAGCTCGAGTGCACTGACCTCGAGCAAACTGAGCGGCAGCATCCAGGACCGGCGCATCGATTTGGACCGGGTACCGGTCCATCGGTATCAGGGAGTGGGAATTCGAGATGGACGTTGGTCCGGTCAACGGGGCACCGTCACAGAAGAGTGGCGCGGCGATCAATCAGAAGAGGTTTCCTAGTTTACGCAAATCACGTCACCGGTAACAGCTTTTCCTGTCGATCCAGACAACATCCGCCCATATCAAAACCCTGCCAATCCCTACGATCTGGTCAGACGGACCGCTCGAGCAAACGAAACGCTCGCACCGGAGCTGGAATTGAGCCCGAACTCGCTATTGCGACCTAGCCCGCTTGGCGGCGACGCCAAAGGAAGCGGAGGTAGTCCAACATCATCCACTGAATGATTAGCAGTGCGACCGGACCGCCGAACAAGATGAATTGGCTGGCTTGCTCACTTTGGAACCAGGGCACTCCAGCGGCACTCAAAGCTGACAGACATGCCATTACAAAGGCACCATTGATCAACAACAGGCCACACGACAAAGCCACTGAACTGAGCGACATCAGGCAGCCTCCCGCAAAATCGGTCAACGGCATCGAGTGGGCGCCAATCCGTTCGGCTTCGTCCGGGGACGAATCGATTCGTTCGTTTCCCGTTCGCGAACCACGCTGCCCCTCAGAAACCTTCATCGAATATTCTATCTTGCGAGATACTGCTTGAAAAACCAAACGTTAGACTGGATTGATTGGGCGGTCACTGAACGACGATCGAGAGCTCGAAGACGAGCGAGAACTCGAGCTAACGGCTCGAATTAGCATGGCTGCAATCCGTGGAAGAAACAACCAGCCCGTGACCTTACGCTTATCTTTGTCGAATCGAATGACCGTATGAGCCAGGACGCCCGACTACGACCTTCTCCGATCTGCTTTTCACAGCCACCATTGCGATCGTTCGGTCCCGCAGTCGCCGGGATGGTTCTGATTTTGGTTTTGGTCGTCGCGAACGCGTCTACTTGGTTGGTGGGCTTGGTCAGTCTGGTTGTGATCGGATTGTTGCTGGTTTTCCGTCATTGGCACAGTTCGCAACAAGACGATGCGGTGGCCGCCTACGTCCGCGATAGCACCGAAGAAATTCAAAAGTGGCAGGAACGCCTGCGTTGTTTGCATGCGGAGACTCGGCAGAACGCTTCCGCACTGCTGCAACTCAGCGACGGTGTGATTGTGCTGACAAAGGATTTTTCGGTCTTGCTGATCAATCCTTCGGCAGTCCGGTTGCTGGGACTAAAAAAACGGGACGCTTTGCTGGGACGTTGCTTCACCGAGTTGGTACGTGTGCCGCAATTGTTGGCATCGATTCGTTCGGCGGTCCGAGAACAACAACCGCAGGAGTTCACCGTCGAATTGCATGACCAAGGAGTCATGCGTCCGCTGCGTGTCCGAGTGGATTTGATTGATACCGGCGAAGAACCCAATTTGCAGTTGTCGCTTCGTGATGAAACGGAAACGCGCCGCGTGGAAGATATGCGACGTGAATTCATCGCCAACGTATCGCATGAATTGAAAACGCCGTTGGCCGCCATCAAAGGCTACGCTGAAACGGTCGAGTTGGCGGTGCAGGATGATCCCGATGCGGCTCTGCACTTCATGCAACAAATCATGTCGCAATGTTTGCGGCTGGAACGATTGGTTCACGAGATGATGCAATTGGCTCGCGCACAAGCCGGACCGGCCAATCTTCATTTGTCTAGCGTATCGTTGTCGGAAATTGTCTCTGATGCGATCCGAACCTACGAACCGGTCGCCGCAGCGAACGGGTTGGATTTGATCCAAGAGGTCCCTTCTGGCGAAGCCAAGATCATTGCTGATCGAGAAGCCACGCTGACGATCGCCAACAATTTGATCGGCAACGCACTGCGTTACACTCCCTCGGGAGGAGAGATACGGGTGTCGATCGTTGAGCAAACCGACCAGTGGGCTCTCGTGGTCGAGGACACCGGCGTTGGCATTCCATACTCCGAGCAACAACGCATCTTTGAACGTTTCTATCGCGGCAGTCGCAACGAAGAATCCAGCACAAGCGGCACCGGGTTGGGGCTGGCCATCGTCAAGCATTTGACTCAGGCCCAACAAGGAAACGTCTCCGTCACCAGCACCCCGGGCGAAGGATCCCGCTTTTGCGTTTGCTTGCCTGCCGTGCAAGCCTCGACGGAACTCAACCGCGTTTGATGTGGCTGCGTCGGGACGTGGTCCTGCCTGCTCCGTCTCATTCTGTGCAAATTGGCCAGTACAGATCGGCCAGTACGGATCGGTCACGCCAAGCAAGCGAAGAAAAGCACGCGTGGTTTAGGCGGCGGTGCCCCTCGTGATACCATGGCAGCGTTCTCGCTCATCTCCGCCATCTGACACCGCCATGCTCCCGCGAAACCTGACTCTGCTGTTGTCCGTGTTGGTCATTTCATTCGCGTGTTATGCCATCTACTTGCGGACACGATCTGCGATGATGGTCAGCGAAGCCATCGAAATGATCGATCGGTACTATGTCGAACCTGTGGATCGCCGCGAATTGCTGACATCGGCGATGGCGGGCATGACATCGACGCTGGACCAACACAGCGAATACATTCCGCCGGTCAGTTACCAAGCCTTTCAGGACACGATCCAACAAGAATTCGCGGGAATCGGAATCTACGTCGATCAGCCGGTTGAAGGCGAACCCGTCCGCGTGATCACCCCGTTGGTGGGCTCGCCCGCGCTCAGGGCCGGTCTGATGCCGGGAGATGCGATCTTGGAAGTGGACGGCGAATACGTCGGCGACATGGACATTCGATCCGTCAGCGAACGATTGAGAGGACCGATCGCAACCACGGTGCAGTTGTTGGTCAAACGTGGTGACGAGAAATTAGAAGTGCAGGTGCAGCGGGACACCATTCAGCTGGAATCCGTGATCGGTGACTATCGAAACGGAGGCAATGAATGGGTTTATCGTTTGAAGCAACATCCCGACATCGTCTATGTCCGGATGACCAGTTTCGGCGACAAAACGGTCAGTGAACTACGTTCGGTCTTGAGTCGTTTGATGCCGAAGTCAGACGTGTCGGGGTTCGTGCTGGACCTTCGAGGCAACGGAGGCGGGTTGCTGACCGCTGCCGTTGATGTCTGCGATATGTTTCTGAGTTCAGGACGAATTGTCAGCACAAAGACTCGCGGCGGCGTCGTCGAAGACGAGGTGTCGGCAACGGCGGGGACTTTGGTGCCGCCCGATATGCCGGTCGCAATTTTGATCGATGAGCATTCCGCCAGTGCGAGTGAAATTGTTGCCGCGGCACTGCAAGACCACGGTCGAGCGACGATCGTTGGTACGCGGAGTTATGGCAAAGGTACTGTTCAAAATATCTTGCCGCTGGAATATGGACGCAGTGCTCTGCGTCTCACGGTAGCCAAGTACTATCGTCCGAGTGACCAAAACATTCACCGTGGCGTTGATGACACCGAAGAGGACGTTTGGGGCGTGAGTCCTGATCCGGGCATGGATGCAAAAATTGCCGAAGAGGATCTGCGGCAACTGGCTCGATTCTGGGAAGAGGCTTCTTACCCATCGCTGAAGAACCGCGATTTGAAGGACTCTCGTTTGAAGCTCGTCACGCCCGATGAAGAAGTGGATTCGGATGCCGAAGCTGAGGCTTCCTCGAACGAGGCCACGGACTCGACAGACGAGGACGCCGCTGCCCCCGAGCGAACGCCTGCCGAATCAGCCTGGGAGTTGGACAAACCCCTGCGAACCGCGGTGGAGGCCATCCGATCAGCCAACGCTTCCAAGCAAAACGCCGCGGCCGCTTGAATCAAAGGCTGGCCACTTGCCAGCGTTTCTATGGTTGTTCGGAGCGATTTTGAACGGGTTTTCCAAATTGATAAGCTCCGAGATCGCTTCCGTTTGGAATGGCGGTTGTGAGTCTGGATTCCGCATTGGTAAACTAGATGGTGGTCTGAGACGGCGATTTAGTCGTGGTTTTGCTCCTGTCAGGCTACTGAAAAGTCCGCTTCATTCTCATTGAGTTCACCGATGAAATCGATCGTTTACGTTGTTGCTGCCTTGGCCGCCGTTGGAATCATGGTCGCGATCTCAGCGACACCCGACCGAGCACCTGAAACCGAAGCCGCACCGGCTGCCTCCGTTGTCGCGACTCCTGAGATCATGGCCGAAGCCGGCACGATGACTTTGGAAGTGCCTGAAATGCACTGCCAATTCGCATGTTTTCCTCGTGTTCAAGAAACGTTGGAAAAGAACGGTGCGGTCAGCGAAGTCGCTTTGGTCGATCAACCTGATCCAAACGCCTTGACCGTCAAGAAAGTTGTTGTGAAGTACGACGCCGGGTTTGATGTCACGTCAGCCTTGGCCGCTCTGCAAGAACAAGGGTTCTCTTCGGCCCAGAAAGTTCAGTAAGCAATTTCACTGAAGAAAGTGGCTCGATGGAACGTTGTGCATCACCAGAAGAAGCCACTTCGATCACGCAACCCGCTTCGGTCGGTCATCCGACCCATGGGATTTTGCTGATCGGTCATGGGACCCGTGACCAACGCGGGACCGAAGAGTTTTTCGAGTTGGGCAATCGACTGGCAAGTCTTCTCGCTGGTCGATCGATTGTTCAGCCATGTTTGCTGGAGTTTCAGTCGCCAACGATTGATGAGGGGTGGCGACGATTGCTCGACGCGGGCGCGAAGCGAATCACCGTTTCGCCACTGTTGTTGTTTGCCGCGGGTCATGCCAAGTCAGACATTCCCGACGCAGTCGAAGCGGTCGCTCGCCAGACGCAAACGCTCGACCGAATCGCGGGCTACAGCCGTCCGATTTCGCGGCAGCCGCACATGATCGATTTGGTTCGCGAGCGTTTGGCTGAATCACTCGAATCGGTGTCCGTCGGCGAAATGGACAATGCCCCGATCTCGACGGCGGTGGTGATGGTCGGCCGCGGAAGCTTGGACCCATGTGCTTCATCGGACATGCGTCTGCTAACCGAAGTCACCGTTCGCGGCCGGTTGAAACAAGCCGACTCATCTTCCATCGCGGATCTGCATGCGATCGACGCGGATGGTTTGCTCACGACGTTTTATGCGATGGCACAACCGCGGTTGCCGGACACGTTGGAGCAGATTGCAGCGAGCGGTCGGTTCGGTCGAGTCATCGTCCAACCGCACCTGTTGTTCTCGGGGCGATTGTATGATGCGATCGAGCGTCAAACCAAAGAAGCCGCAGCCAAATTCAGTGAAATTGAATTTGTCATTTCACGGTACTTGGGACCGGATGCCAAAGTCGCCGCAGCCATCGCCGATCGAATTGATTCCCTGCAATCCGAGAACGTCGGCGGTTAGTGCCCGAATCCTTCGGGGCAATTCGGCAGTCGTTGATTGTGTCGGGGTGTCTGATCAATCGGGAAGCTTGCGGCGGAACTGAGGGCGTTTTGCTTTGGGCAACTCGGCTTGGTGCTCTTCTTGGAATCGACGACGCTCAACGGGAGTCGCGTAGTACATCAGGTAAGTATCGTTGTCGTCCAGGCATCGCCATTCCAAGCTCTTGCCGGGCGCGTCGACCTTCTTTTCGCACGCCGGAAGAATGTCGCGGTAGATCACTCGATACAGTTCGCGATCGGAAAGGTGATCGGTGAACGTGAGCTTGATGTTCTGGGAATGCAATTGTTGGATCGTACGCTGCAACTCGACCGACAGCGCCGCATCGTCCAGCGATTCTGGGGCGGGGATTTGTAGCGGTGGATTGAACCACTGAGCGATCGCAAGTGCTGGTGCCCGTTCCCAGGCCAGGATCGATGCGAGGTACTCGTTCTCCTTCTGAAGCGGCATGCTCCGCGTCGTCGGATCGTCGATGGAATCGTCTCGGTATGGTTCCAACTCGTCTCGCAAGCGAGCGTTGGTGAGAATCAAATCCACCTCGTCGATCATCGGTTGACTCGTTTCACTCATGTCCTGATACCCTTCGTCCTCTAGCAAAATCGCGTGACCGGGGCCCGTACCCCGCACTCCGTTTAATTCGCGTCGACGCGACTTGCGGCGACACTCCCAAGCTATCCAGGCCGGCTCGCCGCTCAATCTAGAATTGAGTCAAAACGGCGAACTCGCCAGATTTTTGCACGCTCGCGTGTGTCTTGATCGATACGAACGTCACGATTTACCACGTTTCACGCTTGGACAGGTGATCTTCGAGGCATGTGAGGTTCCACCTTCTTCGCTGGGGCAACCCATGTCTCTGCCCGTCGCCATCGATTCTCGCGACTCTGCAGCAACGGCCAGCCATGGCAAAACGCCGCCGATCGCGACGCCGAATGACACTGCATTCACCCTTCTTCAGGCTGAGCTGTATTTCAAAGACACGTTCGGTTGGCTTCCTGCGATCGACAACAACCGCTTGCCAAGCGAAGTTTCGGGCGAAGTCGAGCGACGCCGTTCAGG
>NZ_DDGH01000083.1:243369-243866 GCF_002337565.1 Rhodopirellula sp. UBA1907 | reverse complement strand
GTTATTCACCGTGCGTTGCTAAGACAACGTCGTCCAAGATTTGCTTGGTGCGCGTTGTGCCACTTCTAAGGGGATTAAGTTCTCCTGCGATGCAATTGTTTCGCGAGAATCTCAAAAAATAGTGCAACTTTTTACCGGTGGATTGCGAGCCAAACCGGCACCGCCAACCGGACGGTCCCCATTGAGCGAACCGCGGTTGGTCCACAAGTGGTGTGTCCTGCTGTTGCTGCAGACGCAAGTCGAGAGATGTCAGAAATCGCGAAAGGGGCCGCGGGGTTCGGCGGCTTCCATCTCACGGAGCCAATTGGCGTATCGTTCTTTGACCATGGCCAGGATTTCAGGGCGAGACTCCGAAAGGTTGTGAGTTTCGGCCATGTCATTGGCAAGATTGAATAGGCCGCCTTGTTTGCCCATTTGGACCCATTTCCATTGACCGACGCGCGCTCCAATCTGATCGCGGCGTTTCCAGAACATCTCTTTTCTCGGAGAAGCCGATT
>NZ_DDGH01000083.1:221751-243194 GCF_002337565.1 Rhodopirellula sp. UBA1907 | reverse complement strand
GATTCGCCACGAAGAGTGGGCCACCAATCGAATCCATCGAGGACAATGTCCGCTGGTGGTTCCAAACCTGCAGCCGAAGCAAAACTGGGCAGCAACTCCAGGCTCGTTAGGAATTCGTCGTTCACCGCACCGGCCGGGATCTTTCCTGCCGGCCAACGAACAATGCATGGCACGCGGATGCCGCCCTCCCAGGTTTGAGCCTTTTGGCCTCGCAAGGGCGAGTTGTCAGCGCCGCCACTGCCACCATTGTCAGAGAAGAACACGACAATCGTGTCATCGAGCATCTGCTTCGCTTCCAAGCGATCCAACATCTCACCAATCGCCGCGTCCATGCAGGTGACCGCCGCCCGGTAGTCTCGACGACGAGCTTGCGGTGTCGCGACCGTTGCGGGGGTGCCATAGCGATAGCGGTCGGTGACTCGGGTTTCCGGCTCAACCCGTGGATACATCGCTTTGAATCGTTCGGGTGCCTGCACCGAGGAGCGAATATTTGGATCAAGCGAAGAGGAATTGTGCGGTGCGTTGAAGGGAACGTACAAAAAGAACGGTTCTTCGCCCGCATGTTCATCCAAGAACCGCAGAGCCTCGCGTTGAAACAGGTATGTGCAGTAGGTGCCCTTGTCCTCTTCCGTTGGTTCGAGATTGCGGACCATGCAGGGCACGCCGTAACGTTCGTGCGTGAAGTAATCGATGCCGGTGTTGACGAAGCCGTAAAAATCATCGAAGCCACGCGAGGTGGGCAGCATTCGGCGCAGGGCACCGAGGTCCCATTTGCCATAGATTCCGCTTTTGTAACCTGCCCGTTTCAGCACGGCTGGGATGATCACCTCACGCTCATCCATTCCGCCGATACGTTCAAACGTCACGGCGTATTGGTCGGGGGTGTAGCGATGACCGTAGTCGGGGGCTTCGTTGCGGATCATGTCGTAGATCCCGTTTCGCTGAGGATACCGACCCGTCAGCAAGCTGGCCCGCGACGGAGTGCAGGCTGGCCACGCCACATAGAAATTCGTCAGCCGTGTTCCCTCGTTGGCAAGACGATCCAAAGCGGGCGTGATGATTCCGTTGCCCAGTTGGCCCAAATCGTTGTAGCCCTGATCGTCCGAAACAATCAACAAGATGTTCGGGCGATCTGCCGCTGAGGCCTTGGTGGCAACCAGCAACATCACGAGCGTTATAGAAAAATGGATCGTCCAGTTTCGGGGCGGTTGCATCACGCTGTTCCAGTGGGAATTCGGTTTCAGGTGTCTTATGAGGTGTGTTGTTCAGCTTGCGTGGGACGCTTTAACGTAGCCATCGACTCAGATTTTCGCGTACGAATGCATCGTCATTGAGAGCTGGGTAGGCGGCGATCACACGATCGATCTCTTTGGATTGACCATCCGAGAGAACTTCGTTGGGATCCAGGCACCAGGTACCGGGCAGCAGGCCTTGCCGACGTAGCACCTCATGGATTCCGGGGATGCAGCCAGCAAACCCGTTGGCGGCATCAAAGAAGGCAGCGTTGCAATCCGTGACCTGGATGTTGCGAGATAGTAATTCAGAAGGAATGTCATCGCTGCGATCCAGAATCAAATGAATTTCATCGAGCAGTTCAACCGCCTTGCGAGTCCACACGCACCAGTGCCCGAGCAACCCGCCGCGAATTCGGACTGATTTCACACCGTGCTCTGTGGCAATGCGGTACGTCGTCAGCAGGTCCGCGATGATGTTGTCATCGTTGCCGGTGTAGAGAGTGATTGCGTCGTCACGATCTGCGTCGCAAATCGCGCGAACCACATCGAGTGTTTGATAGCGGTTGAAGGCAGCCACTTTGACCGCGATGACGTTTTCAATCTCAGCAAATTCCCGCCAGAACTCATACGGAAGCACACAACCGCCGACGGCCGGTTGCAAGTAGAAACCGATCACCGGCATGACCGAGGCGACTTCTCGACAGTGAGCAATGAGGTCGTCGATGGTCGAATCGGCCAAGGCCGCCAGACTCAACAAACACGCATGGTAGCCCTGTGAGCGGACGAACTCCGCTTCACCGATTGCTTGCGGTGTTCTCCCGCAAACTCCCGCGACCTTGAAAATTTCACGCCCTTGCGAACCGGCGTGTTCGTCAATGACTTCGGAGGTCAGACGCAACACGGGGTCATACAAAGCGATTGATGGATCGCGGATCGCGAATTGGGTGGAGTGAACGCCGACTGCGATTCCGCCGGCGCCAGCGTCGATGTAGTAACGGGTCAACGCCGTTTGGTATCGCGGATCGAATTGTCGATTAGCATCAAGAGCCAACGGTTGTGCGGGGATGACGATTCCCCGATGAACGTTTTCGCGAATGGTGGGCGATAGGTCACTGATTTGCATCGGTTCAATAGGCTCCGTCGTTGACTTCGAAATGCGTTGGCTTGTTCAGTGAACGCCCTCCGATATTGATCCAGTGTGCTTGCCAGCGAATCAGTTGATCGGCCGAAACGGACGGAGCTCCGAACAGCTTTCTGGCTTCCGAACTGTCGCTCAGGTAGGAAGCGTCGCTGGGAGTGGTCGTGAATTGCACGGGCTTGTTCAGCAGTTCGCCAAATCGACGAGCAACATCTTCGGTGAGCAATGTTTCTGGACCGGTGACGTTGAGAACGTTGGCTGGCGAGGTGCAATGGTCCAGGCACATCAAAGCTTGATGATTCGCATCTCCCTGCCAAATCACGTTGAAGGCTTGAACGGAATTGTCGACGGGCTGCTCGTTCCAAATCTTGGCGGCGATGTCATGCAGCACCCCGTATCTCAGGTCGATCGCGTAGTTCAGTCGGTACAGACAGACGGGAGTTTCCCACTCAAGGCTGCCGTACTCGAACATGCGTTCTCGCCCCAGGCAGGATTGGGAATACTCGCCGATCGGCCCCGGTGGCGTGAGTTCGGTCGGTTGTTGATCGACAGAAGCCAGCGGGTAAACACAGCCCGTCGAAAAGGCAACGATCTTGGATTCGCGAAAGTGATGGGCAACGTTCGCAGGGGCCATCGTGTTCATCGCCCAAGTCAGAGGTTCCGTGCCTTCGGTTCCAAATTTCCGGCCGGCCATGAACAAGACGTTGGGCACGGAAGGAAGTTGGGCGACAGCTTCTCGATCAAGCAAGTCACACTGAATCGTTTGCACACCGGATGATTCCAAACGAGCACGAGCCTCCGCGTCGGAGAATCGTGCCACGCCATATACATTCTTCGACACGCCTGCCTTTTTGATCGCGGCGACAGCCAGTTGTCCCAAGCTGACGCCCATCTTCCCGGCGATCCCCAAGATGATCAGGTCGCCATCGAGTTGATGCATGAATTCGACCAATGCATCGCTTGGTCGGGCCAGCAATGCGTCCAGTTGCGTTTCAGATTCGATCCGTTCAGACAAGTCGACTGTCATTTTCTGCCGCCATATTGTGGTCCAATGTTTTGTTCGCAAGTCTAACATTGTGCTCCCACCTCTCTCGACCCACCGAGGATCCGAATGACGAAGATCGTTTTTTGCACCATCGCGTTGTTGCTTTCGAAGATGCTTGTCGTCGGGGCGGTTCAGGCTGAGACCGTGGAACACCCGAACGTCCTTTTGATTTTGACGGACGATCAGGGGTGGGGTGATCTTGCGTCGCATGGGAATTCGAAAATCTCAACGCCAACGTTGGACGCTCTGGCAAACCAAAGTGCACGACTGGATCGTTTTTATGTTTCCCCCGTGTGTGCTCCGACGCGAGCCGCCTTGCTGACCGGGCGTTATCCGGAACGCACCGGAGTCGCCGGGGTCACGGGACGCCGTGAATTGATGCGGGATGAGGAAACGACGCTTGCGGAGATGTTCCAGGCGGCTGGCTACGCGACAGGCTGCTTTGGGAAGTGGCACAATGGCGCTCAGATGCCGCTGCACCCCAATGGACAAGGTTTCGATGAATTCTTTGGGTTCTGTGGCGGGCATTTCAATCTTTACGACGACGCGTTGCTGGAGCGAAACGGCACGCCGGTGCAAACCGAGGGATACATTACCGATGTTTTGACGGACGCGGCGATCGAGTTTGTCAACGTCCATCACGACCATCCGTTCTTTTGTTATGTGCCGTTTAACGCGCCGCATGGTCCCTTTCAGGTGCCACAAGAATTGTTCGATCAGTACAACGATGGCTCGATCGACGAGAAAACAGCAGCCGTGTACGCGATGGTGCAAAACATCGACACCAATGTTTCGCGATTGCTGAAGTGCCTTTCAGATCATTCGTTGAACGAGGAAACCATCGTTGTGTTTTTGACAGACAACGGGCCCAACGGAAAACGCTTCAACGGTGGAATGCGTGGCGCCAAAGGCAGTGTTCATGAAGGAGGTTGTCGCGTGCCATGTTTCATTCGCTGGCCGGGAAAGATCAAGCCGCAAACGATCTCTCAAATTGCCGCCCATGTTGATCTGCTGCCAACGCTGGCTCAGTGGTGTGACATTCCAGTGACAACGGAAAAGCCTCTGGACGGAAGAAGCTTGGCCAAATTGATTCGCGATGGATCCGATGCCGAGCTCGACGACCGCTCGATCTTGACCTATCGACCCAACCAGTTGCAATTGCAGAAGTTTGGCAAGGCGGCGGTGCGAACCAACACTCATCGATTGACGATCGAGAAGTCCAAGGTGTCATTGTTTGACATGACGACCGACCCCGGCCAAACCATCGATGTCGCGTCGAGTCATCCGGAATTGACGAAGCAGTTGCGATCACAGATCCAAAAATATGTGCAGGAGATCACACCCAGTATCACGGCGGTGCGGCCTGTTCCCATCGAACCGATGCGATCGGTCTTTGTGCCCGCCGTGGATGCCAAGCTCGAAGGAGGAGTCGGGTTTGTCGACGAAATTTCATGGGCACACAGTTGGGTCGATCGCTGGACGTCAACGCAGGATCGGATCCGTTGGCCGATCCTCGTGAAGGAGGCTGGGCGATACGAAATCGTGATCCACTACGTTTGCGATTCGGATTCGGCAGCGGTCGTGCTGACGACGGGCAACCAAGAAGTCACCACAACTCTTCCGCGATTCGCGATGGAAAGCGTTGTTCGGCCCGATTTGGATTCCAAGGCGACTCCGCGACGGATGCTGACGTTTCAGCAGCACTCAATCGGAGTCGTTGACCTTGCCGCTGGTTCCTCAACACTGGCTTTGCACCGAGCCGACCAGGACGGTGCCATGATTGAATTGAATGGACTCACCATTACTCGACAGCCCGCCGAATGACACGATGCACCGGACGATCGCGGCAAGATGTCAACTGATAATGTCGTTGACAACGTTTCCGTGAACGTCGGTGAGTCGAAACTGGCGTCCTTGGTAGCGGAATGTCAGCCGCTCATGATCGATCCCGAGCAGATGCAGGATGGTGGCGTTCAGGTCGTGAACATGCACTCCATCTTCTGCGATCCCATAGCCCAGTTCGTCGGTCATTCCGTGGATGTGTCCGCTCTTCGTGCCTCCGCCTGCCATCCAGATTGTGAAAGCTTCTTTGTGGTGGTCTCGCCCGATCTTGGTCGGGGTGCCGCCGCCGTTGCTGGCTTGTGCCATCGGCGTGCGACCAAATTCAGCGGCCCAGACCACGAGCGTGTCGTCCAGCATCCCTCGTTGTTTGAGATCTTTGATCAACGCCGCAATGGGTTGGTCGACCTCTTTCGTTTTTGCTGACAAGCGATTCACGATGTTGCCGTGGTGATCCCAACCTTGGTCGAACAGTTGAACAAACCGCACTCCGCGTTCGACCAGACGTCGGGCGAGCAAGCAGTTGTTGGCGAAGCTCGTTTTGCCGGGTTTTGTGCCATACATCTGATGAACCTCGGCCGTTTCATCGTCAATGTTCATCAACTCGGGCACGGAGGTTTGCATCCGATACGCCATCTCGTACTGGCTGATGCGAGTCGAGATTTCCGGGTCACCAACGTCATCCAAACGCAACGCGTTGAGATCTTTGACGGCATCGACAACCTTTCGACGGTCAGACGGTTGCATGCCCTCGGGGTTGGATAAGAAGAGGACCGGATCGCCTTGACTGCGAAACTCGATCCCTTGATGAACCGTTGGTAAAAATCCACTGCCCCAGGCACTGTTGCCCGCTCCTAAAACTTGTCCCGTGATCAGGGTGACAAAGTCCGGCAAATTTTTGTTCTCACTTCCGATTCCATAGCTGACCCAAGACCCGATGCTGGGCCGACCAAAGCGTTCAAAGCCGCTGAGCAAGAACATTTGGGCGGGCGCGTGATTGAATTGGTCAGTGTGCAGCGTTTTGATGAAACACAATTCGTCTGCAACCGACTGCAGGTTGGGCATCAAGTTCGAAATTTCCGCTCCTGATTCTCCGCAGCGTTGAAACTGAAAAGATTGATCCGTTGGAGTGCCAAACAACTTGGGTTGTTCGCGAATGAACGCCAGTTGCTTTCCGTTGAAGAATTCATCCGGGCAGAGCTGACCCGAACGCTCTTGCAAGATGGGTTTGTAATCGAACAGATCCAGGTGTGACGGGGCACCGACCATGTGGATGTAGATCACGCTTTTGGCTCGCGCCCGTTGGTGCGTCCCAAGCGTGGATCCAATGTCGTCTTTTCCAAACGATGCATTTTGTTCGGTTTGAAACAGCGACGTTAGCGCGAATCCACCGAGGCCCATACCCGCTCGTTGAAAGAGTTGTCGACGAGTCTCGTTCGCGGACACTGCCGCGGCAGCGGACTCGTTGAGTCGTTGTTCTGATCGATATGTTTTCATCTTCGACGATCATCTCAATGAATCGAGGAATTTGTGGGGAGGCTTCAGTCCTTCGTGATCGTCTCGTCTAAATTCAACAAGACGTTCGCGACGTAGAACCATGCGCCCAACTCTTCCGTGGATGGATGAGTGGTGTGATTCGGAAACGAGTGTTCTTGAACGAGCGATTTGGCAAGCTCGGGATTGAATTGAAGGTGCTGCTTTCGCTCATCAAGAAACTCCATCAACCGAGCGGATTCGTTTGGGGCTAGTTGTCGAGCAAGCACGATTTCAAATGCTGCCGAGAGTCGATCGGAGTCGCTCGCGTCGGGGTGTTCACATAGGATGCGATTTGCCAGAGCGAGAGCCATTTCGACGTAAGCCGGATCGTTGAGTAGCGTGAGTGCTTGTAGTGGCGTGTTGGTTCTCGGCCGACCCACCACGCAAGAACTGCGATCGGGACCATCGAAATTTACAAAGCTGGGATAAGGTGCGGCGCGACGCCACACAACATAAACGCCGCGTCGGTATCGGTCTTGATCGGTTGCCGCAATCCATTTCGGTTCATTCCGACCAACTTGCCGCCAAATTCCCGTCGGCTGATGCGGCATGATGGGAGGACCATACATCTCGGTCGAAAGCAAACCGCTGATGGCCAAGGCATTGTCGCGAATCATTTCCGCTGACATACGAAAGCGTGGTCCTCTCGTGTACCATTTGTTCGCCGGGTCTGCTTCGATCAAATCGGCGCGAACTTTGGAGTCCTGTTGATAGGTCTCGGACGTCACGATCGTTTTCAAAACATGCTTCATCGACCATCCTGATTCAACAAACTCAACGGCCAACCAGTCGAGCAACGCAGGATGTGTCGGTGGCGAAGACTGAGTGCCAAAGTCTTCCAGAGTGTCCACAATTCCGTGACCAAACAATTGTGCCCACCAGCGATTGACGGTCACCCTCGCGGTCAACGGGTTCGCGGGGTCGACCAACCAATGTGCAAGGCCCAGGCGGTTTGGTGGAAGGTCTTCGTCCATTGGATGAAGAGCCATCGGCGTACCCGCTGAAACCCGGTCTCCAGGTGACAAGTAGTTGCCACGTTGCATCACAAATGTTTCGCGTTGCTCTTTCATCTCCACCATGACGAGCGTGGTGGCGGGCTGTGTCGAATCCAGTCGCTTCGATAGCTTTCGGATTTGTCGTTCGAGTGCCCTCGCCTTCGGGTTGGTTTTCTCGTAATGACTTTCGAGCGTCGCGAACTCACTTGGCGATCGATCTTTTGCCGGTTTCCTCGCCGCTTCCGCGACTTGTTCGGGGACATCGATTGCGAGTGGATCACCGCACAAGGCAGAGAGACGCACACGTCCGATCGTTCGACCTCTTCCGTAATGTTGTTTCAACCGGAATCGCAACGTTGAGTCATCGTTTCGACGAAGTGGTGTTTGAAGCAGAAACTGTGCCCAGTGTGATTGTTGGAATTTCGATGCAATCGCCCAACCTGTTTTGGGATCGCCGTCAATTGCGTCGGCGACGTTCCATCCGGACTGGGAATAGTCGGCCGTTGCCGAATGCAGCACCAGACGTTTGGAGGGTTTACCTTCCTTCGAAACAACCTCCACCTCAAATTCACTCAAGATGAAGTTGGATCGCACGGCATCACCGCGCCCCGGGCCTGTTCCCGGAAGACTCGGATGAGTCAGCGCTTCGACCTTCCATCCGACGATGTCAGCAGGGATCTCATCACAGTCGATCTCGTAGACAGTCGTGTTTGGCAACTTGCCCGAGAACAAGATGGACTGGTCCTCGAGAATCTCAAACTTTTCGCCACCAGTCAAATTGACCGAGGCAATTGGAAGCGTTTTCCACTCCGGTTGGTTGTCGAGTGCGGTTGTGAGTTGCTTGCTCCAGTTCTCGAAATCGCCAGCGTTCAAGACCGAATTCCTCTCGGCTTCCAAGGCAGCGATTTCGTCTTGTAGCTGACTTCGAACGCTCGCCTGATCAGGAGGTAGCGGCAAGTCCATTTTTGGACCCCAAAAGTCAAAGGACACGCCTTTGCCACTTGGGTTTTCAACTTCCATCGGAGTGTTGTTGAAGAACGCGAAAAGCTTGTAGTACTCGTCTTGGCTGACCGGATCGTATTTGTGGTCGTGACACTGGGCACATTCGATGGTCATTCCCAACCATGCAGTGGCTGTCGCATTGACACGGTCGATGACTTGGTTCACCCGATTTTCTTCCGGATGAACACCGGCTTCCACATTGCACGGCACGGTGCGATGAAAGCCCGTTGCGATTTTTTGGTTGATAGTCGCATCCGGCAACAGGTCGCCGGCGAGCTGTTCAATTGTGAACTGATCAAAGGGCATGTCATCGTTCAACGCGTCGATCACCCAATCGCGATAGGCCCAACTGTCTCGCAATTGGTCAGCTTGAAACCCATTGGAATCGGCGTAGCGAGCCAGGTCTAACCAAGGTCTCGCCCAACGTTCGCCAAACTGTTCGGACGCTAACAGCCGATCGACCAATCGCTCATAAGCATTCAGATCAGAATCGTTGACGAAGGATTCAACTTGTTCCGGCGATGGCGGGAGCCCCGTGAGGTCAAGCGAGACTCGGCGAATCAAGGTTCGTCGATCGGCGGGCTGGGATGGCTCGAGACCTCGCTCACGCAACCGATTTCTGATGAAGCGGTCGACTGGATGCGAAGACGCCGCGGCTTGATCAAGCTGAGGAGCACTTGGGCGAGTCGGTGCGATGAAGGCCCAATGTTGTTCGTAATCACCGCCCTCGGCGATCCATGATTTCAGAATGGACTTTTGATGAGCCGACAAGCTGCGTTTCGACTCCGGCGGCGGCATCAACATGCCAGGGTCGTCGGAGAAGATCCTTGCGATCAGCTCACTTTGATCCGGCTCGTTCGGGACAATCGCAGGGCTCCCTGAAAGGTTTTCGCGAGAACCGGTTTGAGTGTCGAGACGCAGGTCTGCCTCGCGCGATTCGGCATCCGGTCCGTGACAATGAAAGCAGTTCTCCGAGAGAATTGGTCGCACGTCTCGGTTGAAATCGATTGCGAATGCGTCTGGTGAGAGAGGCAGCACCAATGCCAGTGTCAGCAGTCCGAAACGCGTTGGGAAGCCTTTTTCAAAGCAGAAAACCATACTCGTCACGATCGAAGGGGAATTGGAATGGCGGTGATCCGTGACGGAAGAGTCTAACACCCGAGGTGGGTGGAAACGAATCAACGCATGCCCTTTCTACTTCGAGGGTTCGCTTTGAAGACCGGCGGTCGTTCAGTCGTCTTGCGTGTCGGGCGACTTTGAGGTGTGGTCGTGAACGATTTTCCAACCTTCCGGGAATCGTCGAAACACGAGCGTGAACTTGCCCTCCATCGGCTCCGTTCGAGCGAGTTTCCAAACACCGAGGACTTGCATGGCGGAGTCACCCAGCGGCAGGAATTCCAAGTCTGTGAAGGTGAGCTTTCCCATCTTCTCAGGATTTGGATAGCGTCCTTTGTATCGCTGCAACGTTGCGTCGAACCCACGTGTCACTTCACCATCGGAAGAGAACGTGAGTTGATCGCTCTTCCAATAGACTTTCATGAAAGCGTCAATGTCGCCGGCGTTCCAATCGCTGGCCTGTTGCTGAATCAGTTCAGTGATCGCCGATTCTTCGGACGCCGATTGGTTTGGTTCGGTGGTCGCTGTTGTTGGTGCTCCACCGTTATCGAGAATCAGGTGCGTCTCGAATCGTCCTGTGCTGTCGGCTGCTCCGCAGCTCATGCCCGGGGTGTTGTGCTGCATCACAATCTCGCCCTGCTGGGAGACGGCAATCAATCCACCGACACCAGGTTCGAGGCGATTCAACATAATGTCCGTGATTGCTGACTCGAGCGACTGGTTCGCGTATCGCATTTGCGCGGCGATGTCATAAGCGACACTGTTGCGAATGTATTCTTCACCAACACCGGTGCCGGAAACGGCGCACAAACCATTGGAGGCGTACGTGCCCGCACCGACGATGGGTGAATCACCAACTCGTCCTGGCAGTTTGTTCGCGGTGCCACCGGTGCTGGTTCCTGCGGCCAAGTTCCCATGCAAATCCAGCACAACACAGCCGACGGTTCCGAGGTGGGATTCGTCTTTTTCCTGACTTGCAGAAGCAATGTTTGCTGCGCCATCTCCATCGCGTTGGGAGAGAAAGTATTCCGGATCGACGAGCGGCACTTGCTGCGTTTCTGCGAATTCATCGGCGCCGGGACCGACAAGTAGGACATGTTTGGTTTCAGTCATCACGCGGCGTGCCAGTGAAATTGGATTCTTGACCCGTGTCACTCCGGCAACTGCGCCACACGCGAGCGTCTTGCCATCCATCACGGATGAATCCATCTCGACGCGACCCTCGTTCGTTACAACGGATCCTCGCCCGGCGTTGAAGATCGGATCGTCCTCCAAGGTTCGAATCACAGTTTCGACCGTGTCCATGGCGGTCGCTCCATCAGCCAGCATGTCGCGGCCTGTTTGCAGTGCGTGTTGCAATCCGGCGGTTCGTTTTTGGCTCGATGCCTCGCCGAGTTGGGCTGGTGAGCTGCCGGCTCCGCCATGAATCACGATGGCCCATTTTGTCTTCATGGCTGGCTCTTCACTTTGGATTGGTCGGGGGGCGAGGAGTGCAATCGCAACGGCCGCAGCAAGGATCGTCGTCTTGAAATTCATGGCACAGGCTCTTCAGCATCGCTGGCAAAACAGGAGACGGACATCGAATCCATCTTCCACCGATGGGGGAACAGCGGAAAGGGGAGACGCCGCCCATTCCCGGTACGACCTGAATCGAGATCCGGTTGGGCTCAACAAGCACTGCCTGCTTTCGATCAACTTCCCGTGACGTTTTTGCCTGAAAGAATCCTTTGGTAGGGAGAGGACGAGTCGTCGTGTTGGCGATCTCGGTTGCCTTTGATCCTTCGACGATGCGGTGGGGACACAATGAATATCAGTATGGGGAAAATCGGTTCAAAGAATATCGGTGCAGGGAATCATGGTAAAAGGGATCTCTGTCGAGGCTTTTTTCTCGTTGCAGCGGCGTTGTTATCCGTTGCGTTCTTCGGGGGTGACGCGTTTAGCCAATGTCGTTCTCGAGGTGGGGGACCGCCATCGGGCAGCCCCACTTCGTTTGCGAGCAGTTCACAGTATGCCCAAAATCCATATGGCCAGAACCAATTGGTCAGCAGCTATCCGCAGAGCAATTTGATGGCGTCGCAATATCAGCAACAACTGTTGGCGAATCAGCGTCGAATCGCGAGCTTGGCGTATCAAAATGCCCAGCAGCAGCGGCTCGCTGCGATGCAAGGTGAAGCGGATGTCCAGGCTTATCGACTCGCACGAGCTGAAGCAAAGCGTGCGGCTCGGGCTGAACGCATTGCCGCCCGGTTGCGTGAACAAGGACGCTCGGAAGACGCCTACACACTCGCGTCAGTCAATGTCGACAACGCAATGCCGAGACGCTGAGCAACCGAGATGGCTCACGCTTATTGACAGAGCGTTCATGCGTTACTGGTCGGAACGTTTCAATTGACGCTCGATGTCATAGCAGATGCTTTGGCACGGGCGACGGGAACGAGTCCGGCGACGTGTGGAGCGGATACTCCGGGTGAAGCTGTGTGAGCCTTGCGGGGAGCATCGCGTTTGCTTTGCGAGCGGTACGCCCATCGAACGTCGATATTATCGAGAGCGACGATTGATGGATCCGCGTTGCAGTCGACGCGAACTTGGTACAGGATGATCACGGTCGCACCGCTTTGAACCGCATTGAAGTGCAGGTCAAGGCTCCGGTGCATGGATTGGTTTGTCGGTCGAGCGGGCTTTCCATCAATGTGAGTCGATACGATACGGTCGAACATCAAGTTGGGGCCGTAGGTACGTGAAAGTGCTACTTGCACTACATCGCACTCGTCTTCGACCAGTGGCATCTCCAATGTGATTCGAAATTGAAGGACGTCTCGAGCGACCGCAATCTTCTTGTCGCAGGATTCACGCCATCGAAGCGGCCCCGTTTCTCCACGCGAGACTGGGAGCATTTGAGACTGATGAACGGTTGATTGAATCGAGTTGCACGATTCGATGATTTGGTTCAGTGCCAAATCGTTCTTCAAAGAGTCCACCTTGGTCGTCTTCATTCGTTCCGCTCCTGTGCCACCGCCTGGCGCTGATTTCAAGGAAATGGTCCGACGACCGATCTCCATTCGCTGCCTGAAGAGACTTTTGCACCAACAATCGAACGGAGCAGCAGCGTCAACGGGAGAAGCGACGAAACTCCTCACGCCGAAGGCCACGCATGTGACCTAGAACGATTATGCGGGAACGCCGGGATAGGGAATGCTGAGGACGAGCGGGGAAGCGTGCCGTCGTCATGTTCGGCACTCGCAGGAAGAGAGGGGCAAAGTCAGTTTGGCAGTCGGTACCTGCGTTGTGGGCCAAAACGTGAGGTCAAACGTCCACATTCGAACCGCGATCCAAATGCTGGATGCGACAAGCAATCAATTCATTGTTCGACAAAGCAGGCCATTACTCGAGAACTCGCGGGGTTAGTTCGAGCGAGTGTTCGGTCAGCGACATGGCCATATGGTGGAACGGTGTTTAGCAGTCCAGTGTTTGGCGACCCTGTATTTATCGATCCAGTGCAGCGGGTGTCGCAAAGGATTCAGTGACTGTCGCATATCGACATGGCATTGGCTTTGGTGAACGCCTTGCATTGTTCTTTGATGCTCTTGTCTGTTTCGTGCGAAGTGGAAATGGCAGTGCACGTCCGCAATGACATGGCGGAAAACTCGTGCACGTTCGGTCGCTCCACGTTACGATGCTTCGTTTGAAGCCAGTTTTGATGGCCTGCAAACAAGATGCTGAAATTGCACTCCAAGATTCGACAACTGAGAAAGCGAACAATGCCGCAAAGGATCATGACAGTCCTCCAATGGAGCCTTTTCTTTCTATGTGCCGGCGTCATGCCGGTCATCACGCAGCGAGCTGACGCGCAGGACGATTTTGAGTTCCGGTCAAACGATGTGGTCGCCATCTACGGCAACGGATTGGCCGATCGGATGCAGCATGACCCCTGGGTCGAAACTTTCCTTCAACACCAACTGAAGGGACTCGACGTCAGTTTCCGGAACATGAGTTTTTCGGGCGATAAAGTCAATCAGCGTCCGAGGAACAAAGGGTTCACCAATGACATCGAGTATTTGAACCATGTGGCACCGGATGTGGTCTTTTCTTTCTATGGTTTCAATGAGTCGTTTGCTGGAGCGGAGAAAGCGGACGCGTATCGCGATGAATTGATCAAGCTGGTGCAGCGGTACACCGAGGCGCGAAAGGACCATGGGGCGGACGTGCGTTTCATTCTGTTCAGTCCGATTGCCTACGAGAACACCGGCGACCCGAACCTGCCCGATGGCACGGAATTGAATGCGAACTTGGCGGCTTACACTGAGGCGACTCGTGAAGCGGCCGAGGAAACCGGTGTGACCTTTGTCGATTTGTTTTCGCCAACCTTCCAGTTGTTTCAATCGAGTTCCGAGCAACTCACGCTCAACGGCGTTCACCTCAACGCAGCCGGGTACAAAAAGCTTGCCGAAATCATTTCGCGGGCGTTGTTTGATGACGAGCCCGCTGCGGATGCAGAATTGGATCTTCTGTATGACGCGGTCAAAGACAAAAACTGGCACTGGCACAATCGTTACCGGGCAACCGACGGCAATGACATCTGGGGCAGTCGTTCCACGTTGACCTTCGTGGATGGACAAAGCAACGCAGAGGTGCTGAAGCACGAGTTGGTGATGCTCGACGTGATGACCGCCAATCGCGATAAAGTGATTTGGGCGGCAACTCAGGGGCGAACCTTGCAAGCGGATGACAGCAATGTGCCCCCGCCGGTCAAGGTGATCTCAAACATTGGTGGCGGGAGTGCCAGTTCCAGTGCGATGAAAGAGGGTAGCATTGAGTACCTCAGTCCCGAGGAATCGCTGTCGAAGATCAACGTGCCGGACGGCTATGAGCTCAACGTCTTTGCATCGGAAGTTCAATTCCCCGACTTGGCCAACCCTGTCCAAATGCAAGTCGACGCGAAGGGGCGCCTGTGGGTTGCGAGTTGGAACACTTACCCAAAGTGGGAACCAGGGAAGGAGATGAATGATTCCCTGATGATCTTGGAAGACACCGACAACGATGGCAAAGCCGACGTCCGCAAGATCTTCGCCCACGTTCACAACCCGCTCGGTTTCGAGTTTTGGAATGGGGGTGTGGTTGTCACGTCTGGTCCTGATTTGTTGTTCTTGAAGGACACCGATGGAGATGACAAGGCCGACGTGCGATACCCCATCCTGCAAGGGCTCGGTACCTCGGACACTCACCACGCTGCGAACAATTTGGTTTATGGGCCAGACGGTGGGATCTATTGGCAAAGCGGGATTTTCCTCGTTCACAATCACGAGACCCCGTGGAAGCAAAACCTGAACATCGGTGCGTCGGGCATGTACCGCTTTGACCCGCTGACGTTCGCGATCACTCCACACGCAGGCAACTCACCCAATCCGCACGGGACCAGTTTTGACTACTGGGGGTATTGCTATGCCAGCGACGGAACTGGTGGGCGTTGCTATCAAGTGCGTCCTGAGGGCAACGGCTTCAAGATGCACCAATTGCTGGAAAAAGAGTTTCGTCCGGTGGCAGCCAATACGATTTTGTCTTCGGAGCACTTCCCTGAAGAGCTGCAAAACGACATCTTGATCTGCAACACGATCGGATTTTTGGGAGTCAAGCAGTACAAGCTGGACCGAGAAGGGGACGTCGTGGAGGAAGACTCCGCGGATTCGACGCCGGAGGAGCCAGCGTATGTCAAAATCACGCGAGGTGGTGGTCTGATCACGGTTGACCACCCTGCCCTGAAGGATGCCAAGATCACCGGGTTCAAGCTCAGCGTAAATGGCCGGCAGCAGATGAATCTCTCGGAAGTGGAGATTTTCAGTGGCGGCAAGAACATCGCGAAAACGGCCAAGCTGAAACAATCGAGCGAATACAACAACGGAGCTTTTCCTGTCCAACGGCTCGTCGATGGCGACAAGGGAAACTTCGCTCACACTTCGCCGCAGAAGGACCCGTGGATGCGAGGTGACTTCCCGTCGCCCGTGCAAATCACCGAGTTCAAAGTTTGGAACCGCAAAGGCTTCGAAGACCGTTTCAACAATGGCAAGATCGAGTTCTTTGACGGCGATGATGTTGTCGCTTCCGTGAACATTGAGATTGCTTCCGCCAAGCCGGAAGAGAAGCACCGAGAGTTCGGTGAGGTCTGGGGAACACCTGGGTTGGAGTTGCTCAACAGTGACGACCGCAACTTCCGTCCCACCGATGCTGTCGTTGGCGAGGACGGTGCTCTGTATGTTTCCGATTGGCACAACGCGATCATCGGTCACATGCAGCACAACATTCGTGACCCCAATCGCGACCACGCTCACGGCCGCATTTTCCGATTGACGGTCAAGGATCGTCCTCTGCAAGAGCCCGTCAAAATCGCGGGGCAGCCGATCGAGGCTTTGCTTGAAAATCTCAAGCATCCCGTCAATGGCGTGCGGCATCGGACTCGAATCGAGCTCACTCAACATGACTCGGACAAAGTCATCGCGGCGACGCAAAAGTGGATGGCCGATTTCGATCCCAATGATGAAACGGAAGCCCACCACTTGTTGGAAGCACTTTGGTTGCATCAACGAAATGGAGTCAAGAACCAAGCGTTATTGAACCAATTGTTGGAATCGGATGTCCGGCATGCGGTTGTCGCTGCCAAGACGGTTCGCCACTTTTGGGAGAACGTTGATTCAAAGGGCGGAAGCGAGTTTGCCGCGCCTGCGGAACTTGAGTTCGTCAAGTTTGACACACCCAAGCACCTCAGCCCGGCAGACAAAAAGACGTACGAGCTGGGTGCGACGATTTATCAGCGCGAATCGCACTGTGCGACTTGCCACATGACTCACGGCAAGGGCACGCCCAACGTCTACCCACCATTGGTCGGCAGCCCCTGGGTCAACGGGAGTGAGGATCGACTGATCAAGATGGCTCTGCATGGCGTGTGGGGCAAAATGACTGTGGCTGGGAAGACTTACGACCCTGCCCGAGGCGTGCCGCCTATGACCGCGTTCCGTTCTTTATTGAAGGACGATGAAATGGCCGCGGTTCTGACCTTCGTGCGGAACACCTGGGGGAATGAAGCTTCGGTTGTCAGTCCTGAGTCCGTCGCCCGCGTTCGCGAAGAGACCAAAGGCCGGACGACGTTCTACAAACCCGAAGAGATTCTCAAGCTGCATCCGCTGGAGAAGGATCTGATGGATGAGAACGTCACGCCGGAGACAGAAGTGTTCTCGAACGAGGCGTTAGAGAAGGAGTTGCTGGCCGCTTCGCCGGGCAAGCTGGCTCAGGTCGCTTTGGCGAAGGGGAATTTCCAGCGTGGCAAACGATTGTTCCATGAATCATCCGCAGCCTGCTTCGCGTGTCACTCGCCACCGGCGGGCACCGTTCGAATGGGCCCGGATCTGGAAAAGGCAACGACCAAACGCACGAACGAAGAACTGGTCGATGCCCTGCTCCGCCCTTCGAAGTTGATCGACAAGGACTACGCGCAGGTGAGCGTGCTGACGGCAGATGGTCAGATCTTCACCGGCATTCGTGTGAGTGAAAACGACGACGAGATTGTGTTGCGCAATCTCGCTCAACCGGAACCCATCACGATTGCACAGGACGATGTCGAGGATGTGATCGAGTCGGAGGTGTCGTTGATGCCTGAGAACTTGATGCGGCAGATGAAAAACCGCAAAGAGTTTAACGACTTGTTGAAGTACGTCATCGAAGTCCGCAAGAAGTGAGTCGGCTTTGAGGCTCACTGATGATCGATCTTGGTGGTTCCCCACGAGGATCCCGGCGGGATCACAGATGGTAGCCGGGGGTTGCTGCGTAGCAGTGCACCCCCGGAATACGAGCCCCAATAACACACTCTCCATCCCTCCGTGGCCTCGGCCACGGAGGGATGGAGAGTGGAGACGTGGGTTTACATGTCCGTCGGTGGCGCTATCGCTTACCGACGGCTACTCTCTGTAATCCCTACCGGGATGAAGAACTACGCGGGCGACCAGTCTGCGACACCCTCCGGGGTCGAGTAGATACTCGCGTTTGAAATTCGGGGGCGCTGTCGCTCAAACCTCCGGCTAATTTCTGGCATCCCTTTGGGATGGGGCTTGTTCTCTGAGCCTGCCTGCTTGAGTTTGGTTGAATTTGCAGAGCGAACGAGCCTTGGGCTAGTTTTGGCCCAGGGGATCAAGCGTGATGACGACGTCTGGCATCTCATCGAACAGTTGCATCGTCAGCGACCGGCAGCCCTCTGCATCGACGCGAACCTGAATGCTGCCAGTTTGGTAGGGGCCGGGTTCTGTCTGTCCAGGTTTCATTGAGTAGGCGGCAAAAACGGATGTGTAACAGACAAAACGCCCTGTCGAGGAATCGTACAAGACGTCCAGTCGTTCGTTTGCTTTTCTTCCAAGTAGCATTTTGTCGTTGAGTCTGAAAAACTGGATTGAAGCCGGGTGTTCGCCCGCCTTGTCCCTTACTTCACCTGTGAACAAAAGAAAGGTGACACCGTCAGCATGAAAACGATTCTTGCTCTGGCGATCAGGATCGGTGTTGGGCCAAGCGGATTGAGGACGGAATTTGACCGGATGGTCTGCATCAACCTGTATCTGCGTGAGCGGAGGTTCGCCACATGCCCTCTTGCATGCAGCTAGCAGTGATTTTCGATGCGGACCTGCGGAAGTAGCTTCTGCAGCGATCTTCTCAATGAATTTTGGTTTTCGTAATAACCCCATCGTAACGGGGAGAAGGTCGCCGGATTCTTCCAGCCAAAATCGAGTCTCGTTAGCAGCGTATTGGTGCTTGCACAAATGCTGGTACAGTCGCGGCAATTGTTCTTGGAGGGCAAAGACTGTCTCAGGACGTTGTTTCTCCAATTGTTTCAAGAGTTGTGGGTGGTCGAGTAGGCAGACAGCAGCAATTCCTAACTCGCGTTCATTGAAGTCAGTGGCTGCCTCAGCAAGTTTGTTTGCTGTTGGATCTGTCAGCCCAATGTCACACAGGACATACAACTTCAGGCTGCGAGTCTTTTTGGGGATCAATACAATTTCAAGTATCCGAGGCCCGTAAGGACGGGCTGTTTTTCCATATGCTTTCAAGAGATCCGATGCTGCTAAGAAATTGGTGTATTCATCGCTGCCGAGGTTTCGAATCAAGGAATCGATTACAGACTCGATTCGAGGCGGGGTTTTGGCTGCATGGGAAGAAATGTGCCAAAGGACGGTTGTGTCTCCACTGTTCATCCCAATTCTCAAAGCCGCAATCACTTCAGGACGCGGTCGTGGCGCTGAGCCAATTGCGATTGCCGCTGCCTCTCGCACGCTAGGTTCTTCGTCCTGCAAGCCTCGTTGGATAGCCAACGCAATTTGATCGACATGCTCATCTGGGATGTCTTGTTGTCGATTGAGGGGCGGCACATCTCTTTTCAGAGTGTTTGGTGATGCGTCGGGACGAGAGTCGGTTCCCTGCTTCCAGAATTGGCGGAGTTCATTGAATCCGCTGATGCGATCGCTGGCGTTCTGGGAAATGCTCCGAGTCAAAGCTTGCTGGAGTTCGTCATCCGACTGTGCGTGGCAGTTCGGAGCCAGTGCCAAAGGGAGCGACGATGCGATCATCACAATAAGCAATTTCATAGCATCGCCCGCGGTATTATCTGATTGAGAACGGATAGCGTTATCTTTGCCTGTTTCGACCGAATAGCAGTCTCTGCGGTTGCCCAGCGTGGAGAGGCCTTGCTCACTGGCTGGAAGCCGATCGCGCGGAAGGTGGTTCAGGCGTTGCGGGATTCTCGGGCGATGGTCCACTCGATGGCGGCGATCAGGGCGCGGGCCTTGTTGAGCGTTTCTTCGTATTCCGAGTCGGGGTTGCTGTCGGCGACGACTCCGCAACCGGCTTGCACATGATACGCCCCGTTGTGATGCACGATCGTGCGGAGCGCCAAGCATGTGTCCATGTTGCCTCGGTAGTCGATGTAGCCGACCGCGCCGCCGTAGGGGCCGCGACGGTGCGGTTCGATCTCGTCGATGACCTGCATCGCACGGACTTTGGGAGCACCTGAAACGGTTCCCGCGGGCAAGCACGATTTCAAAGCATCAAACGCGTCCAGACCTTCCCGCAGTTTGCCTCGCACTTCGCTGCTGATGTGCATCACGTGGCTGTATCGCTCGATCACCATGATCTCGGTCAGGTCCACGGTGCCGAACTCGGCGATCCGGCCGATGTCGTTGCGACCCAGGTCGACCAGCATCACGTGTTCGGCACGTTCCTTGGGGTCGGCCAGCAGATCTTTCTCGAGAGCCTTGTCCTCTTTCTCAGTCGCACCACGGGGCCGTGTTCCCGCCAGCGGTCGCACCGTGACCTCACGGTCTTTTACCCGGCACATGATCTCCGGCGAGCAACCAACCAAAACGCATTCCGGGTTGCGGACGAAGAACATGAACGGCGACGGATTGACGACGCGGAGCGAGCGGTAGACCGCGAAAGGATCGACGTCGCTTTTGACGGTGAGTCGCTGGCTGGGGACGACCTGGAAGATATCGCCCGCGCGAATGTATTCGACACAGTGGCGAACCGCGTCGCAAAAGGACTCGCGGGTGAAGTTGGACTCGACCGGCAGCGGTTGCCGTTGGTCTTCTTCGATGATCTCGTCCACTCGGAGATCCGGTGGGCTGGTCGTCAGACGCTTGATCGTTTGGTCGACTTCTTCGGCGGCGGCTTGCCGAGCGTCGGAAATGGCGGCTGAGTCCGTTTCCTCATCGATGCCGCGACAATCGGCCAGGGAGACCACCGTGATGGTTTTGTCAACGTGGTCGAATACGCACAGGGTGTGATAAAAGGCGAAATTCAGATCGGGGAGGTTTCGGTCGTCTTCGGTGGTGTCCGGCAAATTCTCAACATATCGGACCACATCGTAACCCGCGTACCCGATTGCTCCGCCGATGAACGGAGGCAGCCCGTCCAGGGTTGCCGTGCGGTCCTGAAAACTCTCGCGAAACGCGTTCAGTGGATCGTCGCACTGGGACTCAACGACTTCGCCGGTGGACAGGTTGGTTCGCTGAACCGTGTTGCCTTTGGCGGTGAATCGGGCCAGTGGTCGAGAGCCCAGGAAGCTGAAACGTCCCACCTTTTCGCCTCCGATCACGCTTTCGATCAGGAAAGCGGGGCCGCCATCGTCCAAGTGCATGAACGCCGTGACGGGGGTCAACGTATCAGATAGCAAGCGTCGGTAGACGGGAACGAAGTCGAACCGACGGGCCAGCGATTCGAACGACGAAAGCGGCGGTTGGTGCATGAGGTTTCCAAGCATGAAGTTTCGGCGCGTTGGGACGTTGCGATAGTGTGAAGTGCGACGGCGGGCTTGGAAACCGGGTTGGCCAGCGATAGAATTCCAAGGCGTGAACGAGTCCGCCTCCACGGGCGGTCATCACGGAGCCGTGATGCCGACCATGACAGCAATCGTGCCGCGAAGTTCGCTTCGTATCGCGAATTCCGCATCGTGCCACGGAAGCCAGAGCAAGATTCCTGAGCAGAATTTTTGACCCGATCCAGGGTGAGAT